>NZ_CP069303.1:1210909-1513636 GCF_016839145.1 Shinella sp. PSBB067 | reverse complement strand
CGGCATCGCCTTTCTCCTCTTCCGCTACATCCAGCTCCGCCGGGAGATGAAGGCGCTGGACCAATGGCTGGAGACGGGCAGCGGCGAGGTGCGAGGCATACTGGAGCGTCCGGTGACGCAGGCCGGCCTTGCGGTGCTCTCTACGCTGCTGCTCTGGCCGTTCTTCGGCCTTACCGCGCGCGGGCTCCTGCTGTCGACGCTGCTCACGCTCGCCATCGTGCTGCATGAATTCGGCCACATGGCCGCTTACCGGGCTTTCGGGCACCAGAAGGTGCGCATGATCTTCGTGCCGCTGCTCGGCGGCGTCGCCGTCGGCGGGCGGCCGTACAATTCGCGATTCGAGGTGGCGGTCTGCGCTTTGATGGGCGCGGGCATGTCCGCCTTCCTCGTGCCGCCGCTGATCGCGCTGCACGATGTCTGCGGGCAAGCCGCGGGCACCGTCATCCTTGTCTTCCTGCTGATTCTCGGCGCCTTCAACCTCTTGAACCTCCTGCCGATGCACCGGTTCGACGGCGGGCAGGTGCTGCGGCAGGTCTTTTCAAGCCGGACCGCCCTTCTCGCGGCGAGTTTCCTGGTGACGCTGGCCATTCTGTGGGTGGGTTGGCGGATCGGCGTGCCGGTGCTGCTGCTCATCGCCGGCCTTGCGGTCTTCACGGTGCTCAGCCTCATCGGCGCTGGCGGGGTGAAGCCGCGCCGGGCGCTCGATCCGATGACGGCACCGCAGCGGCTGCTCGCCGGCTTCGGCCTCTACGCCGCCATCGCGCTGCACGGCCATGCGATCGTCTATGCCTGCGAAAGGCTTTTCGGCTGACAGTCCACGTCGGAGACGGTGGGGCCGAAGACGCGCTCGAAGGAGGAGCGGATGCGGACATCCACGTCGCTCATCATCACCGGCAGGCCGAGGTCGACGAGGCTCGTCACGCCGTAGCCGCGGATGCCGCAGGGCACGATGCCCGAGAAATGCTCGAGGTCCGGCTCGACATTGAGCGAAAAGCCGTGGAAGCTCACCCAGCGGCGCAGGCGGATGCCGATGGCGGCGATCTTGTCCTCGGCCGGCGCCCCGTCCGGCAGCGGCGGGCGCTCCGGGCGGCGCACCCAGACGCCGACGCGGTCCTCGCGCCGCTCCCCGCGGATGTTCATGGAATCAAGCGTGTCGATCACCACGGCCTCCAGCGCGGCCACGAAGGCGCGCACGTCCTGCCGGCGCCGTTTCAGGTCGAGCATGACATAGACGACCCGCTGTCCCGGCCCGTGATAGGTGTACTCGCCGCCGCGGCCGGTGGAAAATACCGGGAAGCGGTCCGGCGACACGAGGTCGTCGGGAACGGCGCTCGTTCCGGCCGTATAGAGCGGCGGATGCTCGACGAGCCAGACGAGCTCGTCGGCGTCGCCGCGGGCGATGGCCGCTGCCTCGCTTTCCATGGTTTCGACCGCCAGGTCATAGGCAACGAGCCCCGGCGCCACGCGCCAGCGCACCGGCGGCGAGCCGGGCACTGCGAGAAGGGATGCGGAAATGTCCTGCCGCTGCATGGTGACCGTCCTTTTTGCATTCGTTGTGCCAGATATAGGGGCGATCATGCAAGGATTTCAGGGGTTTCCGGGAGTTCTCGAAGGGGCTGTTGAAATTGTTTCGCTTTCCGTCATTTTTCTTCCCGCGCGGCCTTGTGCACCCCAAATCCTTTTGCTACATGCACCCCCGTCGCCGCAAGACGACGCCTACCACGATGCGGTCGTGGCGGAATTGGTAGACGCGCAGCGTTGAGGTCGCTGTGGGGCAACCCGTGGAAGTTCGAGTCTTCTCGACCGCACCAAGAACCCGGCTTTCAGCCGGGTTTTTTGTTTTTGGCGTCCTTTCGAATCGGGATGCGGAGAGGTTTCGGAAATGCGTCTTCTTGCTCTTTCCTCGCTGCTGCTCTTGGCCTCCTGCATGCCGCGGATACCGGATCATGTTCTCGACGCCGAATGGTGCAGGAGCATGGAGGCCGCGAAAGCCGATGCGGACGAGCGGGGACGGCGCAATCTCTCCCATGCCATGAAGACGCACCGTTGCGAGGCCAAGCTCGCAGCCGCGGCGGGGCGGGCCTGATCCGGCGCATTGCCAAAGGAAACCCGCCTTGCGGCGGGTTCCTCGGTGGATGAATGATCTGCCGTCAGTTCATGGACGACCATTCCTTGCGCACTTCATCCGCATCCTTGTTGAGGTGCACATGCGCATCGACATGGTCGACCCAGTCGAGCGGGATGAGGTGGTGGCGGCCGTCTTCGGAATCGTTCTTGGTGAGCTTGATCCGGCTGTCGCCCTCCATGTGGTCCACCGTGCCGATATGACGGCCGTCGGCGGCGCGCACTTCCATATGTTCGCGAATCTGCGTTGCTGCGACCATGGGATTTCTCCTTTCCTCGGGTTGGGATAGGTCCTGAACGCCGCAAGCTGCCCGTGGTTCCGTTATGTCCCCGCCTTCCGGAACTTCCTGACGATGCGCTCGCGCTTCAGGCGCGAGAGCCGGTCGATCCAGAAAATGCCGTCGAGCTGGTCGATTTCGTGCTGCAGGCAGACGGCGAGCAGGCCGTCCGCTTCCTCCGTATGCGTGCCGCCGGCGAGGTCCTGATAGGTGATGCGGATGCGGGCCGGGCGCTCCACCTCGTCGGTGACCCCGGGCATGGAGACGCTGCCTTCCGCATGGCGCTGTGTTTGCGGCGAGGCCCATTCGATTGCGGGATTGACGTAGACGCGCTGAGAGGCCGCGCCCTCCAGTTCGATCACCGTCAGCCGTTCGGCAATGCCGACATGGGCGGCGGTGATGCCGATGCCCGGCGCGGCGCGCATCGTCGCCGCAAGGTCGTCGGCCAGCGCCGCAAGACGCCCGTCGAAGGCCTCGACCGGCTTGCAGGGCGAACGAAGGCGCGGATCGGGGTAGCGCAGGATGGGAAGGATTGCCATGGTCGCTCCGTCTGTCGGTCAGATCGGTTTTTCCTAGCCTTTTTGCGGCATATGGAAAATGCCGGCCGTGCGGCGAGCCTCGCAAAACCTGCGATTTTCATGAATTTGCAACAGCTTGCGATTTTTTTATCCGCCGCGGGCTTTTGCCGCTTTCGGTAATGGACCGGCCGGGCGCTTTGCTTTAGCAGGAGGGAAGGCGAAGCCCTGCAAATCGGGTGCTTTGCGAGGAACCCTGCAAGCAATCCCTGTCGTTTCCGCTCGGCCGGCGCGCCGCGCCGGACGATCCCGATACAAGGAGCGGCCCGATGGAAGACACCGGCGACGACGACCGTATCCATCAGGGGCAGGCGGAGCACAGTCCCTTCGAGGGCGAGGACATCTATGCCGAGGACGGGTCCGTCCGCTCGGATTTCCTCATGCATGTCGGCGCGGCCATCGCCGACCGCGACCTCCTTTACCTGCGCCGGCACGTCGCGCGGCTGCACGAATCGGAAATGGGTGACCTCCTGGAGGCGATCCAGCCCGAGCAGCGCCGCCAGCTCGTCTCGCTGCTCGGCGCGGACTTCGACCTTGCCGCGCTGACGGAAGTCGACGAGGCGATCCGCCTCGACATCGTCGAGCACCTGCCGAACGAGCAGATCGCCGCCGCCCTCGGCGAGATGGATTCGGACGACGCCGTCTACATCCTGGAGGACCTCGACCAGGAGGACCAGGACGAGATCCTCGCCAAGCTGCCGTTCACAGAACGGATCCGCCTGCGCCGCTCGCTCGACTATCCCGAGAGCACGGCCGGCCGGCGCATGCAGACCGAGTTCGTCGCCGTGCCGCCGTTCTGGACGGTCGGCCAGACGATCGACTACCTGCGCGAGGACGCCGACCTGCCGGAGAGCTTCTCGCAGATCTTCGTCATCGACCCGACCTTCCGCCTGCTCGGCGCCATCGATCTCGACCGCCTGCTGCGCATGGCGCGCGGCACGAAGATCGAGGCCATCATGCGGGAGACGAACCATCCCATCCCGGCCGAGATGGACCAGGAAGAGGCCGCGCAGCTCTTCGAGCAGTACGACCTTCTCTCCGCCGCCGTCGTCGACGAGAACGGCCGGCTCGTGGGCGTGCTCACCATCGACGACGTGGTCGACGTCATCCAGGAAGAGGCGGAGGAGGACCTGATGCGTCTCGGCGGCGTCGGCGACGAGGAGCTGTCCGACACCACCTTCGAGACGGTCCGCTCGCGTGCGCCGTGGCTGCTCGTCAACCTCCTGACGGCATTCCTCGCGGCGTCCGTCATCTCGATGTTCGAGGCGACGATCGAGGAGATCGTGGCGCTTGCGGTGCTGATGCCGATCGTCGCCGGCATGGGCGGCAATGCGGGCTCCCAGACCATGACCGTGACGGTGCGGGCGCTCGCCACCCGCAATCTCGACATCCACAACGCCTGGCGCGTCGTGCGCCGCGAGGCCGGCGTCGGCCTGATGCACGGCGTCGCCTTCGGCCTGATGATCGGCCTCGTCGCCGGCATCTGGTTTCACGATCCCAATATCGGCGGCGTGATCGCGACCGCCATGCTGATCAACATGACGGCGGCGGCGCTTGCCGGCATCGCCATTCCGCTCTTCCTCGACCGGGCGGGGGCCGACCCGGCGGTGTCCTCGGCCGTCTTCGTGACGGCCGTCACCGACATCGTCGGCTTCCTCGCATTTCTGGGCATCGCGACCTGGTGGTTCGCGGTTCGCTAGGGAAAAATTGACTTATACGTAAAAGTCAATAAAATGCGCCGGTAGACGAGATCGGAGCAGGCGTGGACAAGTTTTATACCATAACCGAGCTGACGCGCGAATTCGGGGTTTCCACCCGCACCTTGCGCTTCTACGAGGACGAGGGCCTGATCAATCCGGAGCGCCGCGGCCGCACCCGCCTGTTCCGCCCCGCAGACCGCCGCCTGATCCAGGAAATCCTGCGCGGCCGGCGCATCGGCTTCACCATTGCCGAAATCCGCGACATCATCCGCGTCTACAAGGACCCGCCGGGAGAGGTCGGCCAGCTCGAGCTGCTGATGACGAAGGTCAGCGAGAAGCGCGAGGAGCTGCGCCAGAAGCGGCGCGACATCGAGGAGACGCTTGCTGAACTCGACAATGTCGAGGAAGCCTGTCTCACGCGCCTTGCCGAAATCGGCGTCGGCACCTGACGCCGTCCTTCTTACGCTTTCATATCCAGCGCGTGGTTCCGTAGCAGTAGCGCTCGAAATCGATCCCGAAGCGCGAGAGCAGATGCAGCTCCTCGCGGCGGATCGCGACGATGCTCGTGACGGCGGCCGCGGCGATGGCCGTCAGGATGCACCAGGGATTGAGCATCGCAAGGCCGATGCCGGCGGTCGTCAGCGTGTAGCCGAGGTAGATGGGATTGCGCGTGTAGCGGTAGGGGCCCGACGTCACCAGGTAGGTCGAGCAGCGGTTCGGCAGGATCGTCGTGTGGCAATCGATGAGCGTGCGCATCGCCCAGACGTCGAGAACGATGGCCGACGCGATCAGGACGCCGCCCGCCGCCCGGGCATACCAGATATTCGTCGGCGCGACCGCGAGCGGAAAATATGCCTGGAGCAGGAATGCCGCCGCTATGGCCGCGCCGTAGACCAGCGGCGGCCAGGGAAAGGCGAGTGGCTTCATGCGATAGGCATTCATGATCCTACTCCTTCAGGTCGCTCCCCGCTTCGGCATTCGCCGTGCATTGCGAGGAGATCGTTGCAATGCGTTCGTCCGTCGTGACATCGATCGCGCCGCTGTTCAGGTCGGCGAAAAGGTTCTCTCCCACGAGCCTCTCCAGCGTGCAGCCGCAGAAGCTCTGGCAGAAGCCGGCATCGCGCTCGTTTGAACAGGCGCGCATGCAGCTCTTCGTGTAGCCCGCCGCGGGATCCGCCGCAGGTGGCGGAACCACCAGCGAGAAACCGTAGACCAGTGCGATCAGCACCGGCTGGTGGATAAGGTAGATGGCGAGACTGTGGCGGCCGGCCTTTTCCAGCAGGCTTTTCCACCAGCCTTTCGTCGCAGTGCCGAAACCCGCCAGCCGCTCCGGCAGCGTGCTCGCCACGAAGAGGCGGGCGGCGGCGATGCCGAGCAGAACCGGCGCCAGCCAGGGCAGCAGCGGCACATAGTCGTTCGAGCGCGGCGGGTTCGGGGAAAGACCCACCCACCAGAGCGCCGGGTGGTCGAAGACCGGCGCACGCAGATAGAACGGCGCCGTGACGACGGCCGCCGCCACCAGCAGCGTGACGGCGACCGGCAGGCGCAGGAAGAGAAGGCCGATCAGGCTTGCCGCGGCGATGGCATGCAGGATGCCGAAGAAGATGAAGGTCTGCGGAAAGGCGAACCAGGTGGTGATGGTGATGGCCGCGGCCGCCAACGCGATCTTGCCGAAGCGCAGGAGGAACGGCCGCATGTGAAAACCGTTGCGGTGGCCGAGGACGAGGCTGAAGCCGACGAGGAACAGGAAGCTGCCGGCGATCGCCCGTGCGAAGAGACGCCAGCCGCCGGTGGTCGCGGTCTCCGGATCAATATAGCCGAAATAGCCGAGGTCCCAGGTGAAGTGGTAGATCGCCATGGCGATCAGCGCGACGCCGCGGGCCTGGTCGATCAGCGGAATGCGCGGCAGGCGGCGCCTCGTGCCGCCGTCTCCTGCCACATTGCCGTCAATCACCGTCGTCGTCATGGTTCGGGTTCGCCGCATTGCTTTGGTCCATGGCATCGTGTCACGCCAAGCTTGCGCCGGGCGGATGGCCGCAAGGTGGCCTCTGGAAGGGATCAGTCGAGGCGTTCGAGCACGCCGAGGCGCGCTTCCGAATAGAACTGCCGGCGGACGAGCACGACGATGATGCCGATGGTCGTCAGGATGAAGAGGTAGGGGCTGACGAACCAGCCGAGATAGCCGATCGACAGGAAGATGGCGCGAAGCCCCTTGTTGAAGTGCTTGGCCGCCAGGATGTTCATGCGGATCACCTTGTCGGCGGCAAGGTCGGCGCCGGCCGGGTCCTTGTGGATGTCGCCGCTCATCGGCATCGCGCCGAGCAGGATCGTGCAGTAGTTGAAGAGGCGGTAGGACCAGCCGAACTTGAAGAAGGCATAGCCGAAGATGATGGCGAGGCCGCCGACCTTCATCTCGAAGCCGGTGCGGCTTGCGCGGAAGACCTCCGGCAGGTCGTTGAGGATGGTGAAGACCTTGTCCGTGGCACCGAGCAGCGCAAAGCAGCTTCCGAGCGCCAGGAGGGACGTCGAGGCGAAGAAGGCCGTGCCGTTCTGGAGGCCGGCCATGATCTGCGTGTCGATCATGCGCAGGTCCCGGTGCATGGCGTTACGGATCCAGATCGCGCGCTGCGAGCTCATCGCCCGGGTCAGGCTCACACGGTCGAAAAGCCTCGCCCGGTCGGTGATCCAGGAATACCCGATCCACAGGGTGACGAAGACGGCGAGGGCGGCGATGTCCGGGATGTTCATGATCGAGCGTTTTGCCACGAATCCGGCATTTTGCAAGCGGCGACGATACGGCCACGAGGCTCCGTTAATAGCTGGGGCGGAAAGAGGGCGCCATGGCTCTTGCGTCGCACTCTGGCAACCGGCTGATTTTGCGACATGTCATGCGCTGGACGCGGGGCACCTATGACCGCGCTGCCTTGGTTTCGCCATTTTTCGCGATTGCGGTTTCATGAATTCTTCATTAAAGAGGGCGCCATGCAGCGCCGATCACGGCCGCTGCGGCGACATGTTCCATCGGGGAAATCATGGAAAGCACTGTTCAGAAATCCTGCTGGGGCGTCACCGCCCGCGCAGTTCTCGGTTTTGGCGCGGTTCTGATCATCGCCTATCTCTTCGGCGGCATCTGAAAATATCCGGCCGCCGTCCCTACATTAACAGCGCGCTCCGCGGAGACGCGCTGTTTTTGTTTCAGGGCATGTCGCGTTGGTAAAATCCGATGTCGGGAGATCGCCTTGGACGCGATGCGTGATAGCGTACCTTCAAGGATTAAAGCGCGGCCTGCCGCGGCAAGGAGAAGTCCGGGAATGTTTCTTTCGGTTTTTGATGTCTTCAAGATCGGTATCGGGCCGTCGAGCTCCCATACGATGGGGCCGATGTCGGCGGCGAACCGGTTCCTGGACCTGATCCTGTCGGACGACTGGCCGCGGCCGGCCGGAGCCCGGGTCACCGCCATCCGCATGAGCCTGCACGGCTCGCTCGCCTATACCGGCGTCGGCCATGGCTCCGACCGGGCCGTCATCCTCGGCCTGATGGGCGAGCGGCCGGATTCGGTCGATCCCGACCGGATGGACGCGATCGTCGCCGAGGTCGAGCATAGCGGCCGCATCACGCCGCCCGGCCATCCCGGCTACGCCTTCCAGCCGAAGACCGATCTTATCTTCGACAAGAAGAATCCGCTGCCCGGCCATGCCAACGGCATGACCTTCAGCGCCTACGACCGCGACGACCGGCTGCTTCTCAAGCGAATCTACTATTCCGTCGGCGGCGGATTCGTCGTCACGGATACCGAGCTGGAGCAAATGCGCACCAGCAAGGCGCGCTCCAGCGACAAGAAAGTGCCGTTCCCCTTTTCCTCCGCCAGGCAGATGCTCGACATGGCCGAGCGCGCCAACATGACGATCGCGCAGATGAAGCGCGCGAACGAGGAAGCCTCCATGTCGCGCGAGGAACTGAATGCCGGCCTCGACCGCATCTGGGAGGCGATGAAGAGCTGCATCGACCGGGGCCTGAAGAACGAAGGCATCATGCCGGGCGGCCTGAAGGTGCGCCGCCGCGCCCGCTCGATCCACGACAAGCTGCAGGAGGAGTGGCGCTCCAACAAGGCGAACCCGCTGCTCGCCAACGACTGGCTGTCCGTCTACGCCATGGCGGTCAACGAGGAGAATGCCGCGGGCGGCCGGGTCGTGACCTCGCCGACCAACGGGGCTGCCGGCGTCGTGCCCGCCACGATCCGCTACTACCTGCATTTCCACGAGGATGCCGACCAGGACGGCATCCGCGACTACCTGCTGACGGCCGCCGCCGTCGGCGGCATCATCAAGCACAACGCCTCGATTTCCGGCGCCGAGGTCGGCTGTCAGGGTGAGGTGGGGTCCGCCTCGGCCATGGCCGCCGCCGGCCTTGCCGCCGTGATGGGCGGCTCTCCGGAACAGGTGGAGAATGCCGCGGAAATCGCGCTGGAGCACCATCTCGGCATGACCTGCGACCCGATCGCCGGCCTCGTGCAGGTGCCCTGCATCGAGCGCAACGCGCTCGGCGCGGTGAAGGCGGTGACGGCTGCCTCGCTCGCCCTCAAGGGCGACGGCAAGCATTTCGTGCCGCTCGACGCCTGCATCGAGACGATGCGCCAGACCGGCGTCGACATGAACGAGAAGTACAAGGAAACCTCCACCGGCGGCCTTGCCGTCAACGTGGTGGAGTGCTGAAGCCCTCGTCGTTGCCTGTGGGTGCGACGCGGCGGCCCCTTGACCCGGCCGCCGCAAGGGCGTTCAAAGACGCATGGCCCTTCATCTCATCAAACTCTGTGTCGGCGCGGACTCGATCGAGGACCTGCGCGAATGGGTGTCCGAACGTTCGCTGATCGCGATGGCGGCGGGCATGGAGCCGCATTCCAGCCACGTCACCCGCATGATCCCCAAGCGTGACCGCGAACTGCTCGATGGCGGCTCGCTCTATTGGGTCATCAAGGGGCAGGTGCAGGCCCGCCAGAAATTGCTCGACATCAAGTCCTTCACGGATGGCAACGGCATTTCGCGCTGCGAGCTGGTGCTCGGGCCGGAGGTCGTCGAGACCGAGTTCCAGCCCCGCCGCGCCTTCCAGGGCTGGCGCTACCTCACGGAAGACGACGCCCCGCGCGATCTCAAGAATATGGGCGAGGGTACCGCGGAACTGCCGCTCGAACTGCGCCGGGAACTGGCCGAACTCGGCCTGCTCTGAAAAAAGCCGCGTCCGGCGTCCTGAATCGTGTTTCAGGTCTCTTTCTCCCGCTGTCCCGCGCATTCCGGCCTCGTTCAACCAACGAGGTCCCCATGCTCAAGTCGCTTTTCTGCGCCGCGGTGCTGCTTGCCGCCTTCACCATCCCTGCCAATGCCGAACGGATCGGCGTTCGCGACCTCAAGGTTGCCCAGTCGGCGAACGGACGCGCCTTGAATGCCGTCGTCTGGTATCCGACCGAAGACGATGGAAAGACCGAGGCAGTCGGCGAAAACCCGGACTTTCTCGGCGTGCCGGCCATCCGCAACGCATCGCCCGATGACGGGCCGCATCCGCTGGTCGTGCTTTCCCACGGCTATGGCGGAAGCTGGCGCAATCTTAGCTGGCTTGCGGGCGAGCTGGCCGCGAAGGGCTATGTCGTCGCTGCGACCGACCATCCCGGCACGACGACCTTCGACCGGAGCAAGGCGGAAGCCGCAAGACTGTGGGAGCGCCCGCGCGACCTCAGCCGCCTGATCGACGCCGTGCTTGCCGACGAGGACCTCGGGCCGCGCATCGACGGGAAGCGGATCGCGGCCATCGGCCATTCGCTCGGCGGATGGACGGTGATGGCGCTTGCGGGCGCGCGGGTCGATGCGGAGCGTTTCCTGGCGGATTGCAAGGCGAAGACCAGTCCGCGGGCCTGCGCGCTGTCCCTTGAGTTGGGGCTGGACGGCACGGGCGATGCAAGGGCGGCGCTCGAAGGCGACCTCGGCGATCCGCGCATCGGCGCCGCCGTGTCGCTCGACCTCGGCCTTGCGCGCAGCTTCTCAACCGAAAGCCTTGCCGCAGTCCGCGTCCCGGTCCTGATCTTCGGCGCGGGAATTGACGCCGGCGGCCTGCCGGCGGAGGCGGAGTCGGGCTATCTCGCGGCGGGCCTGCCGATGTCGATGCGCGACTATGTGGTCGTGCCGGATGCGATGCATTTCAGCTTCATGCAGCTCTGCAAGGCCGGCGCGGTCGCGATGATCGAGGCGCGGTCGCCCGGGGATGGCGTCGTCTGCAAGGATGGCGGCACGCGCGGCCGGGCGGCGATCCACAGGCAGGTCGCCGACCGCATCGCCACCTTCCTCGGCGCTACCCTGCCATAGCGGCGCGGCGGAAGTCGCTGGGACTGCAGCCGGCCGTGCGGAGGAATTCGCGGTTGAAGTTCGACTTGGTCTGGAAACCACATTCGAACATGACGGCCGTGACCGGCATGCCGGTTTCCGACAGCAGGCGCTTTGCCGCGTCGATGCGGTAGCCGTTGACCAGTTGCGAGACGTTCCGTCCCTGCAGCCGGTTGACGGCGCCGGAAATCTGCCGGGCCGGGATGCCGGCCCGGCGCGCGATCCGGTCCAGGGTGAGGTCGGGATCGCGAAACAACTGCCGCTCCTGCATGAGGCGGTCGACCGTGTCGACGATACGCGCATCGGCTTCGCCGGAGACCTCCGGCTTTGCCGTCTCGCCGGCATCGTCCGCCGGCGTGCTCCTGCCGATCACCGCGACGGCATAGGCAAGCACCGGCAGGACCAGGAGGTTGCCGGCCGTCACGATGCCCCCGGCGTGAGATCCCCGATAGAAGCCGAAATCCGCCGCGATGAGCAGGTCCACGAAGGCGGATGTCATCAAGAGCGCGCCTGCCGCAAGGGTGGCCTTGCGGGCGCCCGCCACATCGCTCAGTCGCGTCGTCACGAAGCTGTCCGGCCCGGCGATCGCCAGACGCAGGAGCGCTGCGCCATAGCCGAAGTAGAGCAGAGCGAGCACGAGATCGACGGGCGAGTGCCAGAGCGGCCAGAGCGCCGACAGGATCAGCACGAGCAATGGCGGCAGCAGATGAAGCCAGCGGCGGTTGCCGCGCCCCGCGGTGAAACACAGCCAGGCGATCGGCGGCAGGCCGGATGCGAGGACGGGCTGGAGGAATCGTACGAAAGGCCAGTCGAACGTCCACCGTGCGCCGACGACGGCAGCGACGACGGTGCAGGCGGCGACGAAGCCGATGGCTGGCCGAAGGGCGGGCTCGCGCAACAGGACCAGCCGCAGGAGGAGGACGCAGAGCAGGAGCGCGATGACGAAGGGAAGGGGTATTGCCGGCATTCTTCACGCACAGCAGATGTCGCGGGACTTTGCAAGGACCGGCGGCGCCGGTCCGGACGGTTCAGCGCAGGCGCAGGCGCACCGGGTGGCGCCGCTCGCTGACGCCGACATGGAGATGGATCCCGGCGGCCGGCTGGCCCGAGCGCCAGGCTCTGGCGCCGTGGGCGAGCAGCATGCCGACGAGATCCTTCGTCCTGTTGCGCGAACGGCCGAGGCCGATGTCCGCGATCCGCATCGCCGCTTCGTGCAGCGGGTGGAGCGTGCCCTTCAGGGCCTTGCGTTTCCCGTCGCGCGCTGCGGGGTGGTCATCGAACAGGTTCTCGTTCATCGCCATGATCTGCCTCGTACGCATTACCCAATCGAGGATGGCAAACCCTTGTGGGGATTGCCGGGCCTTCCCCCGCAGCGGCCGGTACGCAATACCTCACCGGTGGCTGTGCGGGTACAAGGCGGTATTCCACAGGCCGCGCCTACATGGCGCGGTCCGGATGCATCACTGCTGGCTGGCCCAGCAGGCAAACCCCTTACGCTTCAGCACCTTGCAGGCGGTTGCCGCGCGATCCTGGTTGTCGAAGCCGCCGAAGCGGGCGCGGAAGAGCTGTTCGCTGCCGCTGTTGACCGCGACGGTGAAGGGCTTGGCGCTGGCGAGCGCCTTGCCGCCTTGGTCCTGGGCCTTGGCCAGCAGCTTCTGCGCCTGGCCGCGGTCCGGCGTCGCGCCGATCTGGATAACCCAGCCCGAAGGCGTGGTTTCCCCGACGGCCGAGGTGGTCAGCTTGTCGACAGCGCCGCTCGTGTCGCCCTGTTCCGTCAGGTCTTCCTGCGGAACCGCGGCGTCGCGCTGCAGCTTCAGCGTGGCGGCGAGCGCTCGCTTGCCGACGACTTCCGAGCTGCTTGCCGGCGTCGCATAGGCCGTTTCGAGATGGCTCTCATTGTAGCGGTAGGAGGGAACCGGGCCGTTTTCCGGCAGGTCGAAGCCACCGGAGACCGAGGCGGTCGCCGCGCTGCTCGCGACTTCGGCGGACAGGGTCGGTGCGTCGCTGGTCTGGGCGATCAGGTCGCCGCCGCCGCGGCGCGAGGCCTTCGGCATGTAGGTGGCGATGAGCTTGCGCATCTGCTGGTCGCGGGCCGCGCCCGAGCGGCCGCCCATGACGACGCCGACGACGCTGCGGCCATCGGCCATGGCCGAGGTCACGAGATTATAGCCGGAGGCGCGGGTATAGCCGGTCTTGATGCCGTCGACGCCGCGAACCGCGCCGAGCAGGCGGTTGTGGCCGTTGATGACCTGCTTGCCGAGGCGGAAGCTGCGGACCGAGAAATAGGAATAGTACTGCGGGAAGTGCTGGCGCAGCGCGATGCCGAGGCGGGCCTGGTCGCGCGCGGTGGTCACCTGCGCGCTGTTGGGCAGGCCGTTGGCATTGCGGTAGACGGTGCGCGTCATGCCGAGCGCGCGCGCCTTCTGCGTCATGATGCGGGTGAACCGTTCCTCCGAGCCGCCGAGCAGTTCGGCCAGTGCCGTGGAGGCGTCGTTGGCCGAGCGGGTGATCAGGCCGAGGATCGCCTGTTCGACGGTGATCGAGTTGCCGACGCCGACGCCGAGCTTGGTCGGCGGCTCGCTCGAGGCGTTCTTCGAGAAGGGGACGCGGGAATCGAGGCGGATCTTGCGGGCTTCCAGCGCCTCGAAGGTGAGGTAGAGCGTCATCATCTTGGTGAGCGAGGCGGGATAGCGCAAGTCGTCCGCGTCTTCGCTGTAGAGCACCTTGCCGGTCTTCGCATCGATGACGATGCCGGAATATTTCGGATTTGCCGCCGCCGGCGTCGCCCAGGCGACCGTGGCGATCATCCCGATCATCACCAGACCTTTCGCCGCATTGGCAATCGCCTGACCGGGACGGGGGAGGAAATCGAGGAATACGGAACGGGACACTACGTTACTCTTCATTCTCGAATTGCATATGCCGTCCGCTTGCGACCTGCCGCGACGACCGTTTGGGGCAAGATAGCCACACAGCGTTACCAATCGGTTTATGATGAATCATTGGTTTCTGAGATTGCCCGTGTTTTATCGGCTGCGGGTGGCGGCGGAGGAGCGCCCGTTTTCGGCGAGGGAGCCGCCGAGATAGTCGCGCACCCGCGCCTCCATGGCCTGCCACTGCGGCAAAAGTCTGCTCGAAAAACGGTAAAGCACGGAAAGGTCGCGGCCGATGTGGATGTCGCGCTGGCAGTCGGCGCCTGTCGATTGCGAGGAGTCCGCGGGCATCATGCAGCGCACCGCGTAGTCGGAGCCATCGGGAAGCGTGCCCGTGAAGAATACCTCGCCGCCGTAGCCTGAATTCTCCTTGAGGGACTGCCGCGTCAGCCCTGCGGGGCCCTGCTCGGGGCGGTCGCCGAAGAGATGGCTGTAGATCGGCCCCAGCCGGCCGGACATGTCCCTCGACATGGTGCTTTGCGAAAGATTGAGGAAAATCAAGTTCTCGGGCCGGGTGGCATCGTTGAAGCGGATGCGCTCGGCGTTGGAATAGCCGCTCATTTCCGGCCAGGTAAGGTAGAGGTCCACGCGTTCCGCGCGCCCCGTGCGGCGCTGGTCCTCGAAGCGGATCGCATTGGCGGGAAGGCGGAGCTGGTCCTGGCCGATGACGATGTCGATGGGTTCCGCATTCTCCGTGTGGCCGGCCAGCGCGATGCGCTCGCCGAGCGCGCGGCCCGCGATGGAGATGGCAACCGTCAGGCCGGCGAGGAAAGCGACGCCGACGGTCAGGCGCGTCAGCAGCCGGTTGGAGAGAAGCGGGGCATGGTCCCCGTTGCCGGTCGTCGCCGCAGCCATCGTCCCCTCGCGTTTCCTCGGCCCGTCCATCGTGGCACATCATGGCGGAGGGTCTGCGAACATGGTTAATTTTCGGTTGAGATTGTCCGGTTGTATGGCGTCCTGAAAAAGGATGCGGCCGGCTCCGGGACAGGAGAGCCGGCCGCAGGGCCATGGTCGGGACGGGGATCGGGGACTGACCGGGCCCATTCTTTCGCCCGGCGCTGCCGGGCAATCTGGTCTTGCGCCTGGGCGCGGGATGCTACTTGACGCTGCCGACCGCTTCGGCGCGGCCGTCCTGCAGCTTGACCCACTTGCCGGCATTGGCCGAGGACTGGCGCTTCAGGAAGCGGTATTCGGTCTCCGACCAGAGCAGGACCTTGTTGCGCATGTTGTCGAGCACGAAGTCGCCGCGGTCGGTGCGCACGGTCAGCACGGCGTGGCCTTCGCCGCTCGGCTGCAGCACGACCGTGATCAGGAGGTTCGAGGGCGAGATGCCGGCTTCGATCAGGCGCTTGCGCTTGATCAGGACATAGTCCTCGCAATCGGCGGCACCCTGCGGGTAGGTCCACTTCTCCTCGACGCCGTAGATCTCCATGTCCGTCATCGGAACGAACTCGATATTGGCGTTGTAGTTGACGTTGAGGATCGTCTTCCAGTTTTCCTGCGTCAGCTTGAGCGGGCCTTCGTCCTTGCCGTTGGGGCCGCATTCGTCGCGGTACTGCTTGCAGAACTCGTAGTGGCCGATGGGCTGGTTGGTGGCGCCCGCCAGCGGAATGTTGGCCGGCAGCGCCATGGCGACCTGTGCCGCGGCGAGAGAGAAGAGGAATGCAAGCGTCCCTGTCTTGATGTTTTTTGTCATTGTGTCGTCCCCGTTTGATGAGGCCACAATGACAGCTATGTTTTGATCTTGCGCGAAAAGCCGAAGTATAACTTAGTTCAAATCAAGATCGCATAAGTATAAAACAAGAATAAAACTTGATCTTCATTTTATGTGTATTCGAAACGAATTTGACTAAAATTCTAACGAATTTCACCGCCGCGCCTGCCGGATGTTCTCACCTAATCCATTGGTTTTGAAAATTTTTTCGGATTTGCGGGTCGCGGCAGGATTCGTTTGGAGGGCGTGCATCAGGCCGAGGGCCGGGGGAGCGGATGCCATCCGCGTTACGCCGTGACGGCGCAAGCGGCCGCCCGGCGCGGGGAAGCGCCCGCGGGCGCGGAAATTTTTTCGGATTCTTTTTGTGCCGACCTGAAACAGAAAAAGGCCCGACCGGGCCTTTTTGGGACTGCATCGTCCGGGATCGTCCTGAAACGCTACAGGAAGACGGTCAGCGCTTCCTTCGACTGGACCGAGGAGAACTCGATCGCAACGCCTTCCTGGAAGTGACGCACGACGCGGCCCTTCATGTGGCCGAGCTGGACGGCGGTTCCGAGCGCCGGGCGCACGTCGATGTCGACGGCCGCACCGGAAAGCGAAAGGTCGATGATGCGGCAGGGATAGCGCCGGCCGTCGTCCAGCGTCAGGTCGGTGCGGGTGTTGCGTGGGGTGAGGCGGTCGTGGCGGCGGTCTTCCGGCAGGCCGAGCTCATGCTTGTTGGCGATCCAGGTGAGCTGGGCCGCGAGCTTTTCCCGCTTGCGGTCCGTTGCGTTGAGCTGGATCGCGAAGCCGTCCGCGTTGAGAAGCGCGACGGTGCCCTCGATGCGGCCCACATGGTCGATATAGGCGATGATGCGCTCGCCCATCTTGGGGCGCGCCGCGCAGACGAAGCTCGCATCGCCCGGCGACATGTCGAGGACGGTACAATCGAATTCTTCATGGCTTGCGAGCATCAGCCGGCCCGACAGGTTTACCGATACGCGCTGGAAGGCGCGCTGGTCGGGCTGCGGCTTCCGGGCGGCGGGCGATGCTTGCTGGAAAGAGTACATGAGCGCGCGTGCCTGATCATCCTATCTCTTTCCAAGACTTAACCTTTCTGGGTTAACAGAAGGTTTGCCGGTGCGGGAAAATCTCGCCACGGGCGGGATTTCGACAACCTGTGGGCGTTGCCGGTTGTGTTCGCTAGCGTTCCTGCGGCTCGCCGGCCTGCCGGCCGCCCTCGAAGATGCGCAGGTGCATGACCCGGCTGACCGTCTGGCCGAGGCCGGCCGGGCGCATGGCCATGATAGAGGTCGGCATGGGGATCGACGGCCGGTTGGCGGCGGGATCGCTGCGGCGTTCGGGATCGATGACCGAGAGCGCGCCGAGCGTGGCATAGCGGAAGGCGGATAGCGGCGGGCGCTGGCCGGGCAGGGGCGCGAAGGTGCCGATGATGCGGTCGGCCGTCCTGCCTCGGGTGGCGAGCGGCAGCAGCGCGATTTCCGCCTCCGTCGTCTCCAGCGTGCCGTCGACGAGCTGGACATGCATGATGGCGGGTGCGGCCTGCGCCATGACGTTCTCGGCGATCCGCGCGACGCGGACGCGCTGGTCCGGTGCAAACAGCGCGTCGAAATCCGAGCCCTTGAGTTCCCGGGCGAACTGCGCGCAAAGCCGCGTGCCGGCCAGCCGGAAGCGCGGAGCGTGCAGGCGGCCGTCTTCGAGGATGAACACGTCGGGCAGGATCGCCGCGATGTCGGCGGGCTCGATGGCGCTGCGCAGCGGCACGGCGCGCTCGCCGCGCTGGCGTGCCCAATAGTCGTAAAGTGCCGTCGCGGCCTTGGTCTGCATGCGCATATCCAATCGATTCTGTCCCGTTCCGGCACGCTGGATGCGGCGAACGGGCATTCCCGGAAGGTGTAGCGAGTTTCATGCCAGCCCGGCATTAAGGTTAACGATTGGTTTCGATTGCGCAGGCCGCCCGCTTGGTAGAACATCCGGCCATCCCTCCACGAGGGAATGGTTTACTGCACATCGATTTGGCCCCGCGGATTGGGGCACCGGCCGTCGGCGAAAGCTGCACGGCCTTTCTTTTCTCTGTATAAGCACGATTCGATTTTTGAGTATGGTGGTTTGGTCATGCGTAACGACGGCGATGAAGTGCATGGTGGCGAGTTCGGCGACCGCAGGCGGGAGCCGGCGTTCAACCTGCCGGCAAGCCTCGTCTTCGTGCTCGGCGTGCTGACGCTGATCCATCTCGTGCGCACCTATCTCCTGTCGGCTTCGACCGACGAGTTCGTGCTGCTGCACTTCGGCTTCATTCCGGGGCGCTATTCGATTCCCCTTTCGGAGCAGGACCTCGGCTGGCTGTGGAGCCCGGTCACCTATTCGCTGCTGCACGGCGGCTGGGAGCATCTGATCTTCAACGCCTTCTGGATGGTCGCGTTCGGCGCGCCCGTCGTGCGACGCATCGGCCGCACGCGCTTCTTCCTCTTCTGGTGCCTTTCCGCCATCGCGGCGGTGGCGTTCCACACCGCGCTGCACTGGGGGGCGATGATCCTCGTCGTCGGTGCTTCGGGCGTGGTCTCGGGCCTCATG
This sequence comes from Shinella sp. PSBB067, assembly GCF_016839145.1. Taxonomy (NCBI): domain Bacteria; kingdom Pseudomonadati; phylum Pseudomonadota; class Alphaproteobacteria; order Hyphomicrobiales; family Rhizobiaceae; genus Shinella; species Shinella sp. PSBB067. The sequence goes on along the minus strand of NZ_CP069303.1, from coordinate 1,495,370 downwards.
GGGGCGGCCGCGCGTTTCGTCTTCTCGCCGAGCGGGCGCATCAGCCGGCAGTTCGCGCATCTCAACCGGCGGCTCACCATTGCCGAGGCGCTTTCCAACCGCTCGGTGCTCGTCTTTTCCGGCATCTGGTTCCTGACCAACTTCCTGATCGGCTTCGGGCAGATCTTCGGAACGGTCGCCGGCGGGGCGATCGCCTGGGAAGCGCATATCGGCGGCTTCCTGTTCGGCTTCCTGTTCTTCCCGCTCTTCGATGTGGCTACGGCCGAGAGCCGGCGGGATTAACGATAGTCCATTAGCGGTCTTGCAATCGCCTCTTTCGTGGCGCACCATGAACGTGTTCCGGTTCGCACATGCACACCGGAATGGGCCGCATCCGCAAGGAGGAAGGGATGCGTCCACGTTACTGGCAGGGCATCCCTGCGGGTGTCCCGCCTCTCAGCGTCATGATGCACACGGGAGGTACGCATGTATGTAAAGACGATACTGGACGAGAAAGGCCGCAACGTCGTGACCGGCGGCCCGCAGCTCACCGTGAGGCAGGCTGCCGTCTATCTTCATGAAAACCACATCGGCGCCATCGTCATCGTCGACCGGAACGACCGCATCGCCGGCATCCTTACCGAGCGCGACATCGTGGCCGCCATTGCCCGCAGCGGGGCCGAGTGCCTGGATAAGCCCATTTCCTCCATCATGTGGGGCAATGTCCATCGCTGCGACGAAGGTCAGACCGTCGACGAGATCATGGAAATGATGAGTTCGCTACGCGCCCGCCACATTCCCGTGGAGAAGGAGGGACGCCTCGTCGGCATCGTTTCCATCGGCGACGTGGTGAAGTCCCATATTCGCGCCATCCAGCACGAGGCCGAGGCCATTAAGGCCTATATCGCCAGCTGACGCCGGCGCTAGAGAATTTCCGGTGAACTCCGGTTCACCGGAAATGCTCCAGTTTTTTGTTTATATCGCATTATCCGATGCCGAAGCGATCCCGCTTCGGCTGGAAATGCTCCAACGGTTTCGGGCGGAACGATCTTCATCGCTCCGCCCGCCGTCGTTTCTCGCCGCTGCGCCATTCAGCGCGCCATCACAACTTCCTGCATGCGCTTGATCTCGAAAATGCGCGCCTTGGCTTCGAGGTAGCCGCGGTCGATGGATTCGCCCGCGCGGTGGAATTCCGAGAGGCCGATATCCGCAAGCTTCGGATGCAGCGACAGGTCCGGCGGGTCGCCGGCCAGGCGCGCGCGGGAAATGCGGTCCTGGATGATGTTGAAGGACTGCACCATGACGCTCGTCAATCCGAGGCGGGCGGCGCTGTCCTCCTGTTTCGGTTCGGTCACCTTCTGCGGGCTGGCACTGTGCTTGATCACGGCGGAGCGGCCATAAAGATCGTAGTTGAGGTTGACGGCGACGACCAGCGGCTCCTCGTACGCCCGGCAGACGGAAACCGGCACCGGGTTCACCAGGGCGCCGTCCACCAGCGTCCTGTTGTTGCACTTGATCGGCTCGAAGATGCCCGGCAGCGCATAGGAGGCGCGCAGGGCCGTGATCAGGGCGCCGCCGTTGATCCATACTTCGTGGCCGCTGTTGACTTCCGTCGCCACCGCGACGAAGGGGCGGTCGAGATCCTCGATCGACAGGTTCTCCAGATGCTCCTGCATGCGGCGCGTCAGCCGCATGCCGCCGAAAAGGCCGGAGCCGCGGATGGTGAAATCGAGGAGGCCGGCGATGCGGCGCATGGTGAGCGATCGGGCGAAGGCCTCCAGCTCGTCCAGCTTGCCGGCGAGGTAGCAGCCGCCGACCAGCGCGCCGATCGACGTGCCGGCGATCATGCCGATCTCGATGCCTTCCTCGTCCAGCGCCCTCAACACGCCGATATGCGCCCAGCCGCGGGCAGCGCCGCCGCCGAGGGCAAGGGCGATCTTGGATTTGCGCGGCGGGGCCGGCGCGGGAATGTGAGACATGTCGTTCATGGAAGGTCCGCCCGGATCCGATGCATCCGCCGTTACAAGACTACGATTGAAACTCCAGTTCAGCATTCCGGACCTCCGTTCCCAAGAGGAATTCGCGGTGAAGCAAACGGTTCCGTCCACCCTGCGCCCTCGGCAACACAATAGATCGCAGGATAGTTGCAATCCGTGACGTGGGGAAATTCCGGCACGAAAATCCTTCCGGAAAGTGCGCGGCGTCTGAGCCGGAGCAGGGTGCCCGCCCGCGGGATCTTCGCCCCGCCGCAGGTGGCGCTGGAAACCGTTCGGGACGCATGCGAGCGATGGGGTTCCATATCCTGATCCGCATGGCGGGGCTAGAAGCCGCCATGGAAGCGATTAGGCGGCCGAAGAGGTTGCCAATTGGTAAATCCGTGCCGGAACGGGACGCAAAATGCGCGGATGCTTAATTTTTGCTGTAGACCGCCGCCGGGTCGAATTGCGGCTCGCCGCCGGTGATCGTCAGCACCGCTCCATCGGGGCCGTTGGAGACCGTGCGGTAGAAGCACGAGCGGCGGCCGGTGTGGCAGGTGGCGTCGTGGCCGGCGACGGAGACCTTGAGCCAGACGGCGTCCTGGTCGCAGTCGGTCCTCAGTTCCACGACGGTCTGCAGGTTGCCGGAGGTCTCGCCCTTCTTCCAGAGAGAATTGCGCGAGCGGCTCCAGTAATGGGCGATGCCCGTCTCGATGGTGAGCGCCAGCGATTCGGCATTCATGTGGGCGACCATCAGCAGTTCGCCGTCCTTCGCATCCGTCACGACGGCGGTCACGAGGCCGCTGTCGTCGAAACGGGGGGTGAAGGTCGGGCCTGTCTCCAGCTCGGCCTTGTCCGTGGAGGGGGCTTGGAAGGTGATCGGCATGGCGGTCGGCTCCGTCGGGCGGAGCCGGCCTTCGGCCTAGCTCCGGATCATCGTCATGAACCGGACCTGTTCGGCCGGCTCGGTCTTGAAGGCACCGGTAAAGGTGGTGGTGAGCGTTGTCGAGCCCTGTTTCTGGATGCCGCGCATGGCCATGCACATATGCTCGGCCTCGATCATCACGGCGACGCCCCGCGGGTTCAGCGTTTCGTCGATGGACCTGGCGATCTGCGCCGTCATCGTCTCCTGCGTCTGCAGGCGGCGGCCGAAGATCTCCACCACGCGGGCAATCTTGGAAAGACCGAGCACCCGGCCGTTCGGAAGGTAGGCGACATGCGCCTTGCCGATGATCGGCACCATATGGTGCTCGCAATGCGAGAAGAACGGAATGTCCTTCACCAGCACCATGTCGTCATAGCCGGCGACTTCCTCGAAGGTGCGGCCGAGCACGTCCTCGGCGGCAAGGTCATAGCCGGAGAAGAGCTCGCGATAGGCCTTGGCGACGCGCGCAGGCGTATCCAGCAGGCCCTCGCGCTGCGGATCGTCGCCGGCCCAGCGGAGCAGGACACGAACGGCGTCTTCCGCCTCTTTCTGCGTCGGGCGGCCGGCGTCATCCTCGATGCGCGGAAAATTGGTGACTATGGCGTCCATGGACCCATTGACCTTTCTGCAGGTTACCTGACGTGTGTATCGGACTCGCCACTGGCCATTCGCCTAACCCTGCAGGCTTGGGTTCCGTTGGCGGGCTCCGGGGCTTTCGGGTCATCGCTTAGCAGTGCGAGCGACCGTCCGGCACGGTTTCCCAAACAACAGGTGAGTGCTCCGCATCTTGCAAAACCCTCACCCCAATACGAGTTATCATATAGTATCGACCGAGGCCTGCGAAAGAGGCCTGAGGCGACACGCGATGCTTTTTTACCGACGACATCGGAATAATCTCCTCGGATCATTGAAGATTCCGCAAAAAACGCGGAAAACGGAAGCATGATGGACGATATTTACAACAGCCGTATCCTGGAGTTCGCCGGCAACATCCCGCGCATCGGCACCCTGCCGGATGCGGACGGCGAGGCCGGCGCCCATTCCAAGCTCTGCGGCTCGCGGGTGAAGGTGTATCTCAAGCTCGACGGCGATACCGTCAGCGATTTCGCCCACGAGGTGAAGGCCTGCGCGCTCGGCCAGGCGTCCTCCTCGGTGATGGCGCGCCATGTGATCGGCGCGACGGTGGCGGAAATCCGCAAGGCGCGCGAGGACATGCTCGCCATGCTGAAGGCAGACGGCGAGGGGCCGACCGGCCGCTTCGAGGAGATGCGCTTCCTCAAGCCCGTCAAGGACTACAAGGCCCGCCACGCCTCCACCATGCTGACCTTCGACGCCGTGGTCGACGCCATCGGCCAGATCGAGGCGAAGCGGTTGGAAAAGGCCGGGTGAGGGCGGTGCTTGCCGCCTGCCCCTCATCCCGCTGCCGCGACCTTCTCCCCGCGAGCGGGGAGGAGGGAAATGCCGCACCGTTTTCCCCTCAAGCCGGACGGTCGATGGAGCGCCGGACGTCGCCACGAGTCCCTTCTCCCCGCCTTCGGGGAGAAGGTGCCGGCGGGCGGATGAGGGGCATCCTCTCCTCGGGTGGCAAAGCCCATGTGTAACGCCCCGGACTGCGACCATACCCCCGAACGCCTGCGCCACAAGGGCCGCAACTGGAACGGTCCGTTCCGCAGGACGCCGGGGCGGCTCTTCGGCATGGGCTTCATCCGCCTCTACCAGCTCACGCTCTCCGGCTTCATCGGCAATTCCTGCCGCCACCTGCCGACCTGCTCGGAATACGGCTACGAGGCCGTCGCCCGCCATGGCCTGTGGCGCGGCGGCTTCATGACGCTCTTCCGCGTCGCCCGCTGCGGTCCCGGCGGCACGCATGGCTTCGATCCCGTGCCCGAGGCGCTGGAAGCGCGCCTTGCCTGGTGGGCGCCGTGGCGGTTGTGGCGCGTCTCGAAGGCGGAGCGCGGCTGAGCGGTGGAAACATATGTCGCCCTCCTGCATTCCATCGTGCTTTCGCCCGGAAAGCGGGTGGTGATGGCGGACCTGAAGGCGATGGCCGAAGGCCTCGGCTTGCGCAACGCCCGCACGCTGGCCGCCACCGGCAACCTCGTCTTCGAGGGCGAGGCCGCGCCGCTCGGCGAAATCGAGGCGCGGCTGGAAGCGGGCTTCCGCACGAGCTTCGGCAAGCACGTCGACATCATCGCCCGCACCGCCGAAGCCTGGAAGCGCCTTGCCGCCGGCAATCCTTTTCCGGAGGGCAACGGCGCCGACGTCGTGGTGCGCGCCATGCGCGTGCCGCTCGACGAAAAAGCGCTGGCAAGGCTCGAAGGCCACGCGACACCCGGCATCCGCCTTGCCCTTTCGCACGGCGACCTCTGGATCGATTTTGCCGCAAAACCGAGCGAAACGAAGCTGCTTGCGCACCTGACGACGAAGAGGCTCGGCATCGGCACGCTGCGCAACGCCAACACGGTCAACGGCCTTTGCGCGCTCCTGGCCCGATAGGCGGCGCGAGCGCGGTATCCCATCCCTCGGGCACGTTCGGATTGTCGTCCAGTTTCAGCAGGAGGCGAAAGCGTTCCGGAGCCTTGGACGTTAAACCAACTTAAAGCTGGGTCGAACTTCTGTGGAACTTGCCAAGATTGCGAACTTTTGCAACTTTGCTCAATGAGCAGAAGGCCTTGCATAAACGTAAGGGCCGGCCAGATGACGTGGCAGGTTTTTCTTGATTACCAGAATTGAAATAGATGGCTTCAAAACTTTTCACAAATTCTCGGCGGACTTGAGGCCGTTCGTGGCTGTTGTTGGTCCGAACGCTACCGGAAAATCAAACCTTTTTGATGCGTTAAAGTTTCTTTCAAGGCTTGCGCAAGTCGATGTACGTCAAGCCATGCAAGAGCTTAGAGGGGAGCCAGAAGAGCTCTTTCGGCAAACGCCGTCCGGAAACCAAACCGTGATGACGTTCGCGATTGAGGTTCTTTTGCCTGACCGCGGGGTCGACGACTTCGGAGCTTCCTTCGAAACACCTGCTCAGCGTCTACGTTATGAAATCACTATAGAAATGAGGGAGGAGCCTTATGGCATTTTTGTTACCCACGAAGATTGTAGGGTAATTCGGGCCGAAGACGACAAGCTAGTTTTTCAGACGCCAGCAAAAATTAGTCGGTCGGGCCGGAAAACGCCATTCTTGGAAACAGAGAAAGACCCTCAAGGAAGGTCACGGGTTTTCACCCTTAGGCAAGATGGTGTCGCAGAGAGTGGCACTTCTAAGAGAGGTAATCCGTTGCAACTACCTGCGGCGGAAGCTTCACGCAGTGCACTTTCAACTATCGCAACCTCCGAATTCCGGCATTTGTATGCACTCAAGAAACTTATTGCCGGCCCGCAGTTTCTTGAGATCAATCCATCAGAGGCGCGCAAGGCAAATGATCGCTTCGAGGATAAACGTTTGAAGAGCAACGCGTCCAACCTCGCTGCTAGTCTTTCCGAAATTCAGCGTTTATCGGCGACTGAGAATAGACCTGCGGGAGCCATTGCAGATATCTCTGCTGATCTAGCAATGCTAATTCCCCAAGTGAAAAATGTTCGCGTCTTGGATGACACAAAGAACCGAGAATATGCATTTGATGTCGAAGTGCGTGATGGAACCTCTTTCAGTTCGCGTGTTATCAGTGACGGAACCATCCGCCTGCTGGCGCTCCTTGCCGTAATTGATGATCCCAACCGTCAAGGCATTCTTTGCTTTGAGGAGCCGGAGAATGGCGTGCATGAAGGTAGAATTCCCGACCTGATAAGTCTCTTACGCGAGGCTACAGAAGTGCAAAATGAGGACGGTGACTATTTCCAAGTCCTTCTCAATACCCATTCACCCGCAGTTATGCGTTCACTGCATCCGGACGAGGTTCTGTTTGCTGACATGGTCCGCAGTGTGCCCGCAGAGGGTGACGATTCCCAAATTCGCACTAGGATGAGGCGAATAGCCCCCTCCAAGGATCTGTTCGATGATGAACATCACTTGTATCCGGAGAAGGTGGAAGAACTTCTCCGAAACAGGGCGGGTGGGATTTAATGTATCTTTCTTGGTCGGCGTTTTATGAAGGCGCAACTGACGCTCAATATTTTAATGTTCTTATCCCTAGAGTCCTTGATGATATTATTCGAGGATGCGGGAAAAGACCCTGCGACGTCGCTGAGTTTCCTGCTGTAGAGTTTGGGATTGGCGAGCGCTCTTTTGAAAGTGTTGCTAAACAGATTTGTGCGCGAAAGAACGAGTTTCATATCATCTTTGTGCATGCTGACCTTGGAGGGCGCGGGCAAGCTGTAAACGTTGCGCAGCGCAGAGAGAAACTCATACAAAAGGCGAAAGAAATGTGCGGCTTTGATCCCCGAGTCGCAGTAATGTTATCTCCGGAGAAAGAGCTTGAAGCTTGGGCGTTATCTGACGTTGCTGCGGTGAAGGCCGCGCTAGGAGTCAACGCGGTACCAGGCAATCTAATGCCCGCCACACCTGCAGCTGCTGAAAGACTTCTGGATCCCAAAGCTAATTTTGACGAAATTGTTAAGAGCGTAATAAGAAAAAGATCGGTGGCCCGACAAATATTAGTAAGAATCGCTCAGGAGCAGAGTATTAGGGAACTTCGACGTTCGAGTTCGTTCAAAGCCTTTGAAGCATGTCTGCGCGAAGTTTTAGGTCACCATGGTTTCATTCGATGACCAAGTGAATTTTTCCTCTTGTCAATTTTTTTGCTGCGCTAGTCGAACAAGAAATTTATGGGCTGTATAGGTAAAATGGGGCAGCCGCTTTGGACTGAGATTAACCATCAAGTTCTCCCCCCTTCCAATCCCCCCGTTTTCCCCTTATATCGCACGCGCTACGTGCCGGAATCCCGGCCTTTTCACTCGCATACCACCCGCATTCGTTGGCGGGACTGGATAGGAGATTTTTGAATGTCTGCACCTGTTTCCCTGACTTTTCCCGATGGTTCCGTCCGCGATTATTCCGCGGGCTCGACCGGGCGTGACGTGGCCGAGGCGATTTCCAAGTCGCTGGCCAAGAAGGCGGTCGCGATTGCGCTCGACGGCGAGCTGCGCGATCTCTCCGATCCCGTTTCCAACGGGCGGATCGAGATCGTCACCCGCGAGGACGACCGCGCGCTGGAGCTCATCCGCCACGACGCCGCCCATGTGATGGCCGAGGCCGTGCAGGAGCTGTGGCCCGGCACGCAGGTGACCATCGGCCCGGTCATCGACAACGGCTTCTACTACGACTTCGCCAAGGACGAGCCCTTCACGCCCGACGATCTGCCGAAGATCGAAAAGCGCATGAAGGAGATCATCCAGCGGAACAAGCCCTTCACCAAGGAAGTCTGGTCGCGCGACAAGGCAAAGGAGGTCTTCTCCGCCAAGGGCGAGAAGTACAAGGTCGAGCTGGTCGACGCGATCCCCGCGGGGCAGGACCTCAAGATCTACTACCAGGGCGACTGGTTCGACCTGTGTCGCGGTCCGCACATGGCCGCCACCGGCCAGATCGGCACGGCTTTCAAGCTGATGAAGGTCGCGGGCGCCTATTGGCGCGGCGATTCGAACAATCCGATGCTGACGCGCATCTACGGCACCGCCTGGCGCACGCAGGAGGAGCTCGACACCTATCTCAACATCCTCGCCGAGGCCGAGAAGCGCGACCATCGCCGGCTCGGGCGCGAAATGGACCTGTTCCATTTCCAGGAGGAGGGACCGGGCGTCGTCTTCTGGCACGGCAAGGGCTGGCGCATGTTCCAGACGCTCGTCGCCTATATGCGCCGTCGCCTCGCCGGCACCTATGAGGAGGTGAACGCGCCGCAGGTGCTCGACAAGTCGCTGTGGGAGACCTCCGGCCACTGGGGCTGGTACCGCGACAACATGTTCAAGGTGACCGTCGCCGGCGACGAGACCGACGACGAGCGCGTTTTCGCGCTGAAGCCGATGAACTGCCCGGGCCACGTGCAGATCTTCAAGCATGGCTTGAAGTCCTACCGCGAACTGCCCGTCCGCCTTGCGGAATTCGGCAACGTGCATCGCTACGAGCCGTCCGGCGCGCTGCACGGGCTGATGCGCGTGCGCGGCTTCACGCAGGACGATGCGCATGTCTTCTGCACCGACGAGCAGATGGCGGCCGAATGCCTGCGCATCAACGATCTCATCCTGTCGGTCTACAAGGACTTCGGCTTCGACGAGGTCGTGGTGAAGCTCTCCACCCGCCCGGAAAAGCGCGTCGGCTCCGATGCGCTGTGGGACCGGGCGGAAAGCGTCATGATGGACGTGCTGAAGCAGATCGAGGCGCAGTCCGGCGGGCGCATCAAGACCGGCATCCTGCCGGGCGAGGGCGCGTTCTACGGGCCGAAGTTCGAATATACGCTGAAGGACGCCATCGGCCGCGAATGGCAGTGCGGCACCACGCAGGTCGACTTCAACCTGCCGGAACGCTTCGGCGCCTTCTACATCGACCAGGCCTCGGAAAAGCGCCAGCCGGTCATGATCCACCGCGCCATCTGCGGCTCGATGGAGCGCTTCCTCGGCATTCTCATCGAGAACTTCGCCGGGCACATGCCGCTGTGGATCGCGCCGATGCAGGTGGTCGTGGCGACCATCACCTCGGAGGCGGACGACTATGCCCGCGAGGTGGCCGACAAGCTGCGCGAGGCCGGCATGACCGTCGAGACCGATCTTCGCAACGAGAAGATCAACTACAAGGTCCGCGAGCATTCGGTGACCAAGGTTCCGGTCATCATCGTCTGCGGCAAGCGCGAGGCGGAGGAACGCTCCGTCAACATCCGCCGCCTCGGTTCGCAGAACCAGACGGCGCTGTCGCTGGACGAGGCGATCGAGGCGCTGTCGCTGGAGGCGATGCCGCCGGATTTGAAGCGCAAGCTGGGCAAGGCTTGAGGCGAGGGGCGCTTGCCCCTCATCCGCCTGCCGGCACCTTCTCCCCGCAAGCGGGGAGACGGGACTTGTGGCAAGGCGGTGCCACATCTTCCTTCTCCCCGCCTGCGGGGAGACGGTCGCGGCAGCGGGATGAGGGGCTCGGCACCCTTGTCCGGCGCTCAGTCCACCACGTCCTGCGCGGCGGCCTTCTGGTCGTTCGCCTTCTCGTCGAGCAGCACCTCGACATCGGTGTTCACGCCGGCTTTCACCTGGAAATCGCGCTGGTAGATCCTGTTCTTGTTGCGGGCGACGGCGATGTAGCTGCCTTCCGCCAGAACGAGCGTCGGGAACGCGCCGACGCTTTCGGAGACGGTATCACCCGAGGAGGTGAGGATCGACCAAGCGGTGTCGGCGATGGCCTCGCCGCCGGGCTCGGAGACGAGCTTCAGCGTCAGCTTGGCGGCGCGGTGCTGGATGGTGGCGCGCGTCAGCTTGCCGGCTTCCACCTGGATATCGGCGCGGATGACGGCATTGACGTCGCCATAGTCGGAGACGACATGGTAGGTGCCGGCATTGAGGCGCACGACGGAATTCGGCTTCACGTCGTCCATGACGAGGTTGCGTTCGCCGTCCTCGCGCACCTCGGCGGAATAGACCGCAAAGCTCAATTCCTTGGGCGGGATGCGCACGTCGGCGCCGGAGACGGCGTTCAGCATGATGCCGCCGGCGTCGAGCACCATGACCTGCTTGTCGACGGAGCCTTCTTCCGGCACGACGAGCTTCTTCGTCGCGCCCGCCCGGCCGAAGGCGACATTGACGAAATATTCCCCGGGAACGAGGTGGAAGGCGGCCGTGCCGCCCTCGGAGGTGGCCAGCAGCGGCAGCTTGCCGTCGGCGGCCGGAATGGGCGAGAAGACGCGCCAGGTCAGGCCATGCTGCATCGGCTGGCCGTCCTTGGTCAGCAGCGCCTCGCAGGTGACGTCCCTGAGGTTGCGCGGCGTCGCCTCGCCGGTGACGATGGGGTTGAAGGACGTAACCTTGCTGCCCTTCAGCGGCGTGGTGATCTGCGAAAAGCTCTCAAGCGAATCCTGCGCGCGCGCCGGCACGAAAGAGGCGGCAAGGCTCGCGAGGGCGAGGCCCGCGGCGGCGGCGGGATGGATACGCATGCGCATGGGAACGGTTGACTTCCTGACTGTAAGGCTCCACTTGAAGGCCCGGCTAATGGCATTTTCAAGGCCGCGCCGGCGGCACGATATTGGAACTCCCTCGCGATGAAAACCGAAATAAAGCTGATCGATTATCTTTCGACCCGCCGGTCGATCCCCGCCTTCCAGATGAGCGCGCCCGGCCCCGCGAAAAGCGAGGTAGAGGAGATGCTGAAGCTCGCCTCGCGCGTGCCGGACCACGGCAAGCTCGCGCCCTGGCGCTTCATCGTCTATCGCGGCGAGGAACGCCGGCGGATCAGCGAGGCGCTGGCCAGGATCGCGCTCGCCGACAAGCCGGACCTTTCCGAGGAGATGGTGAAGGTGGAGAACACGCGGCTCACCCGCGCGCCCGTCGTGATCGCGGTCGTCAGCCGCGCGGCGCCGCATTTCAAGATCCCGGAATGGGAGCAGGTCATGTCGGCCGGCGCCGTCTGCCTCAACCTGGTGATGGCGGCGAACGCCCATGGCTTCGCCTCGAACTGGCTGACGGAATGGTATGCCTTCGACGAGCGCGCCTATCCCATCCTCGGCGTCGAGCCGGGCGAGAAGGTCGCCGGCTTCATCCATGTCGGCACGCCGACCGTTCCGCCGACCGAGCGGCCGCGGCCGGAGCTTGCCGAGATCGTCACATGGGTGGGCGATGACGCCTGACGCGCTGTTCTACGAGACCGCGGCGAACGCCCACGGCCTGAAGCACGATCCCTTCAAGGCCATCGTCGCGCCGCGCCCGATCGGCTGGATCGGCACGAAGGCGAAGGACGGGCGGCGCAATCTTTCGCCCTATTCGTTCTTCAACGCGGTGAGCGACAGGCCGAAGCTCGTCATGTTCTCCTCCAGCGGCCACAAGGACAGCGTGGCGAATATCGAGGAGACGGGCGTCTTCACCTGCTCGCTGGCAAGCCGGCATCTGGCCGAAGAGATGAATGCGAGCTCGCTCGCCGTGCCGCGCGGTGTCGACGAATTCGAGATCGCGAAGCTGACGCCGGTCATGGGGCGCCTCGTCGATGCGCCCTATGTCGGCGAGGCCCATGCGGTGCTCGAATGCCGGGCGACGCAGATCCTGCGGCCGCTCGGCCTCGACGGGCGCGAATCGGACAACTGGGTGGTGTTCGGCCAGGTCGTCGGCATCCATATCAGCCCGGAGATCGTTCGCGACGGGATGCTCGACATGGCCGTCGCCCGGCCGCTCGGGCGCATGGGATACATGGACTATTGCGACGGCGGGGCGGATGTCTTCGCCATGACGCGGCCGAAGGCCGGGTGAAGGTAGATCCTCGCGTCAAGCCCGAGGATGACGGCGGCGAGGCAAGGTCTCCAGCTCTTTCGACGTTGGGGCCGTCGCGGGTAATCCTTCGTCCTTCTCCTCTTTCGTCACTCTCGGGCTGACCCGGGGATCCACCGACGGGCGGCATTCATCGTCTCACCGTCCGGTTAACGGACATGGTGAACCAATCTTAAACACTTTGCCGCTAGGTTGGTGCCCATAGCGTTTTCAGGCGTTTGGGGCGTCCATTGATCGTTCATGCATTTCTCCGTTGGGTCGAGACCGCGCGGGCCGCCGACAGGGCGAAGGCCGCAAGCGTGCTGGCGCGAGCCTATGCCCGCTTTCGGATCGCGCCGGACGACCGGCATGCGGCCGAGATGGCGATGATCTTCCTGCTCGACGATCCGGCGCCCAAGGTGCGGCTGGCGCTGGCCGAGGCGCTGGCCGACAGCGAGGACGCGCCGCGCGCCGTCGTGATGCCGCTGGCGGAAGACCAGCCGGACATCGCCGCCCATATCATCCTGTGTTCGCCCGTGCTGACGGATGCCGATCTGGTGGACCTTGCCGCCAAGGGCGGCGACATGACGCGCATGCTGATCGCGCACCGCGCCTTCGTCTCCCGGGCCGTTTCGGCGGCGCTTGCGGAAGTCGGCGAGGTGCCGGATGTGCTGGCGCTGCTGGAAAACGAGGGCGCGGCGATCTCCCGCCGCAGCCTGGCGCGCATCGCCGACCGGCTCGGCCACGATGCCGAGGTCCGCGCGCTGCTGCTCGACCGGGACGACCTGCCGAGCGACGCCCGCCATGCGCTGGTCGAGAAGATCGGCTCGGCGCTTGCCGGCTTCGGCCTCATCCAGGCGGCGGTCGGCACGAGCCGGGTCGAGCGCATCACGCGGGAGGCCTGCGACCTGGCGACGATCGGCCTGGTCGCAGAGGTGGCCGACAGCGAAATGCCGGCGCTGGTAGAGCACCTGCGCCTGACCGGCCGCCTGACGCCCGTCTTTCTCATGCATGCGCTGTGCACCGGCCGGGTGGAATTCTTCGCCGCGGCCATCACCAATCTTTCGGGGCAGGCCGAGCGGCGGGTCCGCTCCATCCTGTCAGACGGCCGCGAGGCGGCCGTGCGGGCGCTCTATGAAACCGCCGGCCTCGGGCGCGACATCAGCACACTCTTCGCCGAGGCGACGATGCTCTGGCGCAGCGAGGCGAAGGGCGGGGATGGCCTGCTCTCCGTCTCGGAACGGCTGCTGTCGCGCGCCCGCGCCGGTGGCAACGCCTCCTGCCAGTCCATGCTGGAACTGGTCGAGCGGCTCGCCATTGCCGAGCAGCGCCAGACGGCGCGCAGCTACGCGCTGATCGCGACCCGGGAAGCGGCGTAACCGGGGCCGATGTGCCGGGGATGACGCAGGTCGTCACGTCCCGGGCGCAAGCCTGCTGGAAGCTCGATGCCTCGCCTCGGAACTGCAAAGCCGATCGATCAATCGGCAAACCGCTTCACGACCCAGGAATAGCCGCCTTCCGCATAGCGGACCGGCGTGGTGACGGCGGCCTTCAGGGAGGCGGCGTCGGGGATGGCCCTTTTCACCAGGGCGAGCGTGCGGGCGGCAAGGCCCTGCCTTGCTTCCTCGGTTTGCACGGGGGCGGCGGGCTCGCTGCCGGTAGCGGTTTCCGCCGGCTGCGGATCGGGCGCGGGTTCCGCCACCTCGGCCGTCATGCGGTTGCCGGACGTTTCGCAAACGGCGACGATGACGGGGTAGTTCGCGTTCTGGTGGCGGTTGATGTAGGTCTCGGCCTGCGCATCGCAAAGCGCCACGGTCTGCCAGCTCCGGTCGACCGTATCGATATAGTGGCACTGGGTCGCGCTGTCGTCGCAGCCCATGATCGTCATGACGATGAGCGCAGCTTTCATGGCCGTCCTTTCCGCCTCGGATATGCCGGTTAGAAGCGGCCATTGCCGCGAAAATATGGCGGCAAGGCCTCAGATGTCGAGGTTGTCGGCGAAGACGGCGCGCTCCTGGATGAAGCGGAACCGGGCTTCCGGCTTGGTGCCCATCAGGTCGTCCACCGCCGTGCGCGTGCCCTCGAAATCGACGTCGTCGATCGCCACCTTGAGAAGGGTGCGCTTTCTCGGGTCCATCGTCGTTTCCTTGAGCTGCGCCGGCAGCATCTCGCCGAGGCCCTTGAAGCGGCCGAGCTCCACCTTGCCGCGGCCATTGAACTCCGTGCGCATCAGCTCCTCGCGGTGCGCGTCGTCGCGCGCATAGAGCGTCTTGCCGCCCTGGCTGATGCGGTAGAGCGGCGGGACGGCGAGGTAGAGATGGCCGCCGCGGATGAGGTCCGGCATCTCCTGGTAAAAGAAGGTGATGAGCAGCGAGGCGATATGCGCGCCGTCGACGTCGGCGTCGGTCATGACGATGACGCGCTCGTAGCGCAGGTCCTCGTCGCGGTATTTCGAGCGCGTGCCGCAGCCGAGCGCCTGCACGAGATCGGAAATCTGCTGGTTGGCGCCGAGCTTCTCGCGGCCGGCGCTGGCGACGTTGAGGATTTTTCCACGCAGCGGGAGAATCGCCTGGTTGGCGCGGTTGCGCGCCTGCTTGGCCGAGCCGCCGGCCGAATCGCCCTCGACGATGAAGAGTTCGGCGCCCTCGGCGGAATTCTGCGAGCAGTCGGCGAGCTTGCCGGGCAGGCGCAGCTTGCGCACGGCCGTCTTGCGGCTCACTTCCTTTTCCTTGCGGCGCCGCATGCGCTCTTCCGAGCGCTCGATCACCCATTCGAGAAGCTTGGCGGCTTCGGCGGGATTGTCGGCAAGGTAGTGGTCGAAGGGGTCGCGCAGCGCGTTCTCGACGATGCGCTGGGCCTCGACGGTGGCGAGCTTGTCCTTGGTCTGGCCTACGAATTCCGGCTCGCGGATGAAGACCGAGAGCATGCCGACCGCCGAGATCATCACGTCATCGGTGGTGATGGCGGCGGCGCGCTTGTTCTGCGTCAGCTCGGCGTAGTTCTTCAGGCCCTTGGTGAGGGCGATGCGCAGGCCCGCCTCGTGCGTGCCGCCGTCGGCCGTCGGGATGGTGTTGCAGTAGGAGTGGATCAGCGAATCGCCGCCGTACCAGGTGACGGCCCATTCCAGCGAGCCGTGGCCGCCCGACTTCTCGCTCTTGCCGGCGAAAATCTCGCGCGTGACGGTGTAGTCCTTGCCGAGCGTCGCCTGCAGGTAGTCCTTCAGGCCGCCGGGGAAGTGGAAGACGGCCTTTTCCGGCGTCTCGGAGCCTTCCGGCAGGAGCGAGGGATCGCAGCTCCAGCGGATTTCGACGCCGCCGAAGAGATAGGCCTTGGAGCGAGCCATGCGGAAGACGCGGCCGGGATCGAAACGGGCATGCGTGCCGAAGATCTCCGGGTCCGGATGGAAGCGCACCTTCGTGCCGCGGCGGTTGTGCACGTCGCCGAGTTCCTCCAGGCCGCCGACCGGCTTGCCGCGCGAAAAGCGCTGGCGGTAGAGCTTCCTGTTGCGCGCGACCTCGACTTCGAGATGGTCGGAAAGGGCGTTGACGACCGACACGCCGACGCCGTGCAGGCCGCCCGAGGTCTCGTAGGCCTTGCCGTCGAACTTGCCGCCGGCATGGAGCACGGTGAGGATGACCTCCAGCGTCGACTTGCCGGGCATCTGCGGATGGTTCTCGACCGGGATGCCGCGGCCGTTGTCGGTGACGGTGAGGTAGCCGTCCGCGTCGAGGTGGACCTCGATGAAATTGGCATGGCCGGCGACGGCTTCGTCCATCGAGTTGTCGATGACTTCGGCGAAGAGGTGGTGCAGGGCCTTTTCATCCGTGCCGCCGATATACATGCCGGGACGCATGCGCACGGGCTCGAGGCCCTCCAGCACGCGGATCGCCGAAGCGTCGTAGCCGCCCGAGCCTTCGGCCGGCGGCGCGGCGCGCGTCTCGCGGGCGGGCACGGGGCTTTCCTCCGGCGCGGCGGGCTGCCGGGCAGGTTCGGAGGGCATGTTGGCGAAGAGGTCGTTGTTGTCGTCTTGCATGGCCGTTCAGAGTTTGTTCCGTTTGCCGGTTCTTCCCGCCGATCCGTCGGGATCGGGGCCTGGCAAGGATGAGGTCGTCAGCGAATCACTGGCGACTCTGCCAGATTCCGTGGGTTTTCGCGATGTCGGGATACACCAACCGCCGGGCGAGGATTGCTTTGCGCGCGGGCGGATGGCAAGTATCGCCAGCCCAGAGGAGCCGCACTTCATGCCTCAGTCCACAGTTCATTGCCTTTGCCGGCTGGTTCTGGCCGCGATCTTCGCCGGATTTGCCGCGGGAGACGCCGCGGCGCTGACGCTCAAGCCCTGGAAGGACGAGCTCTTCCGCTATCCCGCCGTGGTCGAGACGACGGATAACGGCGCGTTGCGCGTCGTCGACTATCAGGAAATGCGCGACATCAACGGCCGCGACCAGGTGCCCGAGCGGCGCGTGAGGTCCGCCTATGTCTCGACGGCGGTGAAGAAGGCGCAGCAGAACCTGACGGTGGATACGCCCGCCGGGCCGATCGACGTGGCGATGACCGGCAAGGGCGAGGGGGCGTCCTTCACCGTCATCTTCATCCACGGGCGGGGCGGCGACCGGCGGCTCGGCAACAACGACTGGAATTTCGGCGGCAACTTCAACCGCCTGAAGAACCTCGCCGTGCAGAACGGCGGCGTCTATTACGCGCCGAGCGTGCCGTCCTTCGACGATGCGGGCGCGGCGCGCATCTCCGGCCTGATCCTGCGCGCCAAGGCGCTTTCGCCGGACAGGCCCGTCATCCTCGCCTGCGCCTCGATGGGCAGCTTCATCTGCGCCCGCGTCGTGCGGGATGCGACGGCGGTCAGGAGCCTTTCCGGCATGGTGCTGATGGGCGGGGCGGCGGATGGCGACTATGCGAAGACCCCGGCCTTCAAGGCGAAGCTGCCGGTCTTCTTCACCCATGGCGACAGCGACGGCGTCTATGCGGCCAACGACCAGATCGCCGTCTTCCGCAAATTGCTGAAGGCCGGCATCCCGACGCGCTTCGTGCTGTTCCAGACCGGCGGTCACGGCACGCCGGTGCGCATGACCGACTGGCGCGAGACGCTGAACTGGCTGTTTGCGCAGTAGGCGGCGGCCGGCGGCAAAACGCACCTTTCCTTGCAGGCCCCGATTTGCTACGCCGCTTGCCAACCGAGACGTATGATTGGGAGGCCTCATGACACCGGACGTTACACCGCTCGTCGCCGGAAACTGGAAGATGAACGGCACGCGCGCATCGCTCGACCAGATCAAGGCGATGGCCGAGGGCGTGAAGGGGCCGCTTTCGCAGAAGGTCGAGACGCTGATCTGCCCGCCCGCGACCCTGCTTTACGTGGCGACCGCGCTTTGCGACGACAGCCCGCTGAAGATCGGCGCGCAGGATTGCCACGAGAAGGGCTCCGGCGCGCATACCGGCGACATTTCCGCCGAGATGATCGCCGACTGCTTCGGCACCCATGTCATCGTCGGCCATTCCGAGCGCCGCACGGACCACAAGGAAAGCGACGCGCTGGTGCGCGCCAAGGCCGAGATCGCCCACCAGAGCGATCTCGTTGCCATCGTCTGCATCGGCGAGACGGGGGACGAGCGCAAAGCCGGCAGGACGCTCGACGTGCTCAAGGCGCAGCTCGCCGCTTCCGTGCCGGACGGCGCGACGGCGGAAAACACCGTCATCGCCTATGAGCCGGTCTGGGCGATCGGCACGGGCCTGACGCCGACGGCGGCGGACGTCGAGGAGGCGCATGCCTTCATGCGCGCGGAACTCACCGCCCGCTTTGCCGGCGAGGGCGCGACGATGCGCATTCTCTACGGCGGCTCGGTCAAGCCGGGCAACGCGAAGGAATTGATGGGCGTCGCCAATGTCGACGGCGCGCTGATCGGCGGGGCGAGCTTGAAATCGGACGATTTCCTTGCCATCTACCGCGCATACGAAGCGCTGACGGCCTGAGGCCTGTCCGCCTGCCCCGCAAAAGGCGGGCGGATCGACCGGAAGGGCTTGGAATGGTGCGCGGCTTGGTATATTGAGCCGCAAACCTGAAATTTGGGCCGCCTGGCCGGGACCTGGAAAACATGCAGACCATCTTGCTCGTCATCTATCTCATGGTCGTCGTCGCGCTGATCGGCGTCGTGCTGATCCAGCGGTCCGAAGGCGGCGGCCTCGGCATCGGCGGCGGCTCCGGCTTCATGTCGGCCCGCGGCACGGCCAATGCGCTGACGCGCACGACGGCGATCCTCGCCACGCTGTTCTTCATCCTGGCGCTCGGCATGGGCATTCTCGCCCGCTACGAGACGCAGCCCACCGACATTCTCGACCGTATCCCCGGCACCACGGGAACGGGCGGCGTGCTCGACGCGCTTGGCGGCGGCGAGCAAAGCCAGGGCACGCAGAACAACACCAACCAGACGCCCGCGACGACCGGCACCGGCGCCGTTCCGACAGAGGGCGGCACGGGCAACACGTCGACCAATTCCGGTGCGACGACGGGCACCGGCACGGGTGCCGCCACGGGCGAGGGCGGAAACGCCGGCGTGCCGAGCGGCCAGTAAGCCGCACGAACCCAAACGAACCGGCCGGTTGGCGCAAACCAACCGGCCTTCTTCTGTGTAAAACGCCGATTGCGACTTCCGAAATCACGCCCAAGGTGATTTTTCGGTGGCGGAATCAATTTTGAAAAGGTATCCGGTGACTCCCATGGCGCGATATGTATTCATCACTGGCGGCGTGGTTTCTTCCCTCGGAAAAGGCATCGCGGCCGCTGCACTCGGAGCTCTCCTTCAGGCCCGCGGTTACCGCGTGCGCCTCAGGAAGCTGGACCCCTATCTCAATGTCGACCCGGGCACCATGAGCCCGACGCAGCACGGCGAGGTGTTCGTCACCGACGACGGCGCGGAGACCGACCTCGACCTCGGCCACTACGAGCGCTTCACCGGCCGCTCGGCCACCAAGACCGACAACATCACCACCGGCCGCATCTACAAGAACATCATCGACAAGGAACGCCGCGGCGACTATCTCGGCGCGACCGTGCAGGTCATCCCGCACGTCACCAACGAGATCAAGAACTTCGTCACCGAAGGCAACGACGACTACGATTTCGTGCTCTGCGAGATCGGTGGCACGGTGGGCGACATCGAGGCCATGCCCTTCATGGAGGCGATCCGCCAGCTCGGCAACGACCTGCCGCGTGGCACGGCCGTCTATGTCCACCTGACACTGATGCCCTATATCCCGGCCGCCGGCGAATTGAAGACCAAGCCGACGCAGCATTCCGTCAAGGAGCTGCAGGCCATGGGCATCCACCCGGACATCCTGCTGGTGCGCGCCGACCGCGAGATCCCGGAAGCCGAGCGCAGGAAGCTCTCGCTGTTCTGCAACGTGCGCCCGACCGCCGTCATCCAGGCGCTCGACGTCGCGTCTATCTACGACGTGCCGCTCGCCTATCACAAGGAAGGCCTCGACGACGAGGTGCTGGCCGCCTTCGGTATCGAGCCGGCGCCCAAGCCGCGCCTGGAGGCCTGGCAGAATGTTTCCGACCGCATCAAGACGCCGGAAGGCGAGGTGACCATCGCCATCGTCGGCAAGTATACCGGTCTCAAGGATGCCTACAAGTCGCTGATCGAGGCGCTCTACCACGGCGGCATCGCCAACCACGTCAAGGTCAAGCTGGAATGGATCGAGTCGGAGGTCTTCGAGAAGGAAGACCCGGCGCCATATCTGGAAAAGGTGCACGGCATCCTCGTTCCCGGCGGTTTCGGCGAGCGCGGCTCGGAAGGCAAGATCAATGCGGCGCGCTTCGCCCGTGAGCGCAAGGTGCCGTATTTCGGCATCTGCTTCGGCATGCAGATGGCGGTCGTGGAAGCGGCGCGCAACCTTGCCGGCATCGAGAAGGCGTCCTCCACGGAATTCGGCAAGACGGCCGATCCGGTCGTCGGCCTGATGACGGAGTGGGTGAAGGGCAACGACCTGGAGAAGCGCTCCGCCTCCGGCGATCTCGGCGGCACAATGCGCCTCGGCGCCTATCGCGCTTCGCTGAAGGCCGGCACGAAGATCGCCGACATCTACGGCTCGACGGACATTTCCGAACGCCATCGCCATCGCTATGAAGTGAATGTCGATTACAAGGACCGGCTGGAAGGCTGCGGCCTCGTCTTCTCCGGCATGTCGCCTGACGGCCTCCTGCCGGAGACCGTGGAATATGCCGACCATCCGTGGTTCATCGGCGTGCAGTACCATCCGGAACTGAAGAGCCGCCCGCTCGACCCGCATCCGCTCTTCGCGAGCTTCGTGGAGGCGGCGCTCGAACAGAGCCGCCTCGTCTGACATCGGTTCAAACGAAAAGCCCGGCCTTCCTGCCGGGCTTTTCGTATTTCAGGGCTGGACGATCAGCGCGAATAGGGCGACAGGCACTGCTTGCGCGGGCCGTTGTTCGGCTGGAACGTGTTGTCATAGGCCCGGTACGAGCGATAGCGGTTGACGCACCAGTTCACATGGGCGTTGCCGGCGCGCGGCTGGCTGTTGATCGCACCGCCGATGGCGGCGCCGAGACCGAAGGCTGCGAGCGGATACCACCAGCCGTCCGAATGGCGGCGATAGCCCGGGCGCTGATAGCGGTAGCCGCGATGGCCATGCCAGTGACGCTCGGCCCTGCGCTCCCGGCGATCATAACGATACTGCACCTTCTCCACCGAGGAGGCCGCCGGTACGGGGACCTGGGGGAAGGTGATCGCCTGGGCGGGCACGATGGAGGTAAGGGCGAGGGCGAATGACAGTGCGCCTGCGGCAAGACCGGACTTCAGCTTCAACATGGGGGAACCTTTCCTGCTTGTTCGCTTGCTCAACGCGGGAAGGGCGTTACGGTTCCACTCTTCTTCGCTGCCACCCCTGATTTCATTTGCAAAGTGCCAAAAAAAAACGGGCTGGTCCGCCTTTCGGCTCGCCAACCCGTTCCGATAGGTCGCGGATCAGGGTGTTCGGGGTACAGGGGTCTTCACCACGATCCGGCTGCATCTCCGGATCACCTGTGAGGCCGATCATGCCCGAACATATTTTTCCCGATTGACAAAATCCGCATCTTTTTTGACAATTTCCACATGGCCGGAAAAGCGCCGCGGCAGGGGCCGCTCGACGTCACCATCGCCCTTCTGCCGGAGTCGTCGATCATGTCGCTCGCCTCGGTGCTCGATCCCATGCGCGCGGCCAACCGCGTGACGCCGGAACCAGCCTTCCGCTGGAAGATCCTGTCGCCGCAGGGCAAGCCCGTCGTGCTGACCTGCGGCGTGGAGATCCGCGTGGACGGCGGCTTTGCCGACGTGACGAGCGGCGATGCGCTCCTCGTCATCGCCGGCTTCAACCAGGACCGCCACGCCGACCGCAACTTCGTCGCGCGGCTGAAGAAGGTGGCGCGCCGGTTCGGTATCGTCGCCGGCATCGAATCGGGGTGCTGGCTCCTGGCGCGCTCGGGCCTCCTCGATGGCCGCGATGCGACCGCGCACTGGGAGGAACTGGAGGATTTCGCGGCGGCCTTTCCGGCGCTCAACGTGCGCGCCGACCGCTTCGTCACCGACGGCCCGCTCTGGACCTCGGGCGGGGCCTCGCCGACCTTCGACATGATGCTGCACCTGGTGCGCGCGCATTTCGGCTCGGCCGTCGCGCTCGATGTGGCGAGCGTCTTCGTCTATGACGAGACCCATGCGGCGACGGATGCGCAGCCGCTCGTCTCGCTCGGCCGGCTGGGCGAGCACCAGCCGGAGCTCGCCGCGGCCATCCGCCTGATGGAGCGCACCATCGACCGGCCGCTGACCGTCGCGGCCCTCGCGCGGCGGCTGGGCTTTTCGACGCGCAGGCTGGAGACGCTGTTTGCCGGCCGTCTCGGGATCGGGCCGGGCAGGTACTACCTGCGCCTGCGGCTGACGGCCGCCCAGCGGCTCGTGCGCGACACGTCGCTTTCCATGCAGGACGTGGCATTGCGCAGCGGCTTCGACAGCCTCTCGGCCTTTTCGCGCGCCTTCCGCAACCATTTCGGGGCGAGCCCGCTGAAACTGCGGGCGGAACTGCGCGGGAAGTGACAAGCGCCGCGCTGCGCGCCCGGAATCGAAAAGGCGGGCGCAAGGCCCGCCTTTTCCCGTTCCGATGCCGAACCCGCTCTCAGTGAAGGATCTGGCTGAGGAACAGCTTGGTGCGCTCGTGCTGCGGGTTGTCGAAGAATTCGGCCGGCGCATTCTCCTCGACGATCTGGCCCTGGTCCATGAAGATCACCCGGTTGGCGACCTGGCGGGCAAAGCCCATTTCGTGCGTCACGCACAGCATGGTCATGCCCTCCTCGGCGAGCGAGACCATAGTGTCGAGCACTTCCTTGACCATTTCCGGGTCGAGCGCCGAGGTCGGCTCGTCGAACAGCATGATCTTCGGCTTCATGCAGAGCGAGCGGGCGATCGCCACGCGCTGCTGCTGGCCGCCCGAGAGCTGGCCCGGATATTTGTGGGCCTGCTCGGGGATCTTGACGCGCTTCAAGTAGTGCATCGCGACCTCCTCGGCCTCCTTCTTCGGCATCTTGCGTACCCAGATCGGCGCGAGCGTGCAGTTTTCGAGGATCGTCAGGTGCGGGAAGAGGTTGAAGTGCTGGAACACCATGCCGACCTCGCGGCGCACCTCGTCGATCTTCTTGAGGTCGTTGGTCAGCTCGATGCCGTCGACGATGATGCGGCCCTTCTGGTGCTCCTCCAGCCGGTTGATGCAGCGGATCATCGTCGACTTGCCGGAGCCCGACGGGCCGGCGATGACGATGCGCTCGCCCTTCATGACCTTGAGATTGATGTCGCGCAGAACGTGGAAGTCGCCGTACCATTTGTTCATGTTGACGATCTCGACGGCGACATCGGTCGCGGAGACTGCCATCTCTTGCGCCTGGGCTTGGTTGGCCATTGTTGTTTCCTCTCAGTTATCTCTTGTGGTTCGTGTCGAGCCGGCGTTCCACGAAGGCCGAGTAGCGCGACATGCCGAAGCAGAAAATCCAGAACACGAAGCCGGCGAAGATCAGGCCCGTCAGCGGCGTGACCGGCGTGATCCAGCCCGAATCCCCGAAGCTCGCCTTCACGATGCCGAGCAGGTCGTACATCGAGATGATCGTGACGAGCGAGGTATCCTTGAACATGCCGATGAAGGTGTTCACGATGCCGGGGATCACGAGCTTGATGGCCTGCGGAAGCACGATGAAGGTCATTTTGTGGAAGTAGTTTAGACCAAGAGCGTCGGCCGCTTCATATTGTCCTTTCGGAATGGCTTGAAGACCGCCGCGAATAACCTCCGCCATGTAGGCCGAGGCGAAGATCGACACGCCGATGAGCGCGCGCAGGAACTTGTCGATGTTGTTGCCCGGCGAGAGGAAGAGTGGCAGCAGCACGCTCGCCATGAACAGGACCGTGATCAGCGGCACGCCGCGGATCAGCTCGATGAAGACGATGCAGGCGGTCTTCATGATCGGCATGTTCGAGCGCCGCCCGAGCGCCAGCAGGATGCCGGCGGGGAGCGAGATGACGATGCCGACGAAGGAGAGGATGAGCGTCACCATCAGCCCGCCCCAGAGCGAGGTTTCCACATGCCTGAGGCCGAACGACCCGCCGAGCAGCAGGAAGAAGGAGACGAGCGGGAAGGCGAACAGCAGCAGGAGGGCGTTCAGCCCCTTGCGTGGCACCTTCGGTATCAGGAGGGGGACGAGCAGCGCCACGAACAGGGCGGCGACCAGCAGCGGCCGCCACAGCTCGTCGCGCGGGTAAGAGCCGAACATGAACTGCACGAAGCGGTCGTTCACATAGGCCCAGCAGGCGCCGCTCCAGCCAGCGGGAAGCTGGCCTCCCTGTTCCGTGGTGAGGCAGGCGGTGCGGTCCGCCCCGGTCCAGACGGCCGAAAGGAAGAGCCAGTTCAGCGCCTTCGGCACGTAGTAGAGGATCGCGGTGAGGGCAAGGATGGACAGGATGCTGTCCTTCCAGGAGGCGAACAGGTTGTTGCGGATCCAGGCAAGGGCCGACCTTTCGGAGACGGGCGGCTTCTCCGCCTCGAGGAACCGGTTGCGGACGTAGGTAATGCTCTCGGTCATCTCAGCGCTCCACCAGGGCCATCTTGGCGTTGAACCAGTTCATGAACAGCGAGGTGACGAGACTGATCGAGACATAGATCAGCATCCAGATCGCGATGATCTCGATCGACTTGCCGGACTGGTTGAGGATGGTGCCGCCGACCGCGACGAGGTCGGCGTAACCGACCGCCACCGCGAGCGAGGAGTTCTTGATGAGATTGAGATATTGCGAGGTGAGGGGCGGAATGATGATCCTCAGCGCCTGCGGCAGCACGACGAGGCGCGTCGCCTGGCCGGGACGCAGGCCCAGCGCATAGGAGGCTTCCGACTGGCCCTTGGAGACGCCGCGGATGCCGGCACGCACGATCTCGGCGATGAACGAGGCCGTGTAGAGCGACAGCGCCAGGTAGAGCGCCAGGAATTCCGGCCCGATGACCATGCCGCCCCGCATGTTGAAGGAGCCGGGCACGGCGTAGTCGAGGCTGAGGGGGCTGCCCACCAGCACGAAGACGATAAGCGGGAGAAGCACGATCAGGCCGAGATTGACCCACAGCACCGGCGGGCGCCTTCCCGTGGCGCTCTGGCGGGCATTCGCCCAGATCGTGAAGGCGATGGCCGCCACGACGCCGATCGCAAAGGCGATCGCCACGCTCCCGAACCCTTCGCCGAAGACCGGCGCCGGCATGTAGATGCCGCGGTTCGAGACGAAGAAGACCGCATCCGGATTTTCTTCGAGGTGCTGGAAGATGGTGCGGATCGACGGCAGGAGGGCGAGGACGCCGAGATACCAGAAGAAGATGACCAGCAGCGGCGGGATGTTGCGGAAGATTTCCACATAGACGGTGCACAGCCGCGCGACCAGCCAGTTGTGCGACAGCCGCCCGATGCCGACGAGCAGGCCGACGATCGTCGCGGTGACGATGCCGGCGGCGGCGATGACGAGCGTGTTGATGAGGCCGACCTGCAGCGCGCGGAAATAGGTCGAGTCGCTGGAATAGGCGATCAGCGTCTGCGCGAGGTCGAAGCCGGCGCGGCTGTTCAGGAAGCCGAAACCGGCCGTCATGTTGGCGCGGGCGAGGTTCTGGACGACGTTGTTCCACGCATACCAGATGGCCGCGACGATCAACACGAGCGTCACGACCTGATAGACGATACTTCTCAGTGCCGGATTGTAGAGAAGAGATACCTTCGGCGGTTCGCCGGACCCTGTTCGGGCATCCGCAAGAGCCATGCATTTCCCCTGACGTTGCTTTCGCCCTGTTTTCCGGGCGTTTGTCTGGAGGCTTTCCGCCTTTCCAGAAGGCGGAAATCCCCGTTCCAGTTTAGCGCAGATTCCGGCGCGGCGCGCTCGGCGCATTTGCCGGAGATGCCTTGAAAGGGAGGGCAGCGCGCCGCCCTCCCGATGGTGCCGGAGCCAGGATCAGCGGACCGGAGGAGCGTACTGCAGGCCGCCCTTCGTCCACAGGGCGTTGAGGCCGCGGGCGATCTTCAGCGGCGAGCCTTCGCCGACATTGCGCTCGAAGGATTCGCCGTAGTTGCCGACCGCCTTGATGATCTGGACGGCCCAGTCCTTCGGCACGCCGAGGTCGGCGCCGATGGTGGAGTCAGCCTCTTCGCCGAGGAAGCGCTTGATGTCCGGGTTTTCGGACTTCTTCATCTCCTCGACATTGGCCTGGGTGATGCCGAATTCCTCGGCGGCCACCATCGCATAGTGCGACCAGCTCACGATGTCGAACCACTTGGAATCGTTCTGGCGGACGGCCGGGCCGAGC
Source organism: Shinella sp. PSBB067 (assembly GCF_016839145.1). NCBI lineage: Bacteria > Pseudomonadati > Pseudomonadota > Alphaproteobacteria > Hyphomicrobiales > Rhizobiaceae > Shinella > Shinella sp. PSBB067. The sequence goes on along the minus strand of NZ_CP069303.1, from coordinate 1,469,252 downwards.
GGCTCCTTGGAGATGATTTCCGGAAGGACCATGTGGTCGTCCGGGTTGGCCATCTTCAGGCGGATCGAGTAGAGGCCGGAGGCGTCCGTCGTGTAGGCGTCGCAGCGGCCGGCATTGTAGGCGGCGTCCGCTTCGTCCTGCGCTTCGAAGACCACGGGCTTGAAGTCCATGTTGTTGGCGCGGAAGTAGTCGGCGAGGTTCAGTTCCGTCGTGGTGCCGGACTGGACGCAGACGGAGGCGCCGGAAAGCTCCAGGGCCGACTTCACGCCGAGTTCCTTCTTCACCATGAAGCCCTGGCCGTCATAGTAGTTCACGGCGCGGAAATCGAAGCCGAGCTGCGAATCGCGGCTGATGCTCCAGGTGGTGTTGCGGGCGAGAATATCGATTTCGCCGGACTGCAGGGCCGGGAAGCGGTCCTTGGCCGAGAGCGGCGTGTACTTCACCTTCGTGGCGTCGCCGAAGACGGCTGCGGCCACGGCCTTGCAGAGATCGACGTCGAGACCGGACCAGTTGCCCGCCGAATCCTGCGCGCCGAAGCCGGCGAGATTCGAACCGTTCACGCCGCACTGCACGAAGCCCTTGGCCTTCACGTCAGACAGCGTGTCCGCCTGTGCCGCCGTTGCGCCAAGCCCCAGTACGGCGGCGCCGACGAGCGCAGTCACGATTTTTTTTGCCATTTTTTACAACCTTTTTCTGTTGTCTTGTTTTGTCCGCAGGACCCGCTTCCCTGACGGGCGCACCTGCGGAACTCGCCACCCTCCCGGCGCGAGGTTGCTTATCTCATGCTCAAAATGACGCAGGGTCAAGGGAGCGCCGCCATTTTCCGGCCACACCCCGGAATTTATCGGCAATTGACCGCGATTTGGGCAGAAAATCACGAAACTGCGCAGTAAATCGCCCAAAAGATTCGCCTGTTCAACGTTTGAAGCGCTTTGGATGCGCCTGCGGTTGAAACCCTGGGGGTTGACCTCCCGGGCGCTCTGGCGAAAAGTCGGAGCTGCAAAATTCCCTCCATCTTTCCGGACAGGCCCATGAAAAACAGAGACGAAATCCTCGCCGGCGCCGGCGTGAACACCCGCCTTGCCCACGCAGGAAACGAACCGGCGGCGTTCTACGGTTTCGTCAACCCGCCCGTCGTGCACGCCTCGACGGTGCTTTTCCCCAATGCCGCGACCATGGAGAACCGCGCGCAGAAATACACCTACGGCACGCGCGGCACGCCGACCACCGACGCGCTCTGCGCGGCGATCGACGAACTGGAGGGCTCGGCCGGCACGATCCTCGTTCCCTCGGGCCTTGCCGCCGTCACCGTGCCGTTCCTCGCCTTCCTGTCGGCGGGCGACCATGCGCTCATCGTCGATTCGGTCTATCATCCGACCCGCCACTTCTGCGACACGATGCTGAAGCGCCTCGGCGTTTCCGTCGAATACTACGACCCGATGATCGGTGCCGGCATCGAGGCGCTGATCCGGCCGAACACGCGACTGGTGCACACGGAGGCGCCGGGTTCCAACACGTTCGAGATGCAGGATATCCCGGCGATCGCCGCCGCCGCCCACAAGCATGGCGCGGTCGTGACGATGGACAATACCTGGGCGACGCCGCTCTATTTCCGCCCGCTCGATTTCGGCGTGGACATCTCCATCCATGCAGCTACGAAGTATCCGGCCGGGCATTCCGACGTGCTGTTCGGCACGGTTTCGGCCAATGCCGCCCATTGGGAGCAGTTGCACGAGACCCAGATCACGCTCGGCACCTGCGCCTCGCCCGACGACGCCTACCAGGTGCTGCGCGGCCTTCGCACGATGGGCGTGCGGCTGGAGCGGCACCAGGACAGCGCGCTGGAACTGGCGCGCTGGCTGGAAGGCGTCGACGAGGTCTCGCGCGTGCTGCATCCGGCCCTGCCGAGCTTCCCCGGCCACGACCTCTGGAAGCGCGACTTCAAGGGCGCGAGCGGCATCTTCTCCATCGTGCTGAAGGGTGGCTCGCCGGATCGCCACAAGGCCAAGGCCCATGCCTTCCTCGATGCGCTCGGCATCTTCGGCCTCGGCTATTCCTGGGGCGGTTTCGAGTGCCTTGCCGTGCATGTGCATCTCGGCGACCGCCGGGTGGCCAAGGGGCCGCAGGAGGGGCCGGTGCTGCGGTTGCAGATCGGGCTTGAGGACGTGAAGGACATCAAGGCGGATATCGAGCGCGGATTGGCCGCGGCGCGGGCGGTATAGGGCAGGCTATTTCACTCCGGCGTACGGTAGCCGTAGAGCCAGTCGAGATCGGCGGCGAGACCTTCCGGCCTGCGCAGGGAGAGCACGAGGTTGCGTGCCAGCGCGACCGGGCCGCGGGCGTGATAGGCGAAGCGGTTGAAGGCGCCGCGGCTGCGCACGCGGGCGACGCGCTCGCGGCGGGTCTTCTCGAACCGGCGCAGCGCCTCCGGGATATCGGTCGCGGTGGCGAGCCTTGCGGCCAGCAGCGCCGCGTCCTCGATCGCCATGGCCGCGCCCTGCGCCGCAAAGGGCGTCATGGCGTGGGCGGCGTCGCCGATCAGCACGGTTTTCCGGCCATCCGTCCACGCGCCGTCCGGGCAGCCGAAGAGCGGCCATACCAGCGGGTCCTGCGCGTCCGGCAGCAGGCGGCGGATGTCCGCGTGCCAGCCGGCGAAGGCCTCCAGCATGCGCCCGCGCGTCACCGCGTCGCCGCGGCGCAGCCAGCCGATGGGCGGCGCGTCTGACTGGGCGTGGATCGCGACGATGTTGAAGGCCTCAATCTCCGTGAGCGGATAGGCGATGAGATGGGCTTGCGGACCGAGGAAGGCCGTGACCGCGCGCGGATCGAGGAACGGCGGGGCGGCGGCGAAAGGCACGAGGAAGCGCCAGGCGACATTGCCGGAATAGCGGGCGGGCAGGGCGCCGGGCACCGCGTGCCTGAGGCGCGACCAGACGCCGTCCGCCGCGACCAGCACGTCGGCGGGAGCGGCGGCAAGGGCGTCCGCGGCGCTTTCGATCCGCGTTCCCGTCGTCAGCGTGCAGAGCGGCTCGGCGCGAACGGCGTCGAGAAGGACCGTCTGGAGCGAGGCGCGATGGAGAACGCCGTAGGGAGCGCCCCAGCGGCTGCGCGCGGCCTTGCCGGCGGGAACCGAGGCGAGGTGGGAAAGCGAGATCCCGGAGGACAGGCCGATATGGTCCGGCTCGGTCCAGCGGGTGCTCAGCGCATCGAGGAGGCCGAGGTCGACCAGGATGCGCGAGGCGTTGGGCGAGAGCTGCAGGCCGGCGCCGACCTCCTCGAGGGCGGGCGCCTGCTCGAGGATATGCGAGGCGATGCCCCGGCGGGCGAGCGCCAATGCCGCCGTCAGGCCGGCAATGCCGGCGCCGACAATGGTCGTGGTTCTGATGGGGGACATGGAGGAATTGGCCTTTCGGCCGTCACGCCGCGACCTGGTTGGTGAAGGTGCAGCCGACCGGATCGGTCTGGGTGGCCTTGAGGGCCGGGTTGTAGCGGTAGAGCGTCGAGCAGTAGGGGCAGACCTTCTCGTTGTCGTCGCCCATGTCGAGGAAGACGTGCGGATGGTCGTAGGGCACGGAGGCGCCGACGCACATGAATTCCTTCACGCCGATCTCGATCGCGCGGTGGCCGCCGTCGTTCTGGAAATGGGGAATGCTGTGCCCAGCCATGTCATGCTCCGTAAAACGCGTCTTTTCTGGCGCGGACCATAGTCGCCTTCGGGTTAAATGTGTAGATGCAAAACCGTCGCGGGGGAGGAGAAATCCGCGTCGCTGCGGTTTTCTCGGCGAGCGGCAGGCATTATGAGCATCGACAGGAAAACGAAAGACGGCCCGCCATGAACCTCGACAACCCGCCCTTTTCCCGCTTCACCCACGATGGCCTGGAGCTCGCCTTCTTCGACGAGGGCGATCCCGCCGGGTATCCGGTGCTGCTGATCCACGGCTTTGCCTCCAGCGCAAACGTCAACTGGGTGTTTCCCGGCTGGCTGAAGACGCTGGGCGATGCGGGCTACCGGGTGATCGGCATCGACAATCGCGGCCACGGCGCGAGCGACAAGCCGCACGACCCGGCACTCTATACGCCGCCGCTGATGGCGGGCGATGCCGCCGCGCTGCTCGATCATCTCGCGATCCCCGAGGCGCATGTCTTCGGCTATTCGATGGGCGCGCGCATCACCGCCTTCATGGCGCTGGCCCATCCGCACCGCGTGCGCTCCGTCGTCTTCGGCGGCCTCGGCATCGGCATGGTGGAGGGCGTCGGCGACTGGGATCCCATCGCGGACGCGCTGCTGGCGCCGTCGCTGGACGCGGTGACGCATGAGCGCGGCCGCATGTTCCGCGCCTTCGCCGACCAGACGAAATCCGACCGGCAGGCGCTCGCCGCCTGCATCATGACCTCGCGCGACCTCCTGACGGTCGAGGAGATGGGGCGGATCGACATGCCGGCCCTCATCGGCGTCGGCACGAAGGACGACATCGCGGGCGCGCCGCAGCCGCTCGCCGCGCTGATGCCGGACGCCCACGCGCTCGACATTCCCGGCCGCGACCACATGCTCACCGTCGGCGACAAGGTGTTCAAGCGCGCCGTCCTCGACTTCTACGCGGAAATCGCCGGCCGCTGAGCGGCCTTCACGATGATGGCCGAGCGGCCATTTCGCTCCGCCGTGCTTTGCACTATATTCAGGCGGACATGACACAAGGAGTGCGGCGATGGTCGCGATGAACGAACTGAGGGCCGGCGAGAAGCTCAAGGCCATGGATCCGATCTGGGACAGCCTGCGCGAGGAAGCGCGCGTGGCCGCCCAGGCCGAGCCGCTGCTGGCGGCCTTCCTCTATTCGACGGTGCTGAACCACCGCTCGCTGGAGGAAAGCGTGATCCATCGCGTCTGCGAGCGCCTCGATCATCCCGACCTCCAGGCGAACCTCCTGCACCAGATCTTCGACGAGATGCTCGAGGACTGGCCGGAATGGGGCAGCGTCCTGCGCGTCGACATCCAGGCCGTCTACGACCGCGACCCGGCCTGCCTGCGGTTCCTCGATGCCGTGCTCTACTTCAAGGGCTTCCACGCCATCCAGACCCACCGCCTGGCGCACTGGCTGCACGAAAAGGGCCGGCGCGACCTTTCCCTTTATGTCCAGAGCCGGTCCTCCAGCGTCTTCCAGACGGACATCAACCCGGCGGCACGCATCGGCAAGGGCTTCTTCCTCGACCATGCGACGGGCCTCGTCGTCGGCGAGACGGCGGTCATCGGCGACAACGTGTCGATCCTTCACAACGTCACGCTCGGCGGTACCGGCAAGGAGGGCGGCGACCGCCATCCGAAGATCGGCGACGGCGTGATGATCGGGGCGGGCGCGAAGATCCTCGGCAACATCCATATCGGCCATTGCTCGCGCGTTGCCGCAGGCTCGGTCGTGCTGAAGGCCGTGCCGCCGAAATCGACGGTCGCCGGCGTGCCGGCCCGGGTGATCGGCGAGGCCGGCTGCAACGAGCCGTCGCGCGCGATGGACCAGCTTCTGGCCGCCTTCGACTACGATCTGTGAGCGGGAAAAGTCGCGCTCTCGTGGCATTCGAGGGTTTACACGCTCTGGAGCAGGTGCGAGAAGCGCGGCACATCAACCGTTGACGGAGACATATCGTGAAGCCGGAAGAAATCAGGAAGCTCGAGGCCTACTTCAAGCGCAATCTCAACAAGGAGATCGTCGTGAAGGCTCGCCCGCGCAAGGATGAATCGGCGGAAGTCTATCTCGCCGACGAATTCCTCGGCGTCATCTTCCGGGACGACGAGGACGGGGAACTCTCCTACAACTTCTCCATGGCGATCCTCGACATCGACCTGTGATCCGTCGGGAAACGCAGGATTACAAGGCCTGGCCGCCCTTGGCGCCGGGCTTTTTCATTGTGGGTGCTGCCCTTGCGCGGGGGGCATGAAGGCCTTGAATGGCGTTCCTTTTCGTTATCATTTTGCGACAGAGTTGGCTTTTGCAAGGCGCAATGATCATACCTATGGCGCAACGCGTTGCTTTGCCTCGGAAATATTGCATTGCAGCATCGATATTGACTTTTTTGTGCGCCGCATATAGATTTCGGCCCAATCACCGGATCCAAAGGAGACTTCGATGTTCAATTTCGACGAAGCCAACAAGAAGGGCAAGGAAGCCGTGGACACGTTCGTCAAGAACTACACGACCGTTGCACAGGGCTGGCAGGCGATCGCGACCGAAACCGCCGATTATTCCAAGAAGTCCTTCGAAAACGGCCTTTCCCATTTCGAAAAGCTTTCCGGCGTCAAGAGCGTCGAAGCCGCTCTCGAACTCCAGACGGCTTTCGTGAAGTCCTCCTATGAAGGCTTCGTGGCCGAAGCCACCAAGCTCGGCGAAATGTATGCCGACCTCGCCAAGGGCGCCTACAAGCCCTACGAGGCGCCGGTCGCCAAGGCGACCGCGGCTGCCAAGGCTGCCGCTGCGGCCTGACAGCGTCAAGACACGCGCATAGCGTTTACCGGCCGGCTGCGGGCAACCGCAGCCGGCCTTTCTGTGTTTGAGGATTGCGCGAGGCTGACGCAGCGGAGCCAAATTTCGCTATTTCCTTCGGATGGCCCGCGATTATGATTGCAGTGCGAAGCAGGGGTCTTACAATCGTGTACCGAGACATTAGATAACAGTTCCAGAAGGGCAGCCTCAGCCGAACGGTTCGCCACAAGGACGCGACCGTAAGACAAGGGAATGAACACGAATGGATGTGAGACGGGTTCGAATGCAGGATGGTGAAGAGGGCGGCGATACTCCCGGTCGCAGCACTTCGGTCATCACGCGCACGAAGCCTAAGACGAAGAAGCCGAGCCTCTATCGCGTCCTGCTTCTCAATGACGATTATACTCCCATGGAGTTCGTGATCCACATTCTGGAGCGTTTCTTCCAGAAGGACCGCGAAGCGGCCACGCGGATCATGCTCCATGTGCACAATCATGGCGTAGGCGAGTGTGGCGTGTTCACCTACGAGGTTGCCGAAACCAAAGTGACACAGGTGATGGATTTCTCCCGCCAGCACCAGCACCCGCTGCAATGTGTCATGGAAAAGAAATGAGGAACGAACGTGCCAACATTTTCTGCCAGCCTTGAAAAGGCCCTCCATCAGGCACTGACCTACGCAAACGAGCGCCATCACGAATATGCGACGCTCGAACACCTTCTGCTCGCGCTGATCGACGACGCGGACGCCGCCGCCGTGATGGGCGCCTGCAACGTCAATCTCGACGTCCTGCGCAAGACCGTCACCGACTATGTCGACCATGACCTCGCCAATCTCGTGACGGGCTACGAGGAGGATTCCAAGCCGACCTCCGGCTTCCAGCGCGTCATCCAGCGCGCGGTGATCCATGTCCAGTCGTCCGGCCGCGAGGAAGTGACCGGCGCCAACGTGCTCGTCGCGATCTTCGCCGAGCGCGAGAGCCATGCCGCCTATTTCCTGCAGGAGCAGGAGATGACGCGCTACGACGCGGTCAACTTCATCTCGCACGGCATCGGCAAGCGTCCCGGCGCATCCGAGCAGCGGCAGGTCCGCGGTGCGGAGGATGCCGAGAACGAGCCGAAGCAGCAGCGCAGCGGCAACGAGCAGGAAGAGCCCGCCAAGAAGCAGGACGCGCTCACCGCCTATTGCGTGAACCTCAACGAGAAGGCGAAGAACGGCAAGATCGACCCGCTGATCGGCCGTCATGCCGAGGTCAACCGCACGATCCAGGTGCTCTGCCGCCGCTCCAAGAACAACCCGCTCTATGTGGGCGATCCCGGCGTCGGCAAGACGGCCATCGCCGAGGGCCTCGCCAAGCGCATCGTCGAGGGCAAGGTGCCGGAAGCGCTGGCCGATGCGACGATCTTCTCGCTCGACATGGGCACGCTGCTCGCCGGCACGCGCTATCGCGGCGACTTCGAGGAGCGCCTGAAGCAGGTCGTCAAGGAACTCGAAGAGTATCCGGGCGCCGTGCTGTTCATCGATGAGATCCACACCGTCATCGGCGCCGGGGCAACCTCCGGCGGCGCGATGGATGCGTCCAACCTCCTGAAGCCGGCGCTTTCCTCCGGCGCGATCCGCTGCATCGGCTCGACGACCTACAAGGAATACCGCCAGTTCTTCGAGAAGGACCGGGCGCTCGTCCGCCGCTTCCAGAAGATCGACGTGAACGAGCCGACCATCGACGACACGATCGAGATCATGAAGGGCCTCAAGCCGTATTTCGAGGAATATCACAAGCTTCGCTATTCCAACGAGGCGATCAAGACGGCCGTCGAGCTTTCGGCGCGCTACATCAACGACCGCAAGCTGCCGGACAAGGCGATCGACGTGATCGACGAGACCGGCGCGGCCCAGATGCTGCTGCCCGCCGGAAAACGCCGCAAGCTGATCACCGAGAAGGAGATCGAGGCGACGGTTGCCACCATGGCCCGCATTCCGCCGAAGACCGTCTCGAAGGACGACGAGCAGGTGCTCGCCAACCTCGAGAAGGAACTGCGCTCGGTCGTCTACGGCCAGGACCTCGCCATCGAGGCGCTGGCCTCGGCGATCAAGCTGTCGCGCGCCGGCCTTCGCGAACCGAACAAGCCGATCGGCTGCTACCTGTTCTCCGGCCCCACGGGCGTCGGCAAGACGGAGGTCGCCAAGCAGCTTGCAAGCTCGCTCGGCGTGGAGCTGCTGCGCTTCGACATGTCGGAATACATGGAGCGGCACACGGTCTCGCGCCTGCTCGGCGCACCTCCCGGCTATGTCGGCTTCGATCAGGGCGGCCTCCTGACCGACGGCGTCGACCAACATCCGCATTGCGTGCTGCTGCTCGACGAGATCGAGAAGGCGCATCCGGACCTCTACAACATCCTGTTGCAGGTCATGGACCACGGCTCGCTGACCGACCATAACGGCAAGAAGATCGACTTCCGCAACGTCATCCTGATCATGACGACCAATGCGGGCGCATCCGACATGGCCAAGGCCGCCATCGGCTTCGGCTCGTCCAAGCGCGAGGGCGAGGACATGGAGGCGATCAACCGCCTGTTCACGCCGGAATTCCGCAACCGCCTCGATGCGATCATCCCGTTCGGCTCGCTGCCGACGCCGGTCATCCATCAGGTCGTGCAGAAGTTCGTCATGCAGCTGGAAACCCAGCTTGCCGAGCGCAACGTCACCTTCGACCTGCAGCCGGAGGCGATCTCCTGGCTCGCGGAGAAGGGCTACGACGAGAAGATGGGCGCCCGTCCGCTGGCGCGCGTCATCCAGGAGAACATCAAGAAAAAGCTCGCCGACGAAATCCTCTTCGGCAAGCTCAAGAAGGGCGGCGTCGTCCGCGTCTCCGTCGGCACCAAGGAAGACGGCTCGAAGGGCCTGATCCTCGACGCCGTGCCGGAGACCGCGCCGATCAAGCCGAAGGCCGAGATCGAGGAGGCCGCCGCCAAGAAGGCGAAGCCGCGCAAGGCGAAGGAAACCGTCGCCGCCGAGGCAGCGCCGACCAAGGCGCGCTCGCCGAAGAAGGCGGCAGAGGCCAAGGCCACGGAGCCGAAGGACGAGCCGCCGCGCAAGTCCGGCACGGTTCCGAAGGTGCCGCGCAAGAAATAACGGCTTTACAAATCGTACCGGGGCCGGGCAGGAAACTGCCCGGCCCCGTTTCGTGACAAGGTGTCGCAAACCTCGCTATCGTCATGCTCGGGCCTGTCCCGGGCATCTGCGAAGGTTCGATCTTTCAAGGCGTTGGCGGACCCTCGGCACAAGGCCGGGGGTGACGCCGTGGACGAGGTGAGGCCTGTCGAAACATGGGGTGCGGACGGCGAAGTGAGCGTCCAATCTTTCTTTGCCGCAAGAGACTTTCATGACCGCCGAGACCGCGCCCGAACCCCGATCCCAGACATATTGGTTCCTCTTCGGCATGCGCGGCCTCTTCAGCCTGCCGGCCATCATCCTGATGCTCTCCTTCGTCGGCTTCGCCGCCTTCACGGCGGAGGCGAAGATACCGGTCGGGCAGGTGATGTTCATGACCGGCATGATCTGGGCGCTGCCGGCCAAGGTCATCCTCGTCGGCTCCATGCTGTCGGGCGCGCATATCGCGACGGCCTTCCTTGCCGTCACGCTCTCCTCCGTGCGCATGATGCCGATGGTGGCCTCGCTGGTGCCGGAGATCCGCACCGGCCGCACGCCGACCTGGCTGCTGCTGGTCGTTTCCCATTTCGTCGCCATCACGGCCTGGGTCTTTGCGATGGAAAGGGTGCGCGACGTGCCGCGCGCCGGCCGGCTCGCCTTCTTCGCCGGCTTCGGCATCACGCTGACCACCACCAATATCGTGCTCGTCGGCCTCGTCTATGGCGCCGTGTCGGAATTCCCGCCGCTCGTCTCCGGCTGCCTGTTCTTCCTGACGCCGGTCTATTTCCTCACCTCGATCTGGATTTCCGCGCGCCATCGCGTGATCTACTGGGCGCTCAGCGTCGGGCTTGCGCTCGGCTGGCTCTTCGCGGTGATCGCGCCGGAATACGACATCCTGCTTGCCGGCATCGTCGGCGGCACGCTGGCATGGTGGGGCGAGCGCATGCTGCGCCTGCGGGAGGTAGCTCCATGAGCTTCGAGGGATATTGGCCCTATGTCTACATCGCCGTTGCCGGCTGGCTCGCGACCGATTTCTGGCGCTGGGCCGGCGTCCTCGTCGGCAACCGCATCGACGAGCGTTCGGAGCTTTTGAACTGGGTGCGGGCGGTGGCGACGGCGCTGGTGGCGGCCGTCATCGCCAAGATGATCTTTTTTCCGACCGGCACGCTCACGAGCTCGCCGCTCTGGCTGCGGCTGGGCGCGGTGGCCTTCGGCGCGGCCGCCTTCTTCCTCGGCGGCCGCTTCCGGCAGATCCTCGGCATCGCCGCGGCCATCGCCTTCCTGGCCGCGGGGCTCGCACTCATCGGCGCCTGACGGCGCGGACGGTCACTTCAGCGCGTTGCGCAGCTTTTCCGCATTGGCGGCCAGCACGCCCTGGTCTTCCATCGTGCCGGAATGGGGTTTGAGCGGCAGGCCCTCGATGCGCGGGATCACGTGGAAGTGCAGGTGATAGACGGTCTGGCCGGCGGCCGGCTCGTTGAACTGGATGACCGTCACGCCATCCGCCTCGAACGCCTCCTTTACGGCGACAGCCACCTTCTGCACGACAGGCATGAGGCGGGCGAGGGTCTGCGGGTCCGCATCGAGGATGTTGCGCGAGGGCGTCTTGGGGATGACGAGCGTGTGGCCGCTCGCCTGCGGCATGACATCCATGAAGGCGACGGCATGCTCGTCCTCGTAGACGCGGTGCGAGGGGATCTCGCCGCGCAGGATCTTTGCGAAGATGTTGTTGGGGTCGTAGGCGGTCATGCTTGTCTCCCGGTCAGGTCAGTCGGTGTCGTCGTGGTTTTCGCCACGGCGGAAGGGGCCGTGCTCGGCAAGATAGTCGCCCATCATCTCCACATCTTGCCGCTCGCGTTCGAGATAGTCGGCAATGGCGCGGCGAAGGCCGGCATGGGCGATGTAGTGGGCGGAATGGGTGGTGACGGGCAGGTAGCCGCGCGCCAGCTTGTGCTCGCCCTGCGCGCCGGCCTCGACGCGCGTGAGCCGCTTCTCGATCGCGAAATCGATCGCCTGGTGGTAGCAGACCTCGAAATGCAGGAAGGGATGATCCTCGATGCAGCCCCAGTGGCGGCCGAAGAGCGTGTCGCCGCCGATGAAGTTGATCGCGCCGGCGATGTAGCGGCCCTCGCGCCGTACCATGACCAGCAGGATGTCGTCCGCCATGCGCTCGCCGATAAGGCTGTAGAAGCGGCGGTTGAGATAGGGCCGGCCCCATTTGCGGCTGCCGGTATCCATGTAGAAGGCGAAGAACTGGTCCCAGACGCTTTCGGTGAGGTCGCTGCCGGTCAGCCAGTCGATCTCGATGCCGTGCTCCAGCGCCGCCCGGCGCTCCTTCTTCAGCGCCTTGCGCTTGCGGGAGGCGAGCGTTTCGAGGAAATCCTCGTAGGCGCCGTAGCCGGCATTGATGAAATGGAACTGCTGGTCGGTGCGGTGCAGGTAGCCCGCAGCCTCGAAGACCGGCATTTCCGTCTCCGGCACGAAGGTCGCATGGGCGGAGGAGGCGCCGTGCCGCCGGGTCAGCTCCTTCAGGCCCTCGGCGAGCGCCGCCTGCGCTTCCACGACGGGTTCGCCCGTGCGGTGAAGCAGGCGGGGGCCGGTCGCGGGCGTGAAGGGAATGGCGGCCTGGAGCTTCGGATAGTAGCGCCCGCCGGCACGCTCGAAGGCGTCGGCCCAACCGTGGTCGAAGACATATTCGCCCTGGCTGTGGCTCTTGAGATAGACGGGCAGGGCGCCGCGCAGCGCGCCGTCCTCGCCCTCCAGCAGCAGGTGCTGGCCGAGCCAGCCGGTCTCGGCGACGGCGCAGCCCGATTCTTCCAGCGAAGACAGGAAGGCATGGCTGACGAAGGGATTGTAGGGCTCGCGCGCATCGCCCCTGGAGGCGCCGGCAAGGCGCGCCCAGTCCTCCGCCGGGATATCGGCGAAACTCGTTTCGACACGGATGCGCACCGCCTCCGTCATGTCAGGCGGTCAGCGGCTCGCGCGGATCGAAGCCCTCGAAGGTCATCTGGTCCGCGTTGTTGGCCGTGATCGTGCGCGCCTCGTCGTCGTGCACGGTCCATGTGATGATCTTCACGCCGAGGTCGCGCTGGCGGCTGATGAAGGCGTTCGGCAGGTGGCCGTAATAATAGGAGACGAAGTCGAGGCCGAGCTGCATCGCCTCCTCGTGCACGGCGAAATTCTCCGGACGCTGGCCTTCCGCCGTCAGGCCGACGGGGCGGGTGGTGCCGATTGCCTTGAGGTCCTGCAGCAGCCATTGGTCGAAGCTCATCAGGGCGATGGGGCCTTCGTAGTCCTCGATGGCGTCGAGCACGGCCATGGCGAAGCCGTCGTCGTCGCCCTTGCGGCCCTTCAGCTCCAGCACGATGGGCACGCGGCCCTTGACGAGGTCGAGGAGCTGGCGGAGCGTCGGAATGCGGTCCGCCGTGCCGCCGATGGTCAGCAGGCCGAGCTCGGCGGCGGTGCGCTGGCGCACGTCGCCGTCGATGCCGCAGAGGCGCTTGAGATTGTCGTCATGGAAGACGACCGGAATGGCATCGGCCGAATATTGCAGGTCGCATTCGATGGAAAAGCCGGCATCGGCGGCGCGGGCGAAGGCCGAGAGCGTGTTTTCCCAGACGGTCCGGTTGAGGTCGTGGTAGCCGCGATGGGCGATCGGCCGCTCGGTCAGCCAGTTGAACTTGTGCATCAGGCGATTTCCATGATGGCGTCGATCTCGACGGCGGCATTGAGCGGAAGCGCAGCCATGCCGACGGCGGCACGGGCGTGCTTGCCGGCATCGCCGAGCGCGCCGACGAGGAAGTTGGACGCGCCGTTGATGACGAGGTGCTGCTCGACGAAATCGGGCGCGGAGGCGACGAAGCCGTTGATCTTGATGATGCGCCTGATGCGGGAGAGGTCGCCGAGCGCGGCCTTGGCCTGGGCGAGGAGGCCGAGGGCGCACAGTTCCGCCGCCTTCTGGCCGGCCGCGACGTCGACATTCCTGCCGAGATGGCCGGTATAGGCCATCTTGCCGTCCAGCATCGGCAACTGGCCGGAAATGTGGAGCACGTTGCCGCTGATGACGAAGGGCACATAGTTGGCCGCAGGCGCCGCCGCCACGGGAATGTCGTAGCCAAGTTCCTTGACGCGGTTTTCGATTTCAGCGGACATTGCGCTCTCCGTTCTCGGCTCGTGGGGGCATCTGCGGCGGGATCGGCCGCACTGTGGGAAATGAATATGGCAAGGCGTGGATATTGCCTCGCTTTTGCCGGAAGAGTTCTTATAACATCGCCGTCGGATTCAACAGGAGGAAACGGATGTTTCGTTCATCCTTTGCCACGGCTCTTGCAGCCGGGGCATGCCTTGCCGGAAGCGGCGCCCTTGCCACGCCGGCGACAGGGCTTGCGCCGCACCGCGCCGTCTACGACCTCCAGCTCAAGGATGCGACCGAGCGGTCGGGCATCGCGGGCATGTACGGGCGCATGGTCTACGAGTTCAACGGAAGCCCGTGCGACGGCTACACGGTGAGCTTCCGCTTCGTCACGCAGGTCAATACCGGCGACGAGACGCGGCTGACCGACCAGCAGACGACGACCTACGAGGACCTCAGGAACGGCAGCTTCCGCTTCCTCACCCGCTCCTTCACCGACGAGAAGCTGGACAAGGAGGTGCGCGGCACGGCGCGCGAGGACAAGAAGGGCGTCAGCGTCGACCTGACATTGCCGGATGCCCGCAAACTGGAGTTCGCCGCCAGCCGCTTTCCGACAGAGCACATGGTGGAAGTGATCGAGCACGCCCGAAAGGGCGAGCGCTTCTTCGAATCGCGCATCTACGACGGCTCGGATTCCGGCGACAAGACGCTGATGACCACCTCGGTCGTCGGCAAGAAGGAAATGCCAAAGGCCGGCGACCCGGATGCCGACAAGGCGGGCACTTTTGCCAAGCAGGCCTTCTGGCCGGTCTCCATCGCCTATTACAACGACACCAGCGAGGGCGATGCGCTGCCGGTCTACCGCATGTCCTTCAAGCTCTACGAGAACGGCATCACGCGCGACCTCACCATGGATTACGGCGAATTCTCGCTGACCGGCAAGCTTGCCAAGCTGGAGCTGTTCAAGCAGCAGGAGTGCAAGTAGGGTCGTTTGACGCCTTGACTTGCCTTTAACCCTTTCCTCGCCTGCGGGGCGAGGGGACGCGCCTCACGAACAGGCATTGTTCGAGGAAACCGGCGCGGCTTATCCCTTTCGCCCCGCGTGCGGGGAAGGTGGCCGGCAGGCCGGACGAGGGGCAAAACGGGCGCGCCGAACGCATTTTTACCCCGCTGCCCTTGATTTGCCGGGAAACTGGGGGTAAGGGGCAGCCATTCCACACGTAAGGCATGGGATCGTCCGGGAGAAATCCGGGCCTTTCCGCCGGTGGCATTTCCGAAGGAAGTGCTGTTCGCCTTGCGGAGGTTCAACCGGAAAAGGATAACTAGGCATGGCATTGCCCGATTTCTCTATGCGCCAGCTCCTGGAAGCCGGCGTTCACTTCGGCCACCAGACCCACCGCTGGAACCCGAAGATGAAGCCGTACATCTTCGGCGACCGCAACAACGTCCACATCATCGACCTGGCACAGACCGTTCCGCTGCTGTCGCGCGCCCTTCAGGTCGTGTCCGACACGGTCGCCGGCGGCGGCCGCGTTCTCTTCGTCGGCACGAAGCGCCAGGCATCCGAGATCATCGCCGATGCCGCCAAGCGTTCGGCCCAGTACTACGTCAACTCCCGCTGGCTCGGCGGCATGCTGACGAACTGGAAGACGATCTCCAACTCGATCCAGCGCCTGCGCAAGCTCGACGAGATCCTGTCCTCGGAAGGCTCCGGCTATTCCAAGAAGGAACGCCTGACCCTCGAGCGCGAGCGCGAGAAGCTTGAAAAGGCTCTCGGCGGTATCCGCGACATGGGCGGCACTCCGGACCTGATGTTCATCATCGACACCAACAAGGAATCGATCGCGATCCAGGAAGCCAGGCGTCTCGGCATTCCGGTCGTCGCCATCATCGACTCGAACTGCGACCCGGACCCGATCGATTTCCCGATCCCCGGCAACGACGACGCCTCGCGCGCCATCGCCCTTTACTGCGACCTGATCGCCCGCGCTGCCATCGACGGCATCGCCCGCCAGCAGGGCGCCTCGGGCCGTGACCTCGGCGCCTCCGCCGAAGCGCCGGTCGAGCCGGCTCTCGAAGCCGAAGCTTAAGGCCAAGGGCGGAGCGAAGCCTTTCGCTCCCGCTTTCCTGTTCGACCGAGGCCAGAGAGACGATCCCTGGCCTCGGCCTGTTTGAAGGGCCTGTCCGCGCCGATCCATCGGGTCGCGGTCACGCGGCAGGCCGGCGGTGATCTTCATCACCCTGTCATATTTCCGGGTACATTCGTTCCCAAAACCTTGAGTTCGCCGAGGTTTTCCGGCGACACGCAACAAGAACCGACAAGAGGCTCACAATGGCTGAAATCACCGCTGCACTGGTGAAGGAACTGCGCGAAAAGTCCGGCGCAGGCATGATGGACTGCAAGAAGGCGCTGGCTGAGAACAACGGCGACATCGAAGCGGCAATCGACTGGCTGCGCGCCAAGGGCATCGCCAAGGCCGACAAGAAGTCGGGCCGCACGGCTGCCGAAGGCCTCATCGGCGTTGCAAGCGCCGGCACCAAGGCCGTCGTCGTCGAAGTCAACTCCGAGACCGACTTCGTTGCCCGTAACGATGCCTTCCAGTCCATGGTCCGCGGCATCGCCGACGTGGCGCTGACCACCGACGGCACCGTCGAAGCCGTTGGCGCCGCCACCTATCCGGCAACCGGCAAGTCGGTCACCGACAGCATCAAGGATGCCGTCGCCACCATCGGCGAGAACATGAACCTGCGCCGCTCGGCTGCCCTGTCGGTCGAGGACGGCGTCGTCGCGACCTACATCCACAACGCTGCCGCCGACCGCCTCGGCAAGCTCGGCGTTCTCGTCGCGCTGAAGTCGACCGGCGACAAGGAAGCGCTGAACGCCATCGGCCGCCAGGTCGCCATGCACATCGCCGCCACGGCTCCGCTCGCCATCCGCGCCGAGGAAGTCGACGCCGCCGTTGCCGAACGCGAGCGCAACGTCTTCATCGAGCAGTCGCGCGCTTCCGGCAAGCCGGACAACATCATCGAGAAGATGGTCGAAGGCCGCATGCGCAAGTTCTTCGAGGAAGTCGCGCTGCTGTCGCAGGCCTTCGTCATGAACCCCGACCTGACCGTCGGCGCTGCCGTCAAGGAAGCTGAAAAGACCGTCGGTGCGCCGATCGAAGTCACCGGCATGGCCCGCCTCCTGCTCGGCGAAGGCGTCGAGAAGGAAGAGTCGGACTTCGCCGCCGAAGTCGCAGCCGCCGCCAAGGGCTGATTTTCCTATTCCATTAGGGAAAAGGTGAGGGCGCCGCGTGACAACGCGGCGCCCTTCGTGTATCCGGCTTGCCGAAATGCCTGCCCCGAAATTTCTCTGCGGCCAAGGCTGCCCTGCGCGGACCCTCCCTCGGTTTCCGCCCGGCGGCCGGATCGGGCGAGCAGGCGCACGAGTTCAGGAGCGACAATGACTGCCAAGCCAATCTACAAACGTGTTCTGCTGAAAGCCTCCGGCGAGGCGCTGATGGGATCGCAAGGCTTCGGCATCGACGTCGCCGTCGCCGACCGCATCGCCTCCGACATCGCGGAAGCCCGCGCGCTCGGCGTCGAGGTCGGCGTCGTCGTCGGCGGGGGTAACATCTTCCGCGGCGTCGCCGTCGCCTCCAAGGGCGGCGACCGCGTGACCGGCGACCACATGGGCATGCTGGCGACCGTCATCAACGCGCTGGCGCTGGCGACCTCGCTGCGCAAGCTCGACATCGACACCGTCGTCCTCTCCGCGATCGCCATGCCGGAGATCTGCGAGAGCTTCTCGCAGCGCGCGACGCTCTATCACCTCTCGCTCGGCCGCGTGGTGATCTTCGCCGGCGGCACGGGCAACCCGTTCTTCACCACCGATTCGGCCGCTGCGCTGCGCGCCGCCGAAATGGGCGCCGAGGCGATCTTCAAGGGTACGCAGGTCGACGGCATCTATTCCGCCGACCCGAAGAAGGACCCGACCGCCACCCGCTTCGACCGCCTGACGCACAGCGAAGTGCTGGAAAAGGGCCTTGCCGTCATGGATGTCGCCGCGGTCGCTCTGGCGCGTGAGAATTCCATTCCGATCATCGTGTTCTCCATCCATGAAAAGGGCGGTTTTGCCGAAATATTGACCGGCGGCGGACGCGGTACCATCGTAACCGACAACTGATTCTAGAGGCGCGCACGCCCGTCGCGTGCAACCACGACTGAAAACGGGAGTATTCCGATGAGTGAAGGTATTGACCTTAAGGAACTGAAGCGCCGCATGGATGGCGCGATCAGCGCGTTCAAGAACGACATCGCGTCGCTGCGCACCGGCCGCGCCTCGGCCAACGTGCTCGATCCGGTGCAGGTCGAAGCCTACGGTTCGCGCGTGCCGCTGAACCAGGTCGCCAACATCTCCGTTCCGGAGCCGCGCATGCTGTCGGTCTCCGTGTGGGACAAGGGCATGGTCGGCGCCGTCGAGCGCGGCATCCGCGAATCGAATCTCGGCCTCAACCCGATCATCGACGGCCAGAACCTGCGCATTCCGCTGCCGGAGCTCAACGAGGAGCGCCGCAAGTCGCTCGTCAAGGTCGCCCACGACTATGCCGAGAAGGCGAAGGTCGCGATCCGTCACGTGCGCCGCGACGGCATGGACGACCTCAAGAAAGCCGAAAAGGATGGCGATATCGGCCAGGATATGAGCCGCAGCCAGTCGGAAAAGGTGCAGAAGATGACGGACGACACGATTCTGGACGTCGATCGCTTGCTTGCCGAGAAGGAAAAGGAAATCATGCAGGTCTAGGCCTCGGCCGCCTGCTTCCGTTCCTCCTTACCGGATCGCTCATGAACCAGCTCTCGCCCAGCACCGTACCGGCACACGTCGCCATCATCATGGACGGCAACGGACGCTGGGCGAATGCGCGCGGCCTGCCGCGCGCCATGGGGCATCGCAAGGGCGTCGAGTCCGTGCGCGAGGCCGTGAAGACGGCTGCCGAATGCGGCATCTCCTATCTCACGCTCTTCGCCTTCTCCTCGGAGAACTGGAGCCGCCCGCAAAGCGAGGTCTCCGACCTCATGGGCCTCCTGAAGACCTTCATCCGGCGCGATCTCGCCACGCTGCACAAGCAGAATGTGCGCATCCGTGTGATCGGCGACCGGGCGAACCTTTCCGGCGACATCCTGCCGCTTCTCCTGGAAGCCGAGGAGACGACGCGCGCCAATACCGGCATCACGCTGGTGATCGCCTTCAACTACGGTGCGCGCGACGAGATCGCCCGCGCTGTCGCGCGGCTCGCCGGGGACGTGGCGGCCGGCCGGCTCGACCCGTCGGCGATCACGCCGGAGCGCATCGGCGCCGCGCTCGATACCGCCGACATTCCCGACCCCGATCTCGTCATCCGCACCAGCGGGGAGGAGCGGCTGTCGAATTTCCTGCTGTGGCAGGCGGCCTATGCCGAGCTGATGTTCATCCCCGAGTTCTGGCCCGACTTTTCGCGCGAGACCTTCATTGCCGCGCTCTCCCGCTATGCCATGCGGGAACGCCGGTTCGGCGGGCTGCAGCCTGCCGCCACCCTTGCAACAGGTTCGTGATGCAGAGTGAACTGCGCCTGCGCATCCTTTCCGGCATCGTCCTTGCCGTCGTCGTGCTCGCCGCGACGTGGTTCGGCGGCCTCGCCTTCCGTGTGCTTGCCGCGGCAATCGCGCTGCTCGTCTATTACGAGTGGTCGGCCATAACGCGGCTTGCGGAGACGGATTTCCGCGGCAACGCCTTCGGCTGGCTGTCGGTCGCGCTCGTTTCGGCGCTCGTCCTCTTCTCCTTCGACGAGCTGGCGCTGCCCGTGCTCATCGGCGCCGCCGTCTTCGCCGTCGCCTATGCGCTGGCGACGAGGGCGAGCGGCTGGCTTGCCGGCGGCATCGTCTATTCCGGCCTCACGGTGATTTCGCTCGCCGCCATCCGCGGCGATACCGTGCACGGCTTCGCGGCGATGCTTTTCATCTTCGCCGTCGTCTGGTCGACGGACATTCTCGCCTATTTCGTCGGACGCGCCATCGGCGGCCCGAAGCTGGCGCCGCCCATTTCGCCGGGCAAGACCTGGTCGGGCGCGATCGGCGGGACGATTTCCGCCGTCATCGCCGGCACGCTCGTGCATATGGTCTTCTTCTCGCTGAATGGACTGTGGGTGCCTGTCATCGCGCTGGTGCTCTCGGTGTTCAGCCAGATCGGCGACCTTTTCGAATCCTTCATCAAGCGCCGATTCGGCGTGAAGGATTCCAGCCGCCTCATTCCGGGACATGGCGGCGTCATGGATCGCGTGGACGGCCTTGTTTTCGCCTGCTTCGCCGCGTTCCTGATTGCGCTCGGCGATGCCATCGTCTCGGGCACCACGAACACGCCGGCGGGCGTTTTCCTTTTCGGCCCGTGAACGCGACAGACTGGGGACTGGAAGAATGGACATGCTGGCTGGCTCTCTCGGTTTCGTGACGGGCTATATCGTTCCGTTCCTGATCGTGCTGACGCTGATCGTCTTCGTGCACGAGATGGGCCACTATCTCGCCGGCCGCTGGTCGGGCATCGGCGTCACGGCGTTTTCCGTGGGATTCGGGCCGGAGCTCATCGGTTTCACCGACCGGCACGGCACGCGCTGGAAGCTTTCGGCGATTCCGCTCGGCGGCTATGTGAAGTTCCTCGGCGACGACGATCCGGCCTCCATCCCCGACTATGACGCCGTGTCGGCCCTGCCCGAGGACGTGCGCAAGCGCACCTTCCTCGGCGCCGCCCTGTGGAAAAGGGCCGTGACGGTCGCTGCCGGGCCGATCGCCAATTTCATCCTGGCCATCGCCATCTTTGCCGTGATGTTCTCCATCTACGGCCGCCAGGTGGCCGATCCGGTCGTTGCGGAAGTGCGGCCCGGCAGCGCCGCGGAAGCGGCGGGCGTCCGACCGGGAGACCTTCTCGTCGCGCTCGACGGGCAGCCGGTCGCCACCTTCGACGACGTGCGCCGCTATGTCAGCGTTCGCCCGGAACTCAGGATCGTCGTCACCGTGCGCCGCGACGGCGCCGACATCGACCTTCCCATGGTGCCGGAGCGCAGCGAGATCACGGATCAGTTCGGCAACAAGATCGAGCTCGGCCTGATCGGCATCGTCACCAACCAGGAGACCGGCAATTTCCGGATCGTGGAATACGGACCCGTGGAGGCCGTCGGGCAGGGCACCCTGCAGAGCTGGCATATCGTGACGGGCACATTCGACTATCTGTCGAACCTCCTGACGGGCCGCATGAAGGCCGATCAGCTCGGCGGGCCGATCCGCGTGGCGCAGGCATCCGGCCAGATGGCGACGCTCGGTGTTGCCGCATTGCTGCAACTTGCCGCCGTTCTGTCTGTTTCCATTGGACTTTTGAATCTGATGCCGGTTCCGGTACTTGATGGCGGCCATCTGATGTTCTATGCGGTGGAGGCTGTCCGGGGCAGGCCTGTCGGGCCCGGGGCGCAGGAGATCGCATTCCGCATCGGCATGGCGCTGGTGCTCATGCTGATGGTCTTTGCGACCTGGAACGACATATCGATGCTTCTGGGATGAAGGCAGCCGGCATGGGGCCGGCAGGATCGAACAGGGAGGCCGCGGCCTGAAACCGGGTGATGCTAACGGTCTGTTTACCGTGATCAAAAGCAATTAGTGGCCTACGGGCCACGGTTCGAATTGAAGTAAACAGAAATTAACGCGTGACCTTGCTTGTATGGCAAAAGCGGTTAAAACGGCAATCGTGTCCGGAATCGGGCATGCATGCCGGACGTTGAAACGAAGGTAAGTTGTGAAGATGAAAGCTGGTTCAAACTTTTTGAACGCCGTGTCTGCCGTTGCACTGTCGGCGAGTATGGTTGTCACGGGCGGCTCTGTTGCCACGCTTGTCTCTGCCGGCGTCGCCCAGGCGGCCGTCGTCCGGAACATCCAGGTGCATGGCGCCGATCGCGTCAGCGCCAATACGGTCAAGGCCAATCTCGCGATCCAGCCCGGCAAGACCTTCTCCAATGCCGACATCGACGAATCCGTCCGTCGCCTCTATGCGACCGGCTACTTCTCCGACGTCCGCATCTCGGTTTCCGGCGGCACGCTCGTCGTGACCGTCAATGAGAACCAGCTGATCAACGAAGTCGTCATCAACGGCAACCGCAAGATCAAGGACGACAAGCTGCAGGGCGTCCTCCGCTCGCGCTCGCTCGGCCCATACAATGAGACGACGATCGAAGCCGACAAGCAGGCGATCCGCGACGCCTATGCCGCCATCGGCCGCAGCGACGCAACCGTCACCACGCAGACCTATCCGCTCGGCAACGGCCGTGTGAACGTCGCCTTCGTGGTGGACGAGGGCGACCGCACGAAGATCTCGCAGATCAACTTCGTCGGCAACGAAGCCTACAGCAACGGACGCCTGCGCTCCGTCATCCTCACCAAGAAGTCGAACTTCCTCTCCTTCCTGACCCGCAAGGACGTCTACAGCCAGGAGAAGCTGCGCGCCGACGAAGAGGCACTGCGCCAGTTCTACTTCAACAACGGCTATGCCGACTTCCGCGTCATCTCGTCCGAGGCCGTTCTCGACGAGGCGTCGAACGAATATGTCGTGACCTTCACGGTCGAGGAAGGCCAGCGCTACAATTTCGGCGACGTGAACGTCGAATCGACGGTCGAGGGCCTCGACTCGGAAGAGCTGAAGGGCCTGATCGAATCGCGTCCGGGCAAGGTCTACCGCGCCAAGGATGTCCAGGAGACGATGTCCGAGATCTCGCAGCGCGTCGCGGCGCAGGGCTATCCCTTCGCCCGCGTGACGCCGCGCGGCAACCGTGATCTCGGCAACGGCACGATCGCCGTCGACTATCTCGTCGACCAGGGCGAGCGCGCCTATGTCGAGCGCATCGAAATCCGCGGCAACACCCGCACGCGCGACTACGTCATCCGCCGCGAGTTCGACATCGGTGAAGGCGACGCCTTCAACCAGGAAGTCGTTGCACGCGCCAAGCGCCGCCTCGAAGCGCTGGGCTACTTCTCCAGCGTCAACATCACGACGGCTCCGGGCAGCGAATCCGACCGTGTCGTCCTGGTCGTCGACGTGCAGGACCAGTCGACCGGTTCGTTCGGCATCGGCGGCGGTTACGAGACGGGGAACAAGGGTGGCTTCAAGCTGGAAGCATCGATCGAGGAAAAGAACTTCCTCGGCCGCGGCCAGTACATCCGCATTGCTGCCGGCGGCGGTAAGGATTCGCGTGATTACAGCCTGTCCTTCACGGAACCGTACTTCCTCGGCTACCGTCTTGCCGCAGGCTTTGACGTCTTCAAGAACGAGGACAAGAGCGAGAGCAATTATAGCGTAGATACGCAGGGCTTCACGTTGCGCGTGACGGCTCCGATCACGGAAGATTTGTCGACGACGTTCAAGTATAATTATGCGAAGCTGGAGTATGACTCCGCCCTGCCGAATAACGATACGCGACTTGCGACGCCGTATTGGGCTGCCATTCATGGTGGGCCTTGGGTTCGTTCTTCCATCTCTCATAGCCTGACCTATGATACGATTGATGATCGGACGATGCCTCGTGACGGTATCTTTGCGCAAGTGACCCAGGAGTTCGCTGGCGTCGGTGGAGATTCGGATTATTACAAGATCACGGGTAAGGCGCGCTACTTCTATACCTTGCTTGATGATGCGGACGTTATCGGCTCCATCGCCGTCGGTGGTGGTCATCTGTGGGGTACTGGTGGTGAGACGCGTGTCTTTGATCAGTTCACGCTTTCGGCTTCGGAACTTCGGGGTTTCGAATCGAGTGGTATCGGCCCGCGTGCGACCGCAACCGGAGATGCTATCGGCGGTACGACCTATTTCACGGCGTCGGCTGAGGCTTCGTTCCCGCTTCCGATGGTTCCCCGGGACTCCGGCTTCCGTGGTGCGGTCTTTGTCGATGCTGGAACGCTTTACGGCAACAAGGTCAAGGTTGACCCCACTGACAACGTTAAGGGCACCGACATGAGCCTGCGTGCCTCCGTCGGCGCCAGCATCATCTGGGCTTCACCGTTCGGTCCGCTGCGGTTCGACTACGCGGTTCCGATCAAGAAGGAAGAGTTCGACGAAGTTCAGCGCTTCAAGTTCGGCATTGCGACCCAGTTCTGACGATTTGCGCCCAGAACTGTGAGAACATGAACGTTCTGGAGTGCGCCGATGGAGCATAACTGGTTTTTTCCGCCCCATGACGGTATCCGTCTGGGTGACCTTGCGGTCGCGCTTGGGGCGGAGCTTGCCGATGCTGCACAGGCCGACCGGGTCGTGCGCAACGTATCGCCCGTAAGCCGGGCGAAAGACGGCGATCTCTGTTACATCCTCTCCCGCAAGCTTCGCGCCGAGCTCGATACGAGCCAGGCGACGGCGATCCTTTGCGAGCGCCCGCTCGCCGCGCTGGTTCCCGCGCATATCGCCGTGCTGATTTCCGCGCGCCCGCATACAGCTTTCGCCATGGCCGGCGCACTGCTGCATCCGGCGGCCATGCGGCCGGAGGCAATGACCTCCGCGCCTGCCGGGGTAGCTCCGGGCGCCTATGTCGACCCGGCGGCGCGGCTCGAACCCGGCGTGACGGTCGAACCCATGGCGGTCATCGGCAAGGGCGCGGAGATCGGCGAGGGCACGCATATCGGCCCCGGCGCGGTCATCGGCGCCGGCGTGCGGATCGGCCGCAACTGCACGATCGCCGCGGGCGTCACCATTCAATATGCGCTTGTCGGCAACAATGTCATCATCCATCCCGGCGCCCGCATCGGCCAGGACGGCTTCGGCTATGCGCCGGGCCTGAAGCCCGGCATGATCAAGATCGTCCAGATCGGCCGCGTCATCATCCAGGACAATGTCGAGATCGGCGCGAACACGACGGTCGACCGCGGCACGATGGACGATACCGTGATCGGCGAGGGCACCAAGATCGACAATCAGGTGCAGGTGGGCCACAACGTGCGCATCGGCCGCCATTGCGGCATCGTCAGCAAGGTCGGCATCGCCGGCAGCACGCGGATCGGCGACGGCGTGATGATCGGCGGCGCCTCGGGCATCAACGGCCACATCACCATCGGCGACGGCGTGCAGATCGCCGCCATGAGCGGCGTGGTCGCCGATATTCCGGCGGGCGAGAAATACGGCGGTATTCCCGCCCGTCCGATGCGTGATTTCCTTCGCGACATGGCGGAAATCGTCATGCGTTCCAGCACTCGAGTCCAGAAGAAGGGGGGCAATGATGAGTGAAGAAACCAGGGCAACGCTCGGCGTGGCGGACCTGCGTGAAATCCTCACGCTTCTTCCCCACCGCTATCCCTTCCTGCTGGTCGACAAGATCATCGAGATCGACGGGGACGATTCGGCCATCGGCATCAAGAACGTGACGGTGAACGAGCCGCATTTCATGGGACACTTTCCCGATCACCCGATCATGCCCGGCGTCCTGCTCGTCGAGGGCATGGCGCAGACGGCGGGCGCGATCTGCGCGCGCAAGGCCGGCACGGGATCGAACCTCGTCTATTTCATGACGATCGACAATGCCCGTTTCCGCAAGCCGGTCGTGCCCGGCGACCGCGTGGAGTTCCACGTCACGAAGCAGAAGCAGCGCGGCAATATCTGGAAGTTTCACTGCGATGCAAAAGTTGATGGGCAACTTGCCGCCGAAGCTGATATCGGCGCGATGATCGTGAAAAAGGAAGACGCCTTAAAATGATTGCCGCCAGTGCGAAGATCCATCCGCTCTCCGTCGTCGAGGACGGGGCGGTCATCGGTGAGAACGTCGTCGTCGGTCCCTTCTGCCATGTCGGGCCGAAGGTCGTTCTCAAGGATGGCGTGGAGCTTCTGACGCATGTGGTGGTCACAGGCCGTACCGTCATCGGGCGTGGCACGCGCATCTTCCCCAATGCCGTCATCGGCGGCGATCCGCAGAGCGTGCATCACGACGGCGCCGAGACGACGCTCGACGTCGGCGACCTGTGCGTGATCCGCGAAGGCGTGACGATGAATGCCGGCACGACCGAGGGCGGCGGCCGGACGGTCGTCGGCAACAACAATCTCTTCCTCGCCAATTCGCATGTCGCGCACGATTGCATCCTGGGCGACCATATCATCCTGTCGAACAACGTCATGCTCGCCGGCCATGTGAAGATCGAGGATCGCGTCATTCTCGGCGGCGGCTCCGCCGTGCACCAGTTCACCCGCATCGGCCGCCAGGCCTTCATCGGCGGTCTTTCGGCCGTGTCCTACGACGTCATCCCCTACGGCATGCTGAACGGCAATCCCGGCATCCTCGGCGGCCTCAATGTCGTGGGCATGTCGCGTGCCGGCATGGACAAGGCGACGATCCATCAGGTTCGCCGCGCCTTCAAGCAGATCTTCGAGGGCGAAGGATCCATCCGCGTCAATGCCGCCGCGATCCGCGAGGAATATGCGGAGAGCGCTCCGGCCATGCAGATCCTCGATTTCATCGCCGCGGAAAGCGACCGGGCCCTTTCGTCTCCCAACCGGGGCAAGGGCTGACCGTCATGGCGGAAAGCCGGCCCGAAGCGCGCGACCGGCTGGCCATCATTGCCGGCGGCGGCATGCTGCCGCGGTACGTCGCCGATGCCGCCCGTGCCCGCGGGGAAAGCCCCTATATCCTGGCGCTCAGCAACGAATCGGGCGACGACTGGTCGGGTTACGACCACGAAGTGATCTCCATCGGAAACTATGCCGGTATCGGCGCTGCGTTCCGTCGCCACGGCATCGGCCGCGCCGTCCTGTCCGGCTGGGTGCGCCGCCGGCCGGAATGGCGCGATATCCATGCGCCCTTCACGGCGCTGCTCGCCATTCCCTCCGTCGTCCGCACCTTGCTGAAGGGCGGCGACGATGCTGTCCTGAAAATGGTCATCCGCCTCATAGAGGGCGAGGGCGTGCGTGTCGTCGGCGCCCATGAGATCGTGCCGGATCTCCTCGGAAGCGAGGGGCCGCTCGGCGCCGTCGTGCCGGACAGCGCGGCCGAGGCCGACATCGCGGCGGCCGCTGCTGCGGCCCTGGCGCTCGGCCGGCTGGACGTGGGGCAGGGCGCCGTCGCCGTCGGCGGCCGCGTGGTGGCGCTGGAGGGCGCGGAGGGCACGGACGGGATGCTGGAGCGCGTGGCGCAGCTTCGCGCGGCGGGCCGCATTTCCCAGCGCCGCAAGGGCGTTCTCGTCAAGCTGTGCAAGCCGGGGCAGGACCTGCGCGCCGACCTGCCGTCGATCGGCCTCGAAACCCTGCGCCGGGCGAAGGCGGCGGGGCTCGCGGGCATCGCCGTGGAGGCGGGCCGCTCGCTGATACTGGAGCGCGAGACACTCGTTGCGCAGGCGGATGCGGCCGGCCTCTTCGTGACGGGCATCCTGCCGGACAGAACGGAGAATGCGCCATGACGAGAGAACCGATCAGTGTCGGCGTCATTGCCGGCGAGGTCTCCGGGGACCTGCTTGGCGGCGATCTCGTGGCGGCGCTGCGCGCGGCCCATGGCGGGCCGATCGAGCTCGTCGGTGTCGGCGGCGAGGCGCTGGAGCGGCAGGGGCTGAAATCCCTCTTCGACTTCTCCGAACTCTCCATCATGGGCATCTCGCAGGTGCTGAAGCGCCTGCCGTCGCTGCTGCGCCGCATCCGCCAGACGGCGGACGCCTTGATCGCCGCGCGCCCGGACGTGCTGATCATCATCGACAGCCCGGATTTCACCCATCGCGTCGCCCGGCGCGTCCGCAAGGCACTGCCGGACCTGCCTGTCGTCAACTATGTCTGCCCCAGCGTCTGGGCCTGGAAGGAAGAGCGGGCGCCGCGCATGCGCGCCTATGTCGACCATGTGCTCGCCCTGCTGCCGTTCGAGCCGGCGGCGATGGAGCGGCTCGGCGGTCCGGCCACCACCTATGTCGGCCACCGGCTGGTCGGCGATGCGGACATCCAACGGGTGCGCGCCGCACGGCTTGCGCGGCCCGGGGGCGGGCCTGGCGGGAAGACCTGCCTTCTCCTGCCCGGTTCGCGCAGCACGGAGATCGGCCGCCTCCTTCCGGTGTTCGGCGAGATGGCGAAGGAGCTTTGCGCGCGCCATGCCGATATCCGCTTCCTGCTGCCCACCGTGCCGCGGCAGGAGCCGCTGGTGCGGCGGCTGACGGCGGACTGGCCGGCGCCGCCTGAGATCACCGTATCGACGCAGGACAAGTGGGCGGCATTCGCTGCCGCCGACGCGGCGATCGCGGCCTCCGGCACGGTCATCCTGGAACTTGCGCTCGCTGGCGTGCCCGTCGTGTCGACCTATCGCTTCGACTGGATCGCCAATTTCTTCCTGCGCAGGGTGAAAATCTGGACGGCGGCCATTCCCAACCTCATCGCCGATTATGCCGTCGTGCCGGAATATCTCAACGAGCAGGTGCGGCCGGGAGTCCTGACGCGCTGGTTCGAGCGTCTTTCCACTGACACGACCGAGCGCCGGGCCATGCTGGAAGGCTACGCTCTCGTAGAGGCCCGCATGCAGACCGCCCGCCCGCCCGGCGAAACCGGCGCGACGGTGATCCTCGATCTTCTCGCAACAAAAAAGCCCGGTCGAAACTGACCGGGCTTTTTGCTGTCGCTTGCCGAGATCAGCGCTTGGAGACTGGCAGGTAGTCGCGCTTGGGTGCGCCGACATAGAGCTGGCGCGGGCGGCCGATGCGCTGTTCCGGGTCTTCGATCATCTCGTTCCACTGGGCGATCCAGCCGACCGTGCGGGCGAGCGCGAAGAGCACGGTGAACATGGTGGTGGGGAAGCCCAGCGCCTTCAGCGTGATGCCGGAATAGAAGTCGATGTTCGGATAGAGCTTCTTCTCGACGAAATACTCGTCCGTCAGCGCGATGCGCTCCAGCTCCATCGCCACTTCCAGCATCGGGTCGTCCTTGATGCCGAGCTCGCCGAGAACCTCGTGCGTCGTCTTCTGCATGATGCGGGCGCGCGGGTCATAGTTCTTGTAGACGCGGTGGCCGAAGCCCATCAGGCGGAACGGATCGTTCTTGTCCTTGGCGCGGGCGATATATTCCGGAATGCGGTCGACCGAGCCGATTTCGGCGAGCATGTTGAGCGCTGCCTCGTTGGCGCCGCCATGGGCCGGGCCCCACAGGCAGGCGATGCCGGCCGCGATGCAGGCAAACGGATTGGCGCCCGACGAGCCCGCGAGGCGGACGGTCGAGGTCGAGGCGTTCTGCTCGTGGTCGGCGTGCAGGATGAAGATGCGGTCCATGGCGCGGGCCAGAACCGGGTTCGCGACATAGT
Source organism: Shinella sp. PSBB067 (assembly GCF_016839145.1). Classification (NCBI taxonomy): domain Bacteria; kingdom Pseudomonadati; phylum Pseudomonadota; class Alphaproteobacteria; order Hyphomicrobiales; family Rhizobiaceae; genus Shinella; species Shinella sp. PSBB067. Next base: position 1,440,215 of record NZ_CP069303.1, on the reverse strand, counting down.
CCTCGCAGGGAACGGCGAAACACATGCGCAGGAAGTTCGACGCATAGTCGAGGTCGTTCTTCGGGTAAACGAAGGGCTGGCCGATATGGTACTTGAAGGCCATGGCGGCGATCGTCGGCATCTTGGCGATCATGCGCAGCGAGGCGACCATGCGCTGGTGCGGGTCGGTGATGTCGGTCGAGTCGTGGTAGAAGGCCGAGAGCGCACCGACGACGCCGCACATCACGGCCATCGGATGGGCGTCACGGCGGAAGCCGGTGAAGAACTTCGACATCTGCTCGTGCACCATGGTGTGGTGCGTGACGCGATAGTCGAAATCGTCCTTCTGGGTCTTCGTCGGCAATTCGCCGTACAACAGGAGGTAGCAGACTTCCAGAAAATCGCCGTGTTCGGCCAGTTGTTCGATGGGATAGCCGCGATGCAGCAGAACACCTTCGTCGCCATCGATATAGGTGATCTTCGATTCGCACGAGGCGGTGGAGGTGAAGCCGGGGTCGTAGGTGAAGGTGCCGGTATTCTTGTAGAGCGTGCCGATGTCGATCACATCGGGGCCGATCGTCCCGGATCGCGTCGGCAGTTCCACTGACTTGCCGCCGACCGATACATCCGCGCTTTTTCCTGTCATAACGATCCTCCGTTGTTTCGAATGGGCGGCACACGTCCCGTGCCGCGACCATGAACATGCTCGTTTTGCTAGCCCATTTACGGTGCCCTGCCAAGCGATACGAAAGGCAAATTGTGCATTGCGGAAACAGGCTTTCCGGCAACGCAATATCTACCGTTTCCATGAAGTTGCAAGCAACCTTTGAGAGTGTCCGCCAAATTGCGGAGGTAGCATCCTTTCTGTCTGCCTTAGCAATTTTACCGCCTACTGCCGATTGAAAGTCTCGCCAATCGATTGCACAGTGAGAGAGGTGAACGGGGCCGGGACGAATGGCCGAGGGGAAAGTCGAGGAGCGGGGAGAGGCGGCCGAGGCCCATGGCTGGCGGACGGCGGCCGAGGCAAGCGCCCTGCCTGCGGTTTCCGGCCATCGGGCGCCGCCTCGCCGGGCGCCGTTTGCCGCCGTGCTGCGGGTGGCGGGCCAGCTTCGCAGCGATGCGACAGGGCGGCATGCCCTTGCCGCTGCCTTTGCCGAGGAGCGGGCGCACGGCCATTTCTTCCTGTTCGTGCCTGTCTTCATGGGGGCGGGCGCTGCGCTCTGGTTTGCCGCCGCAGCCGATCCGTCGCCGCTCGCCATGATCCTCGTGGCGCTCGCGGCGCTCCTGCCGGCCTGGCGCCTTCGCCACCGGGAGGGGTGGCCGGCGCTTGCCGCGGGCGCGGCGTTCCTCGTTCCGGTCGGAATGCTGCTTGCCGCCCTCGAAAGCGCGCGGCTCGATACGATCATCCTGGACGCTCCGGTAACGACCGAGATCGGCGGCCGGGTGCTGTCACGCGAAAGCGACGCGCGCGGGGCGATCCGCTATCGCATCGCGCTGGAGACGACGCAGGGGCCTGTCCTGAAACGTGCACCGGGTGTGGTGACAGTGCTTGCGCGCAGCACGCATGACCCCATCGCCATCGGCAGCGGCATAACGGGGCGCGCGCGCCTCGGCCCGCCCTCCGGCCCGTCGCTCGCCGGGCTCAACGATTTCGCGTTCGACGCCTATTTCGCGGGGACCGGCGCCGTCGGCTATTTCTACAGGGCTCCGACCGCCATGGCGGGCACCGAAACCGGGCTGGAGGGGCGGGTCCGCCGCGAGATTGCGACATGGCGCAACAGCCTGACCGAGCATATACGCGGCCGCATCGGCGGGGACGCGGGGGCGATCGCCGCGGCGCTCGTGACGGCGGAGCAGCGGGCGATCAGCGCGGAGACGGTGGAGGCGCTGCGGCAGGCGGGGCTGACCCATGTGCTCGCCATTTCCGGGCTCAACATGGTGCTGGCCGCCGGGACCTTCCTCGTCGGTGCGCGCGGGCTGATGGCGCTGATCCCCGGCTTTGCCGAACGCTATCCCACCAAGAAGATCGCAGCAGCCGGGGCGCTCGTCATGGTGACGCTCTACATCCTCGTCTCGGGCGGGGCGATCTCGGCCGTGCGCTCATGGATCATGATCTGCGTCATGCTCGTCGCGGTGATGTTCGGCCGTTCGGCGATCAGCCTGCGCAACGTGGCGATCTCGGCGATCCTCATCCTCATCGTCACGCCCTCGGCCGTCACCAATCCCGGCTTCCAGATGTCCTACGCGGCGACGCTCGGCCTCGTCGCCGGCTATGCGGCCTGGCGCGAGCGTCCGGTTCGCCGCGAAAGCCGGGGCGGGCGTTTCCAGCTCCTCGGCGGCTCGGCGGGCCGCTTCTTCGGCGGACTGCTTCTCTCCTCGCTGATCGGCAGCCTTTCCACGCTCATCTATTCGGTCGGCCATTTCCATCGCATTCCCGCCTACGGGCTTGCCGGGAACCTCCTGGCCATGCCGGTCATCAGCGCCATCGTCATGCCGTTCGGGCTGATGGCGGTGCTGCTCATGCCCTTCGGCCTCGACGCCATTCCCTTCGTCATCATGGGCAAGGGGATCGATTGGATGATCGCGATGTCGAACTGGGTCGCCAGTTGGAAGGGCGAGATCGTCATCGGCCGCATTCCGCCGCTCGCCTTCCTGCTGATCGGCGTCGGCGGCGGCCTGCTCTGCATCCTACGCACTAGGCTGCGTCACGCGGGCACCTTGCTGGTCGTGCTGGGCATCGGCATTGCATGCTGGCCCGACGGGCGTCCGCATCCCGAGGTGCTGGTGTCGGAGGACGGCCGCCTCGTCGCCGTTCTCGATGGCGCCAGGGTGGCGACGAACCGAGCCCGGCCGCCGGGTTTCGTCTACGATCAATGGCGCCGGGCGCTCCGGCTCGGCGAACTCGTCAAACCGGACATGCGCAAGACGGCGGGCCTGACGCTGGAGGATGCCGGGGAAAAGCCGGCGGGAGCGCCAGAAGGAAAGCGACCGCGGCGCAAGGCGGATCGGCAGAAGGCGAGGGATGCCCTCACCGCGGCTCTCGATGCGGCGGGAAAAGGCCCCGGTTTCGTCTGCGAAACGAAAGCCTTCTGCGCTGCCGTCTCGCCGAGCGGCTGGCGGATCGTCACGCTGGAGGACACCGCCTTCCTCGGCACGGCCTGCGACGGGGCGGATCTCGTCGTCGTGCCCTTTGCCCTGCGGCTGGATGCCTGCCGCTCCGGCGCCCGGCTGGTGACCGCGCGGCATCTGCGGCGAACGGGCGCGCTGGAAATCCGGCCCGCTGCGGCAGCCGCGGCCGTCGCCAGCCTTCCCGAGGCGGAATTCACGTCTTCCGTCGAAACGCTCGATCGCCCCTGGTCGAGGCACCGCACCTACGACTGGCGGACCGGCAGCTTCGATAACGGACAGGCGGTCAGTGATAACGACGGATGAGGCCGACGAGCTTGCCCTGGATCTTGACGCGATCCGGCCCGAAGATGCGGGTCTCGTAGGCCGGATTGGCGGCTTCGAGTGCGATGGAGGCACCCTTGCGGCGGAAGCGCTTCAGCGTCGCCTCCTCTTCGTCGACGAGCGCGACGATGATCTCGCCGGGATTGGCGGTGCTGGTGTTGCGGATGATGACGGTATCGCCGTCGAGGATGCCGGCCTCGATCATCGAATCCCCCCGGACTTCCAGCGCATAATGGTCGCCGTTGCCGATCATCTCGGCCGGCACGGTGATGTCATGGGTGTTGTTCTGGATGGCGGAGATCGGCACGCCGGCGGCGATGCGGCCCATCACGGGCACCGATACGGACGTGGGCATGTCGGCCGGGGCAGCATTGCGCTGCGGCGGGGCGGCGGCCGGCGCGGGCGGCTTGCCGCGGCTGCCTTCGATGACGGAGGGCGAGAAGCCGCGCCGGGGCTGCAGACTCGGCGAATAGGCCTCGGGCAGCTTGATGACCTCCAGCGCGCGCGCCCGGTTGGGCAGGCGGCGGATGAAACCGCGTTCCTCCAGCGCCGTGATGAGGCGGTGGATGCCCGATTTGGAGGCGAGGTCCAGGGCGTCCTTCATCTCGTCGAAGGACGGGGGAATGCCCGATTCCTTCATGCGCTCATGGATGAAGAGGAGGAGTTCCTGTTGTTTGCGCGTCAGCATGGTCTCTCCACCGAGAATCGTGAAACAAATCCAGAACAGACACTATCTGTTCCATATGTGTTCCGCAAGGGGCCGGTGAAACAATAATGCTGCTCAAACAGCGGGTTCGCGCAGGAGCAGGACCTCGCAGGCCGCGCCCGCCTCAAGGGCCGGCGCATGCGGCAGGCGGACAAGGAGGCCTTCGGATTGCGCGAAGGTCTTCATCATCGAGGAATCCTGCTTGTCGAAGGGCGTCACGCGGAGCTCGCCGGCAGGTCCGCGGTCGATCCGGGCGCGGATATGGTCCTGGCGGTGATCGTTTTCCCGGACCGGCACGGCGGCGACGGCGCTGCGCAGCCGGCTTTTCGCCGGAAGGCGGGCGAGGCGGCGGACAAGCGGTTCCAGGAAGAGCAGCGAGCAGACGAGGCTCGAGACGGGATTGCCGGGAAGGCCGACGACCTGGATGGCGCCAAGGCGGCCGACCATCAGCGGCTTTCCGGGCCGCATGGCGATGCGCCAGAAATCGAGCGCCATGCCGGCCTCGCCGAGGACGGGCTGGACGAGGTCGAAATCGCCGACGGAGGCGCCGCCGAGCGTCACGAGCACGTCGATGTCGAGCGCCAGCGCCTTGCGCACGGCTTCCAGGATCGCCTGCCTGTCGTCTTCGACGATGCCGAGGTCGATGACCTCCGCGCCGGCTTTACGGGCGATGGCCGAGACGCCGTAGGTGTTGGAGGCGATGATCTGGCTTGCACCCGGCCGGGTGCCCGGCGGGACGAGCTCGTCGCCTGTCGCCAGCACCGCGATGCGGGGGCGGGCATAGACGGTCAGTTCCGCATGGTTCATCGCGGCGGCGACGGTCAGGCGGCCGGGATCGAGCATGTCGCCGGCATGCAGCACGACCTCGCCTTCGGAGAAATCCTGTCCGCGGGGACGGATGTGGCGGCCTTCCGGGGTGAGGAAGGTGGTGCGGATGCGGCCGTTCTCCAGCCGCTCCGCGTCCTCCTGGAGAAGGACCGTATCGGCGAAGGCGGGCAGGGGCGCGCCGGTGAAGATGCGCACGGCCTCGCCGGGACCTGCGGTGCCTTCGAAGGCGTGGCCGGCGGAGGAGGTGCCGACGACCTTGAGGATGGAGCCCAGTTCGGCGATGTCGGCATGGCGCACGGCGTAGCCGTCCATGGCGGAATTGTCGAAGGGCGGCTGGGTGAGGCGGGCGGCGAGGTCTGCGGCGAGCACGCGGCCCTCGGCGTCCCGCAGGCTTACCGTCTCCGTCCGCACTGTCGGCTGCGCGGCGGAAAGCAGGCGGTCGAGGGCGTCCGCGACGGGCAGGAGGGACATCAGGCGTCTCCGCGCTTGTAATCGCCGGAGCGGCCGCCGGATTTCTCGCGCAGGCGCACGCCGCCGATCTCCATCTCGCGGTCGGCGGCCTTGGCCATGTCGTAGACGGTGAGGCAGGCGACGCTGACGGCCGTCAGCGCCTCCATCTCGACGCCGGTGCGGCCGGTGAGCTTCGCCATGGCCTCGACGCGCAGGCCCGGCAGCGCGTGGTCCTCGCGGATGTCGACGGCCACCTTGGTCAGCATCAGCGGGTGGCAGAGGGGAATGAGGTTCGCCGTCTGCTTGGCGGCCATGATGCCGGCAAGGCGCGCCGCGCCGATCACGTCGCCCTTCTTCGCGTCGCCCTTGAGGATGAGGTCGAGGGTGGCCGGCGCCATGCGGATGAAACCTTCGGCGACGGCGATGCGCACCGTCTCGGCCTTGTCGCCGACATCCACCATGTTGGCCTCGCCCGAGGCGCCGATATGGGTGAGCGTAAGGCTTTCCCCGGCCATCATTCCGCCGCCAGAACGCCGGCGTCGCCGGTCAGGAGCTCGCGCGTGGCGGCCGTCACGTCGTCCTTGCGCATCAGGCTTTCGCCGACGAGGAAGGTGGAAATGCCGACCTTGCCAAGGCGCATGCAATCGGCATGGGTGAAGATGCCGCTTTCGCCGACGAGCAACCGGTCCTCCGGCACCATGCCGGCGAGCTTTTCCGAAACGGCGAGATCCACCTCGAAGGTGCGCAGGTTCCGGTTGTTGACGCCGACGAGCTTGGATTTCAGCTTCAGCGCCCGTTCCATCTCCGCCTCGTCATGCACCTCGATCAGCACGTCCATGCCGAGTGAGAAGGCGGCGTCCTCCAGCATCTTCGCGGCATCGTCGCCAAGCGAGGCCATGATGAGGAGGATGCAGTCCGCGCCCCAGGCACGCGCCTCCAGCACCTGGTAGCTGTCGAACATGAAGTCCTTGCGCAGCGCGGGCAGGGCGCAGGCTTCGCGCGCGGCCGTCAGGAACTCCGGGGCGCCCTGGAAGCTCGGCGTGTCGGTAAGCACGGAGAGGCAGGCCGCCCCGCCCGCCTCATAGGCCCTGGCGAGCGCCGGCGGATCGAAATCCGGTCGGATGAGGCCGCGGGAGGGGCTCGCCTTCTTGATCTCGGCGATGAGGCCGAATCGGCCTTCGGCCTTCCGGTCCCTGAGGCTTGCGAAGAAGCCGCGCGGCGGCGCCTGATCGCGGATGCGGGCGCGAAGCTCGGCCGGGGCGACGCGCGCCTTGACGGCGGCGATCTCTTCCAGCTTGTAGGCTTCGATCTTCCTGAGGATGTCGGTCATGGCCAATCCTACTCCGCCTGGCCTTCGTTGGAAACCGCGACAAGTCGTTCCAGGGCGATGCGGGCGCGGCCGCTTTCGAGGGATTCGGTCGCGAGCTTCATGCCCTGTGCGAGCGTTTGCGCCTTGCCGGCAACCACGAGCGAGGCGGCGGCATTGGCAAGCGAGATGTCCCGGTAGGGCATGTGCGCGCCGCCGAGCACGGACAGGAGCGCGGCGGCGTTGTGCGGGCCGTCGCCGCCGCGAAGGTCGTCGAGCTTGACCTGCGGCAGGCCGAAATCGGCCGGCGTCAGCTCGAAGGTGCGGATTTTGCCGTCCTCCAGGGCCGCGACCTGCGTCGTACCGGTCGTGGTGATCTCGTCGAGGCCCTCGCCGTGCACGACCCAGATGCTTTCCGAGCCGAGATCGCGCATCACCTCGGCGATCGGCACCAGCCATTGCGGCGAGAAGACGCCGAGGAGCTGGCGCTTGACGCCGCCCGGATTGGAGAGCGGGCCGAGCAGGTTGAAGATGGTGCGCGTGCCGAGTTCGACGCGCGAGGGGCCGACATGCTTCATCGCCGAATGATGGAGCTGGGCGAACATGAAGCCGAGCCCGGCATCGTGCACGCAGCGGGCGATCTCCGCCGGGCCGATGTCGAGCTTCACGCCGAGGCAGGAAAGGGCGTCTGCCGTGCCCGACTTCGAGCTGAGCGCCCGGTTGCCGTGCTTGGCGACGGGCACGCCGGCGCCCGCGACGATGATCGCCGCGAGCGTCGAGATGTTGTAGGTGCCCGCGCCGTCGCCGCCCGTGCCGACGATGTCGATGGCATCGGCCGGCACGGTGACCGGCAGCATGCGGGCGCGCATGGAACCGACGGCACCGTAGATCTCGTCCACGGTCTCGCCGCGCACGCGCAGCGCCATCAGGAAGCCGCCGATCTGCGAGGGCGTGGCCGCCCCCGACATGATGATCTCGAAGGCGCCGCGCGCCTCCTCGCGGTCGAGCGGCGCGCCGGTGGCGACCTTGGCGATATAGGGTTTCAGATCGGACATGCGGTTTGCGTCCCCCCTAGCGCCGCGCGATGCTCTGCTCGGCGAGCGACCGGTTGATGGAGACGCCGTAGGTGGTCTGCAGCGCGCTCACCATCTGGTCGAGGATGTCGTCGCCGCTGGTGCGGGCGACGGCCTGGATCTGCTGCTCGTCGTTCGACAGTGCGTCGGTGGCGGCATCCGCATTCACCTCGGTCACCTTGAGCAGGATCTGGCCTTCGCCGTCGACGCCGGGCGTGGCGGCGACATGGCCGAGCGGGCCGGCAAAGGCCGCGGCGACGGCCGCCGGGCTCAGCACCGGGTCCTGCGCGCCGCGGTGGAGGCCGGCCTTGTTCTCGACGGCCATGCCGAGCTCGTCCGCGATCGCGGCAAGCGCGTCGCCCTTGCGCACGCGCCCGGCCAGTTCCTCGGCTTTCCTGGCAAGGGTCTGGCGCTGCTGCTCTGCGGTCCAGTCGGCAACGACACGGTCGCGCACCTCGTCGAGCGTGCGGTCGCGCTCCGGCAGCACGTCGAGCACGTCGTACCAGGCGTAGCCCTCTCGGCCGACATTGATCGGCGAGGTTTCCATGCCGACATCGGTCTTGAAGACCTCGCCGAGCAGGGCGGTTTCGTCCGGAAGGCCGGCGATCTCCTCGCCCTTCGGGTCGTTGCCCTGGGCATCCGCGGCCTCGACCGTCACGGCCTTGAGGTTGTTCTTCGCGGCGGCATCGGCAAGGCTGAGGCCTTCGGCGCGGCTGTCCTCCAGGCGGTCGTGCACGGCGAGGATGCCGTCCGCGGCTTCCGAGAGCGCAAGCTCGTTGCGCAGCTCTTCCTTCACCTCGTCGTAGGTCTTCGTCGTTTCCGGGCGGATGTTCGTCACGCGCAGGATGATCGGGCCGAAGGTGCCGTCGATGACCGGGGTCGTGCCGCCGTCGGCGGGAACGGCGAAGGCGGGATCGGCGAGCTTCTGGTCGGGAACGTTGTCCCTGGTGAAGTCACCGAGCAGGACGTCGGCCGCGGTCTTGCCTTCCTCGGCGATCAGCGCGTCGAAGGTGGCGGTGCCGGCGGCGAGCTTGGCGGCAGCGGCGTCCGCGGCGGCGCGGTCCTTGAAGGTCAGTTGCTCGATGGTGCGCGTGGCGGGCGTGCTGTACTTCTGCTTGACCCGCTCATATTCGGCCTTCAGCGAATCCTCGGTGATGGCGGCGGTCTCGACGATGTCCTTCGGCTCCAGCGAGACATAGACGAACTTGCGGTATTCCGGCGCGCGGTACTTCGCCTTGTTCTGTTCGAACCAGGGGGCGAGCACATCGTCGCCGGGCGCCTTCACGGGGTCGATATTGGCGTTGCTGAGCAACAGGTAATCGATGGTGCGCGCCTCGTTGCGGTACTGGCGCAGCGCACCGGTCAGCACGTCGGGGGCCTTGTAGCCATCGGAAACGGCTTCCACGACCTGGGTGCGGATGGCGACCTGGCTGCGGTTGTTGATGTAGTCGTTCTCGCGCAGGCCCGCATTGCGCAGGATGGCCGAGAAGGCCGTGCGGTCGAACTGGCCGTTGACGCCGCGGAAGGCCGGGTCGTCGGCGATCAGGCGGGCGAGGCGGCCTTCCGAGAGGCCGAGGTTCATGTCGCGCGAGAGCTGGTCGAGCGCGGCGCCCGCCACGAGTTCGGCGAAGACCTGGTTCTCGACGCCGAAGGCGCGGGCCTGCTCGGCGTTGAGCCGCATGCCGAAGCGCTGCGACATGGTCGCGACCTGGCGCTCGTAGGCGAGGCGGAAGTCGGTCGGCGAGACCTTGACGTCGCCGACGGTGACCACGGCATTCGACCCGCCCGTGACGATCGAGCTCGAAACGCCCCAGACCGCGAAGGAACCGACCAGAACGATCAGCAGGGCTTTTGCCACCCAGGTCTGGGCGGCGCTTCTCAAGGCATCGAGCATCGTCTAACTTTCCTCATGTCGGCGGCCATGCGGCCGGAGATCGTCTCTTAACGGAAAGTTCGCGGGAATTGAAGTGCGCAGCGTGCGCGCGATGCGGGGCAAAAAACACGCCTGCCGCAAATCGGTCGGAAAGCGCCGATTTCTTTTGCCGGCAAATGAAAAATTTCTGAAATTATTGGCATATTCCGGCTGAATTCAGCTGTCATAATTTGAAAATTCATGTTCGGATGCGGGATCGTTCCGGTGAGTCCGATCGTTGTTTGGGGCCGTGAGGAGGCAAGACGTGGAATCCACGATCGTCATGATCAACCTTTTCGGTGCGGTGGCGCTTCTGCTTTTCGGCCTCGCGCTGGTGAAGGACGGCATGACGCGGGCCTTCGGCGTCAAGCTGCGCTCCGGGCTGGCGCTCGGCACGCGCGGTCCGTTCCGCTCCTTCTTCGCCGGTTTCGTCGCCACCGTCGCGCTGCAGAGCTCGACCGCGACCGCGCTGATGATCGCCTCCTTCGTGGAAAAGAACCTCGTGCGGGCGCGCATGGCGCAGATCGTGCTGCTCGGCGCGAATGTCGGCACGGCCGTCACGGCCTGGCTGGTGGCGACCGGCATCGAATCGATCTCGCCCTTCATCATCCTCGTCGGCGTGCTGTTCTACAAATCGTCCGGCTCGTCCGCCCGGCAGGGCCTCGGCTCGGCGCTCGTTGGCATCGGCCTGATGCTGCTTTCGCTGCATCTCCTGAGCCTTGCGACGGAGCCGATGCGCCAGTCGCCGGCGCTCGCCGCCTTCCTGACGCTCCTGGGCGACGCATGGCCCGCCGCGCTCGCCTTCTCGACCGTGCTCGCCATCATCTCCTCCTCCAGCCTCGCGGTGGTCGTGCTCATCCTGTCGCTGACGGCGATGGGCATCCTGTCGCCGGCGCTGACGGTCATCCTCGTGCTCGGCGCCAATCTCGGCGGGGCCGTGCCGCCCGTCATCGCGACGCTGAAAGCCGCCGCGTCCGCCCGCCGCGTGACGCTCGGCAACCTCCTCGTGCGCGGGGTGGGGTGCCTTGCGGTGCTGCCCTTCGCGGGTCAGGTCGCGGACCTCCTCGCCATGCTGCCCGTTCCGGCCGCCAAGCTGCCGGTCGACGTGCATCTTGCGTTCAACATCGTCGTCGCGCTGATCATGTGGCCGCTTTCGGGGCCGCTCTCGCGGCTCATGGAAAAGCTCGTTCCGGAGGAGAAGCCCGAGGACAACGGGCCGAAATATCTCGACGATTCGGCGCTTTCGACCCCGGTCGTCGCGCTGTCCGGCGCAACGCGCGAGGTCCTGCGCGTCGGTGATCTCATCGAGGCCATGCTCATCCGCACGATGCGCGCCTTCAACGACAACAACCTTGCGCCCATGAAGGACATCGGCGAACTGGAGCGGCAGGTCGACACCCTGCAGCAGGAGGTGAAGATCTATCTCTCCCGCCTCGGCCGCCAGGGCGTCAGCGGCGAATGCGCGGCCCGCTCGATCGTCATCATCGACTATGCCATCAATCTCGAGCATGTCGGCGACATCATCGAGAAGGGGCTGCAGGAGCAGGTGCGCAAGAAGATCGTCAACGGGCTGAAATTCTCCGACGACGGCTACAAGGAACTCGACAACCTCTTCAACCTGACGATCGAGAACCTGCGCATCGCCCAGACGATCTTCGTCACGCGCGATGCCGGCCTTGCCCGCCAGCTCATGGAGGTGAAGGTCGATGTGCGGCGCATGGAGAAACAGTCTTCCGAGCGGCATCTGGAGCGGCTGCGCGACGGACGGCTCGACAGCCTCCAGACGAGCTCGCTGCATCTCGACATGCTGCGCGACCTCAAGCGCGTCAACGCGCATCTCGTTTCCGTCGCCTATCCGATCCTCGACGAGAACGGCCTGCTGACGGAAAGCCGCCTGCGCAGCAAGTCGAACTGAGGCGCGGAGAAATCCCTTTGTCTCCGGCCGCGCCTTTTTGCTAAGGAACGGCGTCGAAGACGGGTGAACGAGGGATTCCCATGACCGCAGACAGGACGAAGCGCAACTGCCTGGCCGTCATCCTGGCCGCGGGCGAGAGCACGCGGATGAAGTCCTCGCAGTCGAAGGTGCTGCACCCGGTCGCCGGCCGGCCGATGATCGCGCATGTGGTCGACGCCCTTGCCAGGGCCGGCATTTCCGACATCGCGCTGGTGCTCGGCCGCGACGCGGAGAAGGTCGAGGCTGCGGCGCGGAACGCGGCGGTCAGCAGTTCCGTCCATATCCAGACCGAACGGCTCGGCACGGCCCATGCGGTGCTTGCTGCGCGTGAAGCGATCGCCAGGGGATACGACGACGTGCTCGTCGTCTTCGGCGATACGCCGCTCATCACCGAGGCACCGCTGGTCGCCGCGCGCGAAGGCCTCGCGGCGGGCGCCGACGTTGTCGTGATCGGCTTCGAGACGGCCGATCCGACGGGCTACGGCCGGCTGATCGTCGAGAATGGCGAGCTTGTGGCCATCCGCGAGCACAAGGATGCCAGCGAGGCCGAGCGCGCCATCACCTATTGCAACGGCGGGCTGATGGCCATCGACGGGCGCAAGGCGCTCGACCTCATCGGCCGGATCGGCAACAGCAACGCCAAGGGCGAATATTATCTCACTGACATCGTCGAGGTGGTGCGCGCGGCGGGCGGCCGGGCGGTCGCCGTGGAGGCGCCCGAGGAGGAACTGACCGGCTGCAACACGCGCGCCGAACTTGCCGTCATCGAACGGCTCTGGCAGCAGCGCCGCCGGCACGAGATGATGCTCGACGGCGTTTCGATGATCGCGCCGGAAACCGTGTTCCTCGCCTATGATACCGAGATCGGCCGCGACGTGACCATCGAGCCCAACGTCGTCTTCGGGCCGGGCGTGACGGTCGAGAGCGGCGCCGTCATCCATTCCTTCTCGCATGTCGAGGGCGCGCATGTCTCGGCCGGCGCCGAGGTCGGCCCCTATGCGCGCCTGCGGCCGGGTGCCAATCTCGGCGAGGGCGCGAAGGTCGGCAATTTCTGCGAGGTGAAGAAGGCGGAGATCGGGGCGGGCGCCAAGGTCAACCATCTGACCTATATCGGCGATGCCTTCATCGGCGCGCGCACGAACATCGGTGCCGGCACCATCACCTGCAACTATGACGGCATCAACAAGCATGTCACGCGCATCGGCGCGGACGCCTTCATCGGCTCCAATTCGGCGCTCGTCGCCCCGGTCTCCATCGGCGACGGCGCCTATATCGCCTCGGGCAGCGTGATCACGGCCGACGTGCCCGACGATGCCGTCGCCTTCGGCCGCGCCCGGCAGGAGAACAAGGAGGGCCGCGCGGCGCTGATCCGTGCGCGCAACCAGGCGATCAAGGACGCGAAAAAGAAGCCGGCGCCCTAACACGTCGATTGGGCGCGCCCACGTTAACGCCTGCAATCGAAAGTGAGCGGGCCCATGTTGCGCCGCAGGAAAAAAACTCTACGAAAAGAACGCAATGAAATGCGTCGGATAGGAATTGGAGCGCGCCATGTGCGGAATTGTCGGTATCGTCGGAAACCAGCCTGTCGCGGGTCGGCTCGTCGATGCGCTGAAGCGCCTTGAATACCGGGGTTACGATTCCGCCGGCGTTGCCACCGTCGTCGACGGCAGGCTCGCCCGCCGCCGGGCCGAAGGCAAGCTTTTCAACCTCGAAAAGCGCCTTTCGGAGGAGCCGCTGGCCGGCACGATCGGCATTGCCCATACCCGCTGGGCGACGCATGGCGCGCCGACGGAAGGAAACGCCCATCCGCATTTTGTCGACGGCGTCGCCGTCGTGCACAATGGCATCATCGAGAATTTCTCCGAGCTGAAGGACGAGCTGGTCGCCGGCGGCGCGACGTTCACCACGCAGACCGATACGGAGGTCGTCGCACAGCTCATCGCGAAATATCGCCGCGAAGGCCTCGGCCGCCGCGAGGCGATGCATGCCATGCTGCGGCGCGTCACCGGAGCCTACGCGCTCGCCGTGCTCTTCGAGGACGATCCGTCGACCATCATGGCCGCGCGCAACGGTCCGCCGCTCGCCATCGGCCATGGCCGCGGCGAGATGTTCCTCGGCTCCGACGCCATCGCGCTCGCGCCCTTCACCAACGAGATCAGCTATCTCGTCGACGGCGACTGGGCGGTGATCGGCCGCGACGGCGCCTTCATCTTCGATGCCGACGGCAATCGCGTCGAGCGCGCAAGGCAGGTTTCCTCCGCCGCCGCCTATCTCATCGACAAGGGCAACCACCGGCACTTCATGGAGAAGGAGATCCATGAGCAACCTGAGGCGATCTCCCATGCCCTCAGCCACTATGTCGATTTCCTTGCGCAGACGGTGCGACCCGTCGCCGGCGACATCGATTTCGCCAGGGTGCCGAGCCTTGCCATTTCCGCCTGCGGCACCGCCTATCTGGCGGGCCTCGTCGGCAAGTACTGGTTCGAACGCTATGCGCGCCTGCCGGTCGAGATCGACGTCGCCTCGGAGTTCCGTTACCGCGAGATCCCGCTCAATCCGGCTTCGGCCGCGCTCTTCATCTCCCAGTCCGGCGAGACCGCCGACACGCTCGCCTCGCTTCGCTACTGCAAGGAGCACGGGCTGAAGATCGGCGCCGTGGTCAACACGAAGGAATCGACCATCGCCCGCGAATCGGACGCGGTCTTCCCGATCCTCGCCGGCCCGGAAATCGGGGTCGCCTCGACCAAGGCCTTCACCTGCCAGCTCGCCGTCCTCGCCGCGCTCGCCATCGGCGCGGGCCGGGCGCGCGGCACGCTCGGCGAGGCGGAGGAGAAGGAACTGGTGCGCCACCTGGCCGAGATGCCGCGCATCATGGCTGGCGTGCTCAACACCATCCAGCCGGCCATCGAGCAGCTTTCGCGCGACCTGTCGAAATGCAAGGACGTGCTCTATCTCGGACGCGGCACCAGCTATCCGCTGGCGATGGAAGGCGCGCTGAAGCTCAAGGAAATCTCCTATATCCACGCCGAAGGCTATGCCGCCGGCGAGCTGAAGCACGGCCCCATCGCGCTGATCGACGAGAACATGCCGGTCATCGTCATCGCCCCGCACGACCGCTTCTTCGAGAAGACCGTCTCGAACATGCAGGAAGTGGCGGCCCGCGGCGGCCGGATCGTCTTCATCACAGACGAGAAGGGCGCGGCCGCCTCGAAGCTTCCGACGATGGCGACCATCGTGCTGCCCAATGTCGACGAGATCATTGCGCCGATGATATATTCGCTGCCGATCCAGCTCCTGGCCTATCATACGGCCGTCTTCATGGGCACGGACGTCGACCAGCCGCGCAACCTCGCCAAGTCCGTGACGGTGGAATGATCGTCCGGCCGGAACGCGAAGGCGACATCGACGCGATCCGCACGCTGACGGAAACGGCGTTCCGGACGGCGCCCCATGCCGATGGAACCGAGCATCTGGTCGTCGACCGTCTCAGGGCCGCCGGTGCCCTGACGCTTTCGCTGGTGGCGGAGGAGGGCGGGATGGTCGTCGGCCATGTCGCGTTCTCGCCGGTCAGGATTTCCGACGGAAGCCGGGACTGGTACGGCCTCGGGCCGCTTTCGGTCGATCCGCCCCGCCAGGGGAAGGGGATCGGCGGAAGGCTTGCGCGCGAAGGGCTCGATCGGCTGAAGGCCGCCGGGGCAGGTGGCTGCGTCGTGCTCGGCGATCCCGCCTACTACAGCCGTTTCGGTTTCGCGCCGGATCCGAGACTGACGCTGGACGGGGTGCCCCCCGAGTATTTCATGCGCGTTGCGTTTTCTCCGGTTTACGGCGAGGGAACGGTTTCCTATCATCCGGGTTTCTACGGTTGAGCGGCCTCCCACGCCACCGCCCCACACTGGACGACAGATGACCGACCTTGTCCCGAGACAGTCGCTTGCCATGCGGCTGCGAAACAATTTCCTCACCGGCCTCGTCATCTGCGCGCCGATCGCCATTACCATATGGCTGACCTGGACCTTCATCCACTGGGCGGATAGTTGGGTGAAGCCCTATATTCCGGCGCCCTACAATCCGGAAAACTACTTCCAGTTCGCCATTCCGGGCTTTGGCCTCCTGATCGCGCTGGTGTTCATCACGCTCATCGGCTTCCTCGGCAAGAACCTGATCGGCCGGACGATCGTCGAGTTCGGCGATTCGCTGTTCAACCGCACGCCGCTGGTGCGCACGGTGCACAAGAGCCTCAAGCAGATCTTCGAGACGGTGCTGAAGGACAAGGGCACGTCCTTCAACAGGGCGGCGATGATCGAATATCCGAGCGCCGGCTTGTGGTCGATCGTCTTCGTGGCGACGGACGCGCGCGGCGAGATCGCGACGAAGTTCAAGTCCATGGGCAAGGACATGGTCGCCTGCTTCCTGCCGCCGACCCCGTTTCCAACGGCCGGCTTCCTCGTCTACGTGCCGCGGGAAAAGCTCGTGCCGCTCGACATGAGCGCGGAGGACGCCGCCAAGCTCATCATCTCGGTCGGTCTCGTCACGCCGCCGGAAAAGTCGCTGGAGCTTATCGAAAGCGAGGAGCAGCGGAAAGCCAAGGCGAAGTCCCGGAAGAAGGGATAGGAAAAGGGCGAGCCGCCCCGCGGGCGGGACGGCTCGGCATGCCTATTCCTCGACGACGGCGTTCTGCCGTTCGTCCAGGATGATCCGGTCGGCTTGTGCCGGCAGGCGGGACTGCTTTTCGGTCGTGGTCACGCTGGCGGTGGTGATCGTCTTGTCGACCTTGGCTTCGGCCGAGATCTTGTTGTGCCAGGCGCAATCCGCAAAGGCTGCGGAGGCGGAAAGGGCAAGCGTCGCCGCGACTGCGAGAACTGTCTTCATGGCATTTCTCCTTTTTCGCTGATGCATGGAGAAGTATGCCTTCACGGGCAGTCCCGGCGAAATCACGATTTTGTGGGCATCAACCGGCGCGCAGGAAGCGGATCGCCTCGTCGCGGCGGTAGAGATAGAGCAGGGTGCGGATCGCTTCGCCCCGCTCGCCCGTCAGTTCCGGGTCGCGCTCGAGAAGATAGGCGGCGTCCTTGCGGGCGATTTCGAGAAGATCGCCGTGCGCTTCGAGGCTTGCGACGAGGAAGCCCGGCGTGCCGGACTGCCGGGTGCCGAGCAGCTCGCCTTCGCCGCGCAGCTTCAGATCCTCCTCGGCGATGCGGAAGCCATCCTCCGTCTCGCGCAGGATCGAAAGACGCGCACGGCCGTTCTCGCCGAGCGGCCCCTTGTAGAGCAGGATGCAGCTCGATGCTTCCTCGCCGCGCCCGACGCGCCCGCGCAACTGGTGGAGCTGGGCAAGGCCGAAGCGCTCGGCATGTTCGATGACCATGATGGAGGCATCCGGCACGTCGACGCCGACCTCCACGACGGTCGTCGCGACCAGCAGCCGCGTCTCGCCGTTCTTGAAGGCGAGCATGGCGGCGTCCTTTTCCGGCCCGCTCATGCGCCCGTGCACGAGGCCGGCGGCATCGCCGAAGATGCCGGCGAGCGCCGCGTGCCGTTCCTCGACGGACATGAGGTCGCTTTCCTCGGATTCCTCGACCAGCGGGCAGATCCAGTAGGCCTTCTTGCCTTCGGCAAGCGCGGCGCGCAGGCGATCGACGATGTCGCCGGTGCGCTCCTGCGGCACCACGACGGTCTGGATCGGCTTGCGGCCGGCCGGCTTTTCCGTGAGCTTGGAGACGTCCATGTCGCCGAAGGCGGCGAGGACGAGGGTGCGCGGGATGGGCGTCGCCGTCATCACCAGCATGTGCGGAGAGATGCCCTTTGCCGTCAGGCGAAGGCGCTGGTGCACGCCGAAACGGTGCTGTTCATCCACCACGGCGAGCACGAGGTCCTTGTAGGCGACGTTCTCCTGGAAGAGCGCATGGGTGCCGATGACCATCTGCGTCTCGCCCGAGGCGATGCGTTCGAGGATGGCGTCGCGTTCGCGCCCCTTGGTGCGGCCGGTCAGCACGTCGATGGTGACACCGGCCGGTGCCGCCATGCGCGAGAGCGTGGCGAAATGCTGGCGGGCGAGGATTTCCGTCGGGGCCATCAGCACGGCCTGCCCGCCGGATTCGATGGCGGCGAGCATCGCCATCAGCGCCACCGCCGTCTTGCCCGCGCCGACATCGCCCTGCAGGAGCCGCAGCATGCGCTGCTCGCCGGCCATGTCCTTCAGCACCTCGCCGATGGCCGTCTGCTGGCTGTTCGTCAGCGAAAAGGGCAGGGCGTCGATGACCGGGCGGCTCAGCGCGCCGGTCGCGGTCACCGGCCGGCCGGCGACCTTGCGCAGGCGCTGGCGCACGAGGGCGAGCGAGATCTGGCCCGCCAGGAATTCGTCATAGGCGAGGCGGCGGCGGGCGGGGGCCTGCGGGTCGAGGTCCGTCTCGTCGCGCGGGTCGTGCAGGCGGTGGAAGGCATCGAAGGCGGACGGAAAGCCCTGCCGTTGCAGCAACGTCGCGTCGATCCATTCCGGCAGATGCGGCACGCGGGCGATGGCGGCCTCCACCACCTTGCGCAGGACGCGGGATGTCAGGCCGGCCGTGAGGCCATGCACCGGCTCGACCAGCGGCACGCTGTCGGCCTCGCCGAGCCGCGCCATGTAGTCGGGATGCACCATCGAGGGGCGGCCGTTGAACCAGTCGACCTTGCCGCTCACCACGACGGTTTCATCGATGGGCAGCGCCTTTTCCAGCCAATTGCCCTTGACCCGGAAGAAGGTGAGCGCCAGTTCCCCGGTCTCGTCGTGCAGGAAGACGCGGTAGGGCTGGCTCGACCGGCCGGGCGGCGGCGGCTGGTGGCGGTCGACGCGGCCGGTGATGGTGACGATGACGCCCGGCGGCGCATTGGCGATGCCCGGCTGGTTGCGCCGGTCGACGATCGAATGCGGGAAATGGAAGACGAGATCGACGACGCGGCAATCCTCGATGCTCTCCTGGCCGAGCAGGCGCGCGAAGAGGCCGCCCAGCTTCGGGCCGATGCCGGGGAGCGAGGAGAGGGGTGCGAAGAGCGGATCGAGCAGGGCAGGTCTCATGGCGGGCAAAATCGCCGGAGATCATGCCTTTGGCAAGGCTGACAAGCGGCTTTTGCCGGTCTATAGAAGCGCCAATTGCACCGAGGGCTGGAAAGCGAGGACGATCATGACCGGAACGACACGCTCGAGCGCCGAGATCGACCCGCGCCGCAAGCGCATCCTCTTCCGTTGTTGGCACAGGGGCATCCGCGAGATGGACCTGGTGCTCGGCGCCTTCGCCGATGCGGAGATCGCGACGCTCGGCGAGGCCGAGCTCGATGAGCTGGAGCGCATCATGGCCGAGGAGGATAACGACCTCATAAAGTGGGTGACCGGCGAGAAGCCGGTGCCGGACGCGTTCCGCGACGGCCTCTTCCCGCGCATCGCCGCCTACCGCCCCGATTTCTCGCCGCTCTTCAAAGACATCAGCGCATGATTCCCGGATTTTCCCCTGAACGCGTTGCCGGCGCCGGCCGGCCGATGACCATCGGCGCCGTGCCCTCCGGGGTCGAGCCGCTGATCCTCGCCGATCTCGCCCGCAAGACAGGCCCCGTCGCCTATGTGCTCTCGGACGGCCAGCGCATTTCCGATCTCGAACAGATGCTCGGCTTCGTCGCACCCGATATCCCCGTGCTGACGCTGCCCGGCTGGGACTGCCTTCCCTACGACCGCGTCTCGCCGAGCGCCGAAGTCTCCGCGCGCCGGCTTTCCGCGCTCTCGGCGCTGATCGCCCACCGTAAGAAGCCGCATGCGGCCATCGTGCTCGTCACGGTCAATGCCATGCTGCAGAAGACGGCGTCGCGGATGGTCATCGAGAACCTTGCCTTTTCCGCAAGGCCCGGCAACCAGGTCCGCATGGACGACATCGCCGCGCGGCTGGAGCGCAACGGCTTCGAGCGCGTCGCCACGGTGCGCGAGGTAGGGGAATTTGCCGTGCGCGGCGGCATTCTCGACGTCTTCGTGCCCGGCAGCCTGGAGCCGGTGCGCCTCGATTTCTTCGGCGACACGCTGGAATCGATCCGCGCGTTCGACCCCGCCAGCCAGCGCACGACCGGGCAGGCGCGCGCCCTCGACCTTAACCCGATGAGCGAGGTGACGCTGACGCCGGAGACGATCTCGCATTTCCGCAAGCAGTATCTCTCCTCCTTCGGCGCCGCGACGCGCGACGATGCGCTCTACCAGGCCGTTTCCGAAGGGCGGCGCTATCCCGGCATGGAGCACTGGCTGCCGCTGTTCTACGCCGAACTCGAAACCGCCTTCGACTATCTGGAAGGCTTCCGCTTCGTCACCGACCATACGGTGCGCGAGGCGGCGGTCGAGCGCTCGCGCCTCGTGCGCGACTATTACGACGCGCGCCTTGCCTCCGCCACGCCCGGCAAGGGTCAGGTGGCGCAGGCGACGCCCTACAAGCCGGTGCCGCCGGGCCTTCTCTATCTCGACGCCGAGCGCTTCGCCCGCGAACTCGACGAGCGAAACGCCATCCGTCTCTCCCCCTTCAACGAGCACGAGGGCGAGGCCCGCCATGTCGAGACCGTCGAGGCGCGGCCCGGCATGCGCTGGGCGCGGCCGGCCGGCAGCGAGGATGCGGACGGCGCACGCGTCAACGTCTTCGACCAGGCCGTGAAGCATATCGCGGACAAGCGGGCGTCCGGCGCCAAGGTGCTGGTGACGGGCTGGTCGGAAGGTTCGCTGGATCGCCTCCTGCAGGTGCTTGCCGAACACGGGCTCGGCAATGTCGTGCCCGTCGAGAAATTCGGCGATCTGCGCAAGCTGAAGCCGGGCGAGGCGGGATCTGCCGTCCTCAGCCTCGAAAGCGGCTTCGAGGCGGGCGACATTATCGTCATCGGCGAGCAGGACATCCTCGGCGACCGCATGGTGCGGCGCTCGAAACGGCGCAAGCGCGGCGCGGATTTCATCACCGAGGTCGCCGGCCTCGACGAAGGCTCCATTGTCGTCCATGCCGAGCACGGTATCGGCCGCTTCGTCGGGCTGCGCACCATCGAGGCAGCCGGCGCGCCGCATGCCTGCCTCGAACTCGTCTATGCGGACGACGCCAAGCTCTTCCTGCCCGTCGAGAACATCGACCTCCTCTCGCGCTATGGGGGCGAAGGCACGGATGCGCTGCTCGACAAGCTCGGCGGCGTCGCCTGGCAGGCGCGCAAGGCCAAGCTCAAGAAGCGCCTGCTCGACATGGCGAGCGGCCTCATCCAGATCGCCGCCGCGCGCCTTGTGCGCCATGCTCCCGTGCTGGCGGCGCCGGAAGGCGTCTATGACGAATTCGCCGCCCGCTTCCCGTATGACGAGACGGACGACCAGGCGAACGCCATCGACGCCGTGCGCGAGGATCTCGGCGCCGGCCGGCCGATGGACCGCCTCGTCTGCGGCGACGTCGGTTTCGGCAAGACGGAAGTGGCGCTGCGCGCCGCCTTCATCGCGGCGATGAACGGCGTGCAGGTTGCCGTCGTCGTGCCGACGACGCTGCTCGCGCGCCAGCATTTCAAGACCTTCTGCGACCGTTTCCGGGGCCTGCCGATCCGTGTGCAGCAGGCCTCCCGCCTCGTCGGCTCGAAGGAACTGGCGCTGACGAAGAAGGAGCTTTCCGAGGGCAGGACGGATATCGTCGTCGGTACCCATGCGCTGCTCGGTAGCTCCATAAAATTCGCCAATCTCGGCCTCCTCATCATCGACGAGGAGCAGCATTTCGGCGTGAAGCACAAGGAGCGGCTGAAGGAGCTGAAGAGCGACGTGCACGTCCTCACGCTCTCGGCGACGCCCATCCCGCGCACCTTGCAGCTCGCCATGACGGGCGTGCGCGAGCTCTCGCTGATCACCACGCCGCCGGTCGACCGCATGGCGGTGCGTACCTTCATCTCGCCCTTCGATCCGCTCGTCATCCGCGAGACGCTGATGCGCGAGCACTATCGCGGCGGCCAGAGCTTCTACGTCTGCCCCCGCCTCAGCGACCTCTCGGAAATCCACGATTTCTTGCGGCAGGACGTGCCGGAGCTGAAGGTCGCCGTCGCGCACGGCCAGATGCCGGCCACCGAACTCGAAGACATCATGAACGCCTTCTACGAAGGCCGCTACGATGTGCTGCTCTCGACGACCATCGTCGAATCCGGCCTCGACGTGCCGACGGCGAACACGATGATCATCCACCGCGCCGACATGTTCGGCCTCGCCCAGCTCTACCAGCTTCGCGGCCGCGTCGGCCGATCCAAGGTCCGCGCCTTCGCGCTGCTGACCCTGCCGGTCAACCGCACGCTGACGGGCACGGCGGAACGCCGCCTCAAGGTGCTGCAATCGCTCGACACGCTCGGCGCCGGCTTCCAGCTCGCCAGCCACGACCTCGACATCCGCGGCGCGGGCAACCTTCTCGGCGAGGAACAGTCCGGCCATATCAAGGAGGTTGGCTTCGAGCTTTACCAGCAGATGCTGGAAGAGGCCGTCGCCGAGATCAAGGGCGACGAGGAGGTCGCCGACAGCGGCTGGTCGCCGCAGATTTCCGTCGGCACGCCGGTCATGATCCCCGATGATTACGTGCCGGACCTGCACCTGCGCCTCGGCCTCTACCGCCGCCTCGGCGAGATCACCGAGCTTGGCGACATCGACGCCTTCGGCGCGGAACTGATCGACCGGTTCGGCCCGTTGCCTATCGAGGTGCAGCATCTCCTGAAGATCGTCTACATCAAGTCGCTCTGCCGCGTGGCCAATGTCGAGAAGCTCGATGCCGGCCCGAAGGGCGTCGTCGTGCAGTTCCGCAACAAGGAATTCCCGAACCCGACGGCACTGGTCGGCTACATCGCCAGGCAGGGCGCGCTGGTCAAGATCAGGCCGGACCAGAGCCTGTTCCTCGCCCGCGACTACCCCACGCCGGAAAAGCGCCTGACGGGCGCGGCGCAGGTGATGACGCAGCTTGCGGGGCTGGCGAAGCAGGGCAACTGAGCGGAGCACCAGGGCCGGGAGGATTGCGAAATGCCGGAAATGCATCCATCGGTCACGGTCTATGGCGCAAGCTACAGCGTCTACGTTCGGATCGTGCGCATCGCACTCCATGAAAAGGGAGTGCCTTACAATCTCGTGCCGGTGGACGTGTTTTCAGACGAGGGCGTGCCGCCCGAGCATCTTGCGCGGCAACCCTTTGGCCGCATTCCAGCCTTCGAGCACGACGGGTTCGCCCTCTACGAAACAAGCGCGATAACCCGCTACGTGGATGAGGCATTTTCCGGACCGCCGCTGCAACCGCGCGCTCTTCGTGATCGCGCGCGTATGAACCAGATCGTCGCGATGCTGGACAATTACGCCTATCTGCCGATGGTGTGGGATGTCTACGTGCAGCGGATGGAGGCATCCGGGAACGAGGCGATAGACGAAGCACGCATTGCCGCCGGCGTTGAAAAGGCCCGCCTCTTCCTGGGGGCGCTTTCGAACTTGCTGGGAGCCGAAAACTGGCTCTCCGGGCCGGAGCCATCATTGGCCGACTTTCATGCCGCTCCGATGTTCGGCCTGTTCAAGGAAGCGCCGGAGGGCGCCGCGCTCATTCGCGAATTCCCGTCCATTCAGGCATGGTGGGAGCGGAGCAAGGTCCGCCCCTCCGTTCTTGCGGCGAGCGGATAAGACCGCTCAATTCTGCCCGACGCGCTCCTGCGCCTTCATCGCCGCGATCTCGCGGAAGGCGTTGGTGAGAACATCGACGGACTGGGCGCCCATCACGGCGTATTTGTTGTCGATGATGAAGCAGGGCACGCCCGTCACGCCCATGTCGCGGGCCATGCCGATCTCCTCCTTGACGGAATCGACGTCGGCACCGGCGGAAAAGAGGGCGGTCACCACGGCGCGGTCCATGCCCGAGGTTTCCGCGATGTCGAGCAGCACGGCACGGTCGCCGACATTGCGGCCTTCCTCGAAATAGGCCTTGAAGAGGGCGAGCGCGACGCGGCCCTGGATTTCGGGGCCTTCGATCATCGCCCAGCGCAGGAGGCGATGCGCGTCGAGCGTGTTGGGGCTGATCTTGACGGCGGGAAAATCGAAGGCGATGCCGTCCTCCTTGCCCAGCCCCGTCAGCATTTGATGGGCGCGGTCGACGGCGTCAGTGCCGCCGAGCTTTTCGGCGAGATGCTTCTTGTGGTCGACGCCTTCCGGCGGCATGTCGGGATTGAGCTGGTAGGGCCGGAACGTCACCGTGACGACAAGCTCGTCCTTCACGGCGTCGATCGCCTTGTCGAGCCGTTTCTTGCCCAGATAGCACCAGGGGCAGACGACATCAGAGACGACATCGATCGTAATGGCTTCCATCCGGTTTTCCTTTCGAGGTGCCGGGAGATTCCGGAACAGGACGCCGAGATAGGCCGACGCGCCGCCGCTTTCAACAGATTACCTCAGGGTAACCCGAGTTCTGGGGATGGCCCCTTTACTGCGCCCGCTCGTCCCACCATGTCGGGAACTGGAAACCGTAGAGCGGAACCGCCTGCGGCCGGGCGATATGCTTGGAATGCGCGACCCACTGTTCGCCGAGATGGTAGAGCGGCACGACATAATAGCCCGAAAGGAGCATCCTGTCGTGCAGGCGCACGGCCGAGCGGAAATCCTCCGCCGTGCGCGCGGTCAGGATGGCCTCGAGGATGCGGTCGACGTCGGGATCGGCGATGCCGGCGAAGTTGGAGCTGCCGGGCCGGTCGCGCATGGCCGAGCTCCAGTAGCTGATCTGGTCCCGGCCCGGCGAGAGCGAGGAGGGGAACGCCTTGACGATGACGTCATAGTCGAAGGTCTGCGTCCGGCTCTGGTACTGCGAATCGTCCACCGTGCGGATCGCCGCCTTCACGCCGAGCGCGGTGAGGAAACGCTGGTAGGCGAGGGCCAGTTTCTCCTGGTCCGCGTTCTGCGTCATGATCTCGAAGGCCAGCGGCTTGCCCGCGTCATCGACCATCTGCCCGCCCTTGATGGCGTAGCCGGCCTTCCGGAAGAAATCCATCGCCTCGCGCAGCACCTTGCGGTCGCGGCCCGACGCGTCGGTCGTCGGCAGCAGATGCGTGCCGTCGAGGATGTCCGCGTCGATGCGCGACAGCGCAGGGCCGGCGATCTCGCGCTCGCGTGCATCGGCCGCCACGCCCATCGAGCTCAGCTCGGAATTCTGCCAGTAGCTCTGCGTGCGCTTGTAGGCATTCTCGAAAAGGCTGCGGTTCACCCAGTCGAAATCGAAAACCAGCGTCAGCGCCTTGCGCAGGTCGCGGTTCTGGAAGAGCGGGCGGCGGGTGTTGAAGACGAAGCCGAACATGCCCGAGGGCGTCTTCGGCGTGATGGCGTCCTTGACGACCGCGCCGGAGAGGGCGGCCGGGAAATCGTAGCCGCGCGTCCACTTCGTCGGATTGCCCTCCTGGTAGAGGTCGATCTCCCCCTTCTTGAACGCCTCGAAAAGCGAATTGTCCTGCAGGAAATACTCGACGGAGATCTCGTCGTAATTGTCGAAGCCGACTTTCGAGGGAAGATCCCTGGCCCAATAGTTCGGGTCGCGGGCATAGACGATCTTCTCGCCCGGCTTGACTTCCTTCACCTTGTAGGGACCGGAGCCGAGCGGGAGGGCGAGCGAGGTGCGGTCGAACGTCTCGACGTCGATGGCGTGCTTGGGCAGGATCGGCGAGTAGCCGGCGATCAGAAGCGGCGTTTCGCGGTCGGCCTTGTCGTTGAAGGTGAAGCGCACGCTGCGTTCGCCGACCTTCTCGACTTTCTCGACCCCGTCGAGCCGGAGGCTGAAGGGCGTGCGGCCCTTGTCGCGCAGCAGCTCGAAGCTGAAGATGACGTCTTCCGGCGTGATCGGCTCGCCGTCGGCCCAGCGCGCCTTCGGGTTGAGGTTGAACTGGATGAACGAGCGGTCGTCGTCCCATTCCGCCGTTTCGGCGATGAGGCCGTACATGGTGAAGGCTTCGTCGCGCGAGCGCTGCATCAGTGATTCGTAGACGAGGTTGCCGAATTCCGGGTCCCACATGCCGCGCGCCGTAGTGCGCATGCTCTTGAGGATGAAAGGATTGAGGTTGTCGAAGGTGCCGACGACGCCGTAGGCGATGCGCCCGCCCTTCTTCACGTCCGGGTTGACGTAATCGAAATGCGCATAGCCCGGCGGAAGCGCGGGTTCGCCATGCATCGCGATGGCGTGCACCGGGGCGGCAAGGCCGGAGAGGGGGGCGAGAGCGAGCATCGAGGCGGCTAGGGCCATCAGGAAGGGGCGCAACGGGATCTCCTCGTCAGGGCCGGATGATTCTCATGCATTATAGCCGCCTCGAAGTGGACGGAACCGTGGTAGCGCGGAAATAGAAGCCGCGCGGGATTTTCGCAAGGAAAGGCTGGATATCCGCCGCGGCCCATTGTAACAGGATACGCCGAAGCGGGTCATGCAAATGCCTCATTTCGCCGACAGGAGAGCGCACGGCTGACCAAAACGCCCGAGAGGGGCCTTGCGGAGGGGCGCTGTCGCTCCGGCACCGGATTTTCAGGAGACCGAACTCGTCATGATCTTCACATCGAATCTCATCAAGCGGACCGTGCTTTCCGCCTTTGCCGCCTCGGTCGCCCTGGCGGCGGCTCCGTCGGCATCGCTCGCTCAGCAGGCCGCTCCGCCGAAGGGCTGGTTCAAGGTCTGCACCAAGCAGGAAGACAACGACGTCTGCATCGTGCAGAACCTTCTGACCGCCACCAGCGGCCAGCTCATCACCGCCATCGGCCTCATCACCGTCAGCGGCAAGACCAACCGCAAGATCATGCAGGTCTCGGTGCCGAGCGCCCGCCTCATCCCGGTCGGCGTCCAGATGCAGATCGACGGCGGCAAGGCGCAGAAGCTCGACTACGCCATCTGCATGCCGGACAAGTGCGTCGCGGAAGTACCGCTCACCGACCAGGTCCTCGCTAGCCTGAAGAAGGGCGGCGAACTGGTACTGACCTCGGTCAACTTCCAGCGCGCGCCGAACCCGATCAAAATCTCGCTCGAAGGCTTCACCGGCGTGTTCGACGGCGAACCGATCGAGCAGTCGCAGCTCGAAGAGCGCCAGCGCCTGCTGCAGGAAGAAATGCAGAAGAAGGCCGAGGAAGCCCGCAAGAAGCTCGAAGATGCCCAGAAGGCTGCCAAGAGCCAGTAAGCGGCCCGCCATCAGATGCGAAAAACCCGGCCATCGGCCGGGTTTTTTATTGCCTTTGATCGGGCTTTTGCGGATCAGTGGAAGATGCCGCTCTGCTCCTTCCAGCGATAGTGCCCCTGGTCCACGTCCATCAGGGCGCGGACCTGCGGGTGACGGATCGGCTGACCGCTGTCGTCCGCAACGAGGTTCTGCTCGGAGACATAAGCGACATATTCCGTGTCCTCGTTCTCCGCGAAGAGATGGTAGAAGGGCTGATCCCGCGACGGCCGGATCTCGGCCGGAATGGAATTCCACCACTCTTCGGTGTTGGCGAATTCAGGATCGACGTCGAAGACCACGCCACGGAAGGGGAAAACCCGGTGGCGGACCACGTCGCCGATGGCAAATTTTGCGTCACGCATCTTCATGGCGTACCTACCTTTCCTCCTATATTTGGGTAATTTCGCTGAAACATCAATAGTTCCGTCGCCATCCGCGTTTGCGCCGCGATGGGGTGGCGCTTGCGCCCCAAACCGTTTCGGCGTACCTCGAAGAAAGATGGCTCGGGCGGATCGGACGGCATGAACAATCAGTGGGGCAGGAGCGGCAACGGAACGACGGCAAGCGGCGGATCCGGACTGGCCGGCATCCTGTTCGCCTCCATCGTCAGCCTGGCGCTCGGCGGTGCGGCCGGCTACGGCGCTTTCCGCACGATGGACGGCGCGGCCTCCTCCAGTGAAATCGATGCGCGGGACAAGCGTATCGCCGAGCTTGCGCGCGAGCTCGACGCCCGCGCCGCACAGATCGCGGAAAGCAGCCGGCAGGCGGAGGCCGCGGCGCAGGAGAACGGCACGCTCAAGCGGCAGATCGAAACCTTGCGCGACGATGCCGGCACGTCGGATACGACGATCGTCGCCGCCGAGAACGCGCGGCTGACAAGGGACGTCGTTCCGGGATTGAAGAAAGAGCTGGAACAAGCGACGCAACGCACCGCGGATGCGGAGGCCCGCCGGAAGCGGGCGGAAGAGGCGACGCAGGACCGGGAACGCCAGCTTTCCCTCGTCACCGACCAGATCGCACGGCTGGAAAAGGCGCTGGACCAGGCGCGCGGCCAGCAGGACAGTGCGCAGAGCGCCGAGACCGAGCGCCTGGAGGCCGAATCCGCCACGCTGCGCCGGCAGCTGGAGGACGCCCGCCGCGCCGAACAGGCGATGCGGACGAAGGACCTGCCGGCGCTGCGCGACGCGCTTGCCAGCAAGGAACGCGAGGTCGCCGCGCTTGCCGCCCGCAACGCTTCGCTTGCAGCGCGGATCGATATCCTCGAAGCCGCGGCGCGCGCGCAGCCGAAAGCGCCGGAGGACGGCGGCAAGGGTCCGGCGCGCGACGATGCCCCGGACGGTCGCAATCCGCGCAATGCATCGGAGGTAACCCAGGCGATGCGCGACACGCCCGGCCTCGACCGCCTGACAAGCGTCCAGCGCGACCAACTGGAGCGCGCGCTGGTTTCCGGCGAATGCGTCACCAACGCGCTCGGCGGCGTCTTCAAGCGCGTGCCGGTGCTGACGCTCAGGAACCTGATGCGCGGGCTCGACAGCGACTGCTAGTCCTGCGGCGACCTTGCCGCAGGGCTTCGTATTCACGCAACTGCGGGCGCAGGACCGTTCCATGCATGTGCCCGGCATTGCCCAAGGGAAGGAGATTTGGATGAAGCGATCTGTTCTGGCGGCCGTGCTCGGCCTTGCGTTTTCGGCGGGCGGAGCCCCGGCGCAGGAATTCGAGCGCAATATCATGACCGGCGGCCCGCAGGGCACCTACATCAAGATCGGCCGGGACATCGCCGCGCTCGGCGCCGAATGCGGGCTTAAGCTCAATGTCGTCGAAAGCGCCGGCTCGCTCGAAAACTTCGTCGGCGTGCGCAACCGGCGCAACACGCAGTTCGGCATCGTGCAGAGCGACGTGCTCGAATACCTCAAGACCTTCGAGGCGAACGATCCCGAGGTGCAGAAGGCGGTGAAGGGCGTGCGCATCATGTTCCCGCTCTACAACGAGGAAATCCATGTGCTGGCCCGCAGGGACATCGCAAGCGTGAAGGACCTCGCGGGCAGAAAGGTCGCCGTCGGCAAGAAGGACAGCGGCACCTTCCTCACCGCCACGCTGATCATGGACATCCTCCAGGTCAAGGCCGGCGAACGCATGGACATCAACCCGGACGAGGCGCTGCCGAAGCTGCTCTCCGGCGAGATCGACGCCTTCTTCTATGTCGCGGGCGCCCCCGCCGCCCTCTTCACCGGCGAGGCGATCGACAAGGCGAAATTCCATCTCCTGCCGATCACCGAGGCGCCGCTGCTGGCGACCTATACGCCCTCGCGCATCGAGGCGGGCACCTATTCGTTCCAGGACGAGCCGGTCGATCTCATCGCCGTGAAGGCCGTGATGATGACCTACGACTACGACGTCAAGCGCAACGCCTATCATCGCGATAGCTGCAAGACGGTCGCGGACTTCTCGAGCCTCATCATCGGCGGTCTCGACAAGCTGAAGACGACCGGGCACCCGAAATGGAAGACGGTGGACCTGACCGCGCTGCCGCCCGGCTGGCAGGTCGGCGTCTGCGTGAAGGCCGGCATGGCGCTGGACTACAAGCCCTCCTGCAAGCCGGCCGCGGGAAATGCCGCAGGCGGGGCGGACGATTCGAACGAGGAGTATCTGAACCTTCTCAAGCAGCGGCTCCAGCAGTAACGCCGCGACGTCCTGCCATCGACAGAAAGCAAAAAACCCGGCCATCGGCCGGGTTTTTCGTATGGAGCGCCTCCCGCCCGAAGACGGGAGGCAGTGCCGCCGGTCAGGCGGAGTAGTACATGTCGAACTCGACCGGATGCGGGGTCATTTCGAAGCGCATGACTTCCGCCATCTTCAGCTCGATGTAGGAATCGATCTGGTCGTCGTCGAAGACGCCGCCGGCGGTCAGGAACTTGCGGTCCTTGTCGAGGCTTTCGAGGGCCTCGCGCAGCGAGCCGCAGACGGTCGGGATCTTCTTCAGTTCCTTCGGCGGCAGGTCGTAAAGGTCCTTGTCCATGGCCTTGCCGGGATGGATCTTGTTCTTGATGCCGTCGAGGCCGGCCATCAGCATGGAGGCGAAGCCGAGATAGGGGTTGCCGAGCGGGTCGGGGAAGCGGATCTCGACGCGCTTGGACTTCGGACCGGTGCCGAATGGAATGCGGCACGAGGCCGAACGGTTGCGGGCCGAATAGGCGAGCAGGACCGGCGCTTCATAACCCGGGACGAGACGCTTGTAGGAGTTCGTCGTCGGGTTGGTGAAGGCGTTGATCGCCTTGGCATGCTTGATGATGCCGCCGATGAAGTAGAGGCAGGTCTCAGACAGGCCGGCATATTCGTCGCCCGCGAAGGTCGGCTTGGTGTCCTTCCAGATCGACAGGTGGACGTGCATGCCCGAGCCGTTGTCGCCGAAGATCGGCTTCGGCATGAAGGTCGCCGTCTTGCCGTAGGCGTTGGCGACCTGGTGCACGACGTACTTGTAGATCTGCACCTTGTCGGCGCTGCGCACGAGGGTGTCGAACTTGACGCCGAGCTCGTGCTGGGCGGCCGCCACTTCATGGTGCTGCTTCTCGACGGTGACGCCCATCTCGGTGAGGACGGTCAGCATCTCCGAGCGCATGTCCTGGCAGCTGTCGACCGGGGGAACCGGGAAGTAGCCGCCCTTGACGCGCGGACGGTGGCCGAGGTTGCCGGTCTCGTAGTCGGTGTCGTCGTTGGACGGCAGTTCGGAAGAATCGAGCTTGAAGCCGGTGTTGTACGGGTCGGCCTTGTACTTGACATCGTCGAAGACGAAGAATTCCGGCTCGGGGCCTGCATAGACGGTGTCGCCGATGCCCGAGGCCTTGAGGTAGGCTTCAGCCTTCTTGGCGGTGCCGCGCGGGTCGCGGTTGTAGGATTCGCCGGAGACCGGGTCGAGGATGTCGCACATCACGACCATGGTGGACTGGGCGAAGAACGGGTCCATGTGAACCGTCGCCGGGTCGGGCATCAGCACCATGTCGGATTCGTTGATCGCCTTCCAGCCGCCGATCGAGGAACCGTCGAACATGACGCCATCGGCGAACATGTCTTCATCGACGCAGCCGACGTCCATCGTGACGTGATGCATCTTGCCACGCGGGTCGGTGAAGCGCAGGTCGACGAACTTTACGTCGTTTTCCTTGATTTGCTTGAGGATGTCATTGGCAGTCGTCATTAGTCTGGTTCCTGTGTGTGATGACGAGATGAACGCCTTGGCCGGACGGCCAGGCGGGATCAGATGGCATCGATACCGGTTTCGCCGGTGCGGATGCGGATGACTTCTTCGACGTTGGAGACAAAGATCTTGCCATCGCCGATGCGGCCGGTCTGGGCCGCGTTGCGGATCGCCTCGATGACGGCCTCCGCGTTCTCGTCCGCCAGAACGACCTCGACCTTCACCTTGGGCAGGAAGTCGACGACGTATTCGGCGCCACGGTAAAGCTCCGTGTGGCCCTTCTGGCGTCCAAAGCCCTTCGCCTCCGTGACGGTGATGCCCTGCAGGCCGACTTCCTGAAGAGCCTCCTTCACCTCATCGAGTTTGAAGGGCTTGATGATCGCTTCGATCTTTTTCATGAGAAGATGTCTCTCCGCTTCTCCCGTTTGCGCAGGACTGCGCCCGCTGCTCACTTCAAATGCACGTAGCATGCCAAGTTGAAGCAGGATGCGTGCCAGTTCACAGAAAAATCCGTTTCCGCCACCATCCCGCTCGTCCTCACGCGGGCGATGATGCGGCTTTCCGGGCAAAAGGGCTAGCGGAATCTGCCTAAAAAATGTCTCTTTCCGCCCCTGGCTGCGCATCGCCGCGGCGCCCTTCGCGGGGCGTGGCGCGCCAAGCTGCAAATTTGAGCATACGGAGCAGGCATATGCTTAAAAAACAGGCTTTCGGCGGAGGCGAGGACCGGACTTGTCTCCATCGCCTCTTTGCAGGCATGGTGAATGCCATGCACAGGCAAATCGACACGCTGATCATCACGCCCGAGGACATGGGACGCATCGACCGCGCCGCTGCGGCATCGGGCCTGTCGGGCTACGGCCTCATGGAGCGGGCGGGGCAGGCGGTCGCGGCGGCTGCGCTGCGCCGCTTTCCGGGCGCCCGGCGCTTCGCCGTCCTCTGCGGGCCGGGAAACAACGGCGGCGACGGCTATGTCGCCGCGCGCGCCCTGCAGGCGGCGGGCGCCGACATTGCCCTTTATGCCCTTGGCGACCCTCTATCCCTGAAAGGCGACGCGGCGACGGCCCGTGGGAGATTCGAGGGCGATGTGGCGCCGCTTTCGGACTATGCCCCGCGGGCGGGCGACGTCGTCATCGACGCGCTGTTCGGCGCGGGCCTTGCCCGCGACCTGCCGGAGGAGGCCGCCCGGGTGATCGCTGCCGTGCGCGGCAACGCATTGCCCGTTCTGGCGGTCGACCTGCCGTCCGGCGTCGATGGCCGGACGGGCAAGGTGAGGGGCGCGGCCTTCGAGGCCGTGGCGACCGTCACCTTCATGTGCCGCAAGCCGGGCCATCTGCTCCTGCCCGGCAAGGCGCTGGCTGGCGCGGTGGAGGTCTTCGACATCGGCATTCCCGCCCGCATTCTCGCCGGGCATGCCGGCCACATGCGGGTGAACGCACCCGCCGTCTGGCGTATCGCGCTGCCGGCGCAGACGGGCGAGACGCACAAATATATGCGCGGGCATCTCGCCGTCTTCTGTGGCCCCGCGACCGCCACCGGCGCGGCCCGCCTTTCCGCCGCGGCAGGCCTTCGCGCGGGGGCCGGCCTCGTCACGCTGCTTTCGCCGGCCGACGCGCTTTCCGCCAACGCCGCCCACCTGACCGGCGTGATGCTGAAATGCGTGGATGGGGAGGCGGACCTCGCGGCCCTGCTGGAGGACGAGCGGTTGAAAACCTTCGTCCTCGGTCCCGGCTTCGGGCATGCGGACAAGGCGCGGCGCCATGTGCGCCTCCTCGCCGAAAAAGGCCGTCACCTCGTGCTCGACGCCGACGGCATCAGTGCGTTCCGCGACGATGCGGACATGCTCTTCCGGCTCTTTGCGGACGGACCCGCGCGGCTGGTCCTGACGCCGCACGACGGCGAATTTGCCCGGCTTTTCCCCGACCTTGCCGGCGACAAGGCGCTTTCGAAGATTGAACGCGCGCAGCAAGCGGCCGCGCGGGCCAATGCGGCCGTGATCCTCAAGGGAGCCGATACGGTTATCGCCGCGCCGGACGGACGCGTGCTGGTCAACGAGAACGCGCCGCCGTGGCTTGCGACCGCGGGCTCGGGCGATGTGCTCGCGGGTATCGTCGGCGCCCATCTCGCACAGGGGATGCCGGCGTTCGAGGCGGCGGCCGGCGCCGTGTGGCGCCATGGCGAGGCCGGGCGCATCGCGGGCGAAGGGCTGACGGCGGAGGACCTGCCCCGCGCCATTCCGCCATGGCCGCAGGAGTGAGCGGGCTGGCGCGGTCGAGACGAGCCGACTTCAGCCCGTCCGCTTCTTCAGTTCCCGCGCGCCGTTCGGTGCATTCACCTTGCCCGAGGTGATGAAGAAGGCAAAGACGTCGCGGGCCGCCCTGGCGGGTTTGGTGCCCGGATCGACCTTCGGCAGGTCGGACGGCTCGCCACCGGCCGCCCAATCCTTCAGTCGCCCGGCCCATTCGTCCAGCGCCTTTTCCGGATAGCAGGTCTCGATGTCGTCCGAGCCCCTTTGCAGGCGGGCATAGACGAAATCCGCCGTCACGTCGGCGATCTCGGGATAGTCCGCATGCTGCGCATAGACGATCGCCATCTTGTGCCTGCGGGCAAGCGCGGCGAATTCCGGCACCTTGAAGCTGTCATGGCGCACTTCGAGCGCGTGCTTCAGCTTGAGCCCGTCCAGCGTTTCCGGCAAGAGCTTCAGGAAGCCCTCGAAATCGTCGGGCTCGAACTTCTTCGTCGGCGGGAACTGCCAGAGGATCGGGCCGAGATGGTCGCCGAGCTCGGTCAGTCCCTGCGTCAGGAATTTCTCCACCGACTCGCCGCCGTCGGCCAGCACCTTGCGGTTCGTCGTGAAGCGGCTCGCCTTGAGCGAGAAGATGAACCCATCGGGCACCTCGGACGCCCATTTGGCAAAGGTCTCCGGCTTCTGTGAGCCGTAATAGGTGCCGTTGACCTCGATGGCCGAAAGCTCGCGGCTGGCGAATTCGAGCTGCCGCTTCTTCGGCAGCTTCTCCGGATAGAATCTTCCCTCCCAGGGCTCGAAGGTCCAGCCGCCGATGCCGGTTCTGATGGTGCCGGATGTGCTCATGGTCTCCTCCTGAATGGCCGGTACAACCAGCTTGATGGAACGCTTCAGCCGGCGGCGGGCTCCGGCCCGTGAAACAGCCGCCATCGCCAGGTGTCGCCGCGGCGGCGGCGCACGCCGGAAAGCCGATAGGGAACGGCGCTCTCGCCACCGTTCTCGCCGGGCAGGGCGTTTCCGTCCGCGAAAAGCCAGGCGACATCGCCTTCCGTGGCGACATCCGGCCTGTCCCAGGCCCAGCGGACCGTCCGGGGCTTGGCCATCCGGCCCGCGAAGAGGAGGGCGATGGCCTTGCGCCCCTCGGCGCGCTCGCCCGTTTCCGAGCCGACAGGCAGCGCGTCGTCCTCGAATTCATCGCCGCTCCCCGCGTCCTTGGACAACGGGCGATGGCTCAGCCGCTCGACCGCCGCACGCGCGGCCGTTTCGCCATCGGCCGTCATTCGGCTGCGGCCTTCCGCATCGGCCGGCGCTCCAGGAGTTCCTTCAGGAAGTGGCCGGTATAGGAGCGCGTGACCTTGACGACATCCTCCGGCGTGCCTTCCGCGATCACCTCGCCGCCGCCGTCGCCGCCCTCGGGGCCGAAGTCGATGATCCAGTCGGCGGTCTTGATGACCTCCAGATTGTGCTCGATGACGACGACCGAATTGCCCTGGTTGACCAGCTCGTGCAGCACTTCGAGGAGCTTGGCCACGTCATGGAAGTGCAGGCCGGTCGTCGGCTCGTCGAGGATATAGAGCGTGCGGCCGGTCGAGCGCTTGGACA
Source organism: Shinella sp. PSBB067 (assembly GCF_016839145.1). Classification (NCBI taxonomy): domain Bacteria; kingdom Pseudomonadati; phylum Pseudomonadota; class Alphaproteobacteria; order Hyphomicrobiales; family Rhizobiaceae; genus Shinella; species Shinella sp. PSBB067. The sequence continues at coordinate 1,405,323 of NZ_CP069303.1, read as the reverse complement.
GTTCCTTGGCGAGCTTGACGCGCTGCGCCTCGCCGCCCGACAGGGTGTTCGCCTGCTGGCCGACCTTGATATAGCCGAGGCCGACCTGGTTCAGCGTCGTCAGCTTGTCGCGCACGGCGGGAACGGCGGCGAAGAACTCGACGCCTTCCTCGACGGTCATGTCGAGCACGTCGGCGATCGACTTGCCCTTGAAGGTGACGTCGAGCGTCTCGCGGTTGTAGCGCTTGCCGTGGCAAACGTCGCAGGTGACGTAGACGTCGGGCAGGAAGTGCATCTCGATCTTGATGACGCCGTCGCCCTGGCAGGCCTCGCAGCGCCCGCCCTTGACGTTGAAGGAGAAGCGGCCCGGCTGGTAGCCGCGCGCCTTCGCTTCGGGAAGGCCCGCGAACCAGTCGCGGATCGGCGTGAAGGCACCTGTATAGGTCGCAGGGTTGGAGCGCGGCGTGCGGCCGATGGGCGACTGGTCGATATCGATGACCTTGTCGATATATTCGAAACCGTCGATGCGCTCGTGCTCGGCCGGGATCTCGCGCGCACCCATGATGCGGCGGGCGGCGGACTTGTAGAGCGTCTCGATCAGGAAGGTCGACTTGCCGCCGCCGGAAACCCCGGTCACGGCCGTGAAGACGCCGAGGGGGATCGAGGCGGTGACATTCTTCAGATTGTTAGCTTTCGCTCCGACGACCTTGATTTCCTTTTTCTTCTTCGGCTTGCGCCGCTCGGCTGGAACGGCCACGGAAAGCTCGCCGGACAGATATTTCCCGGTGAGCGAGGCTGGATTGGCGATGACCTCGTCGGGCGTGCCCTGCGCGATCACCTCGCCGCCATGGATGCCGGCGGCGGGGCCGATGTCGACCACATAGTCCGCCGTCAGGATCGCGTCCTCGTCGTGCTCGACGACGATCACCGTATTGCCGATGTCGCGCAGGTGGCGGAGCGTATCGAGGAGGCGGGCATTATCGCGCTGGTGGAGGCCGATGGAGGGCTCGTCCAGAACATAGAGCACGCCCGTCAGGCCGGAACCGATCTGCGAGGCGAGGCGGATGCGCTGGCTCTCGCCGCCCGACAGCGTGCCGGAATTGCGCGACAGCGAGAGATATTCGAGGCCGACATCGTTGAGGAAGCGCAGGCGCTCGCGGATCTCCTTGAGGATGCGCACGGCGATCTCGTTCTGCTTGGCGTTGAGATGCTCCGGCAGCGCCTCGAACCAGTCGCGCGCCACGCGGATCGACATTGCCGTCGTCTCGCCGATATGCAGCTTGTTGATCTTCACCGCCAGCGCCTCGGGCTTCAGGCGATAGCCGTTGCAGGCCGGGCAGGGGGCGGCCGACATGTAGCGCTCGATCTCCTCGCGCGACCAGGCCGAATCCGTTTCCTTCCAGCGGCGCTCCAGGTTCGGCACGATGCCCTCGAAGGTCTTGACCGTCTTGTAGGAGCGCGCGCCGTCCTTGTAGTTGAACTCGATCTTCTCCCTGGTGCCGTTGAGGATGGCGCTCTGCGCTTCCTCGGACAGTTCCGACCAGCGATTGGAGAGCTTGAAGCCGTAGGCCGCGCCGAGCGCTTCCAGCGTCTGGTTGTAATAGGGCGAGGAGGACTTGGCCCAGGGCGCGATGGCGCCGTCGCGCAGCGTGCGCTCGCTTTCCGGCACGATGAGGTCCGGGTCGATCTTCTGCTGGCTGCCGAGACCGTCGCAGGTCGGGCAGGCGCCGAAGGGGTTGTTGAACGAGAACAGCCGCGGCTCGATTTCCGGGATGGTGAAGCCGGAGACCGGGCAGGCGAACTTTTCGGAGAACAGCACGCGTTCATGCGTCTCGTTCAGCGACTTGTTGGCCGAGCCGCCGGCGGACGTCTCCTCGATAGGCAGCGGCTTGTCGGCGAATTCCGCGATGGCGAGGCCCTCGGCGAGCTTGAGGCAGGTTTCAAGGCTGTCGGCGAGGCGCGAGGCGAGGTCCGGCCGTACCACCACACGGTCGACCACCACGTCGATATCGTGCTTGTACTTCTTGTCGAGCGCGGGAACGTCGGCGATCTCGTAGAACTGGCCGTCCACCTTGACGCGCTGGAAACCCTTCTTCATCAGCTCGGCGAGTTCCTTCCTGTACTCGCCCTTGCGGCCGCGCACGAGGGGCGCGAGAATGTAGAGGCGCGTGCCTTCGCCGAATTCCAGCACGCGGTCGACCATCTGGCTGACCGTCTGGCTCTCGATCGGCAGGCCCGTCGCCGGCGAATAGGGAACGCCGACGCGCGCGAAGAGCAGGCGCATGTAGTCGTAGATCTCGGTGACCGTGCCGACGGTGGAGCGCGGGTTCTTCGATGTCGTCTTCTGCTCGATGGAAATGGCGGGCGACAGGCCGTCGATCTGGTCGACGTCCGGCTTCTGCATCATTTCCAGGAACTGGCGCGCATAGGCCGAGAGGCTCTCGACATAGCGGCGCTGGCCCTCGGCATAGATCGTGTCGAAGGCGAGCGACGACTTGCCGGAACCCGAAAGCCCGGTCATCACGATCAGCTTGTTGCGGGGCAGATCGAGATCGATGCCCTTGAGATTGTGTTCGCGTGCGCCGCGAATGGAAATTGTCTTGAGTTCGCTCATTGTGTCCAGCGTCAGAAGTCGTTGCGCATTGCAGAAGGGGTCGGCTCCTATGTAGGGATTGGTTGGGGCCTGTCCATGCGCGGTCAGAAGATTCCGTGCCCGTTTCCGATTCGGTTGACAAGAGTGTAGGGAATTATTAGAACAAAAAAAGAACGAAATTTCGCAATTGATCTGTGGATTATCCCACGTCCGGGGCGGCGCAGGCGCGCGGCAGCCGATAAGATGCCGCATTCATCTAGTGAAATGATACCGGGCGTGACGCCCGGTGCGACAACGGGAAATACGGGTATGGCTGGAAGCGTCAACAAGGTGATCTTGATCGGGAACGTCGGAGCGGACCCGGAAATCCGGCGCACGCAGGACGGTCGGCCGATCGCCAACCTGCGCATCGCCACCTCCGAAACCTGGCGCGACCGCAACAGCGGCGAGCGCCGCGAGAAGACGGAATGGCACAATGTCGTCGTCTTCAACGAGGGCCTTTGCAAGGTCGTCGAGCAATATGTGAAGAAGGGCGCCAAGCTCTATATCGAAGGCGCGCTGCAGACCCGCAAGTGGCAGGACCAGACCGGCAACGACCGTTACACGACGGAAATCGTGCTGCAGGGCTTCAACTCGACGCTGACCATGCTCGACGGCCGCGGCGAGGGCGGCGGGGCAAACCGTGGCAGCGGTGATTTCGGCGGCGCCGCGCCGAGCTACGACGACTATGGTTCGCGCCCGGCCGCAGGCGGCGCCGGTGCTGGCAGCCGTTCAGGCGGTGGTTCGCTCTCGCGCGACATGGACGACGACATCCCGTTCTGAGAACATGAAAGACCGGCCCCGGCGCCGGTCTTTTTCCTGGCGCTCACCGCGGGGCAACGCTGCCGGAAGGAGGGCGCGCCATGGGGAACGAGAAGACGGTCGCGGATGTGCTTTTCCTGCGGCCGGGCGAGGGGCGGGCCTATCCGCTCGGGCGCATGAACGCGGTCTTCAAGGCGGATCATGGCGAGACCGAAAACGCCTACAGCGTTTCCGAATGGTGGCTGGAGCCGCGCACGACCGGGCCGGGCGCCCATTCCCATGCCGGAAATATCGAGCTCTTCTATGTGCTTGCGGGCGTGGCGAGCATCCTTGCCGGCGAGGCGTGGCTCGAGGCGCCTGCCGGCAGCTTCGTGCGCATCCCGGCCAGTGTGATGCACGATTTCGAGAACCGCACGGACGAGCGGGTCGGCCTGCTCAACGTCTTCCTGCCCGGCGGCTTCGAGGAGAACATGCCGGCCATCGCCGCATGGTTCGCCGGGAACGCTTGACCCGCCTCAGCCGACGAACACCGACTTGATGCCGTCCACCACGAACTGCACGGCCAGAGCCGCTAGGATGACGCCGAGCAGGCGCGTCAGGATGGCGCGGCCGGTATTGCCGAGGAAGCGGTCGATGCGCTCGGCGATGACCAGGGAGAGGAACAGGATGGCGATGCAGAGCGCGAGGACGCCGATCAGGGCGGCACGCTCCAGCGCCGAGGGGAAGGAGCCGGAGAGCAGGATGGTCGCGGAGATCGCGCCGGGGCCGGCGATCAGCGGCAGGGCAAGCGGGAAGACGGCGATGTTGTGGATGTGATCGCGGGTGATCGCCACCTCGCTCGTCTTTTCCTTCCGTTCGTTGCGGCGCTCGAAGATCATCTCGAAGGCGATCCAGAACAAGAGGAGGCCACCGGCGATGCGGAAGGCGCCGATGGAGATGCCGAGCAGCGAGAGCACGCCGGCCCCCGTGATCGCAAAGACCGCCAGGATGCAGAAGGCGATCAGCGAGCCGCGCAGCGCCACCTGCTTGCGCTGCGGGCGCGTCATGCCGACGGTGAGCCCGAGAAAGATCGGCGCGAGGCCGGGCGGATCGATGGTCACGAGCAGCGTCGTGACCGCATTGACCAGATGATCGACATTGAGCATGCGGCGTTCCCCTCGCCATTTGGCGGCCGTTTCGGCGGCCTTGTCCGCGCATTGTTAGGCGAGGGCGGCGTGCAAGGGAAGGGCGGGCGCCATGCGCTGCCGCGCGGGCCATGAAAATGCGCAAATCGGCGGATTTTCTGGGAAAAGCCTGTTCAAAACCCCCGGCAAAATTGGCGCTCCCAGCGCCGTTGGGCTATAAAATTGCATCTGATTCTGAACAACGATCGTGACCGAAATTGACAGAACAATCGACACCCGGCGGCAAGAACCCTCCCGGCATTGAGCCGATCTCCATCATCGAGGAAATGCAGCGGTCCTATCTCGATTACGCCATGAGCGTGATCGTGTCCCGCGCGCTGCCCGACGTGCGCGACGGCCTGAAGCCCGTTCACCGGCGCATCCTCTACTCGATGAGCGAAATGGGGGTCGACTGGAACAAGAAATACGTGAAGTCGGCCCGCGTGACCGGTGACGTGATGGGTAAATACCATCCGCACGGCGACGCCGCGATCTACGACGCGCTGGCACGCATGGCGCAGGACTGGTCGCTCCGCCTGCCGCTGATCGACGGCCAGGGCAACTTCGGCTCCATCGACGGCGACCCGCCGGCGGCCCAGCGCTACACGGAATGCCGCCTCGAAAAGGCCGCCCATTCGCTGCTCGACGACCTCGACAAGGAGACGGTCAACTTCCGCGACAACTACGACGGCACGATGAGCGAGCCGGTCGTCGTTCCCGCCAAGTTCCCGAACCTTCTCGTCAACGGCGCCGGCGGCATCGCCGTCGGCATGGCGACGAACATTCCGCCGCACAATCTCTTCGAGGTCATCAACGGCTGTATCGCGCTGATCGACAATCCGGCGATCGAGCTTCTCGACCTCATGCAGCACATTCCGGGGCCGGACTTCCCGACGGGCGCGCTGATCCTCGGCCGCGCCGGCATCCGCCAGGCCTACGAGACGGGCCGCGGCTCCGTCATCATGCGCGGCCGCGCGCATATCGAGCCGATGCGCGGCGATCGCGAGCAGATCATCATCACGGAAGTCCCCTTCCAGGTGAACAAGGCGACGATGATCGAGAAGATGGCCGAGCTGGTGCGCGACAAGCGCATCGAGGGCATCTCGGACCTGCGCGACGAATCCGACCGGCAGGGCTACCGCGTCGTCATCGAGCTGAAGCGCGACGCCAATGCGGAAGTCATCCTCAACCAGCTCTACCGCTACACGCCGCTGCAGACCTCCTTCGGCTGCAACATGGTCGCGCTGAACGGCGGCAAGCCGGAGCAGATGACGCTGCTCGACATGCTGCGCGCCTTCGTCGCCTTCCGCGAGGAGGTCGTCAGCCGCCGCACGAAGTACCTGCTGCGCAAGGCGCGCGACCGCGCACACGTCCTCGTGGGCCTTGCCATCGCCGTCGCCAATATCGACGAGGTGATCAACCTCATCCGCCGCGCGCCCGACCCGCAGACCGCGCGCGAGCAGTTGATGGAGCGCCGCTGGCCGGCCAAGGACGTCGACGCGCTGATCCGCCTCATCGACGACCCGCGCCATCGCATCAACGAGGACCTCACCTACAATCTCTCCGAGGAACAGGCCCGCGCCATCCTGGAGCTGCGCCTTGCCCGCCTCACGGCGCTCGGCCGCGACGAGATCGACGAGGAGCTCAACAAGATCGGCGAGGAGATCAAGGATTACCTCGACATCCTCTCCTCGCGCCTGCGCATGATGAACATCGTCAAGGAAGAGCTCGCCGCCGTGCGCGACGAGTTCGGCACGCCGCGCCGCACCGAGATCGCCGAGGGCGGCCCGGACATGGATGACGAGGACCTGATCGCCCGCGAGGACATGGTCGTCACCGTCTCCCATGCCGGCTACGTCAAGCGCGTGCCGCTCGCCACCTATCGCGCGCAGCGCCGCGGCGGCAAGGGCCGCTCCGGCATGGCCATGAAGGACGAGGATTTCGCCACCCGCCTCTTCGTCGCCAACACGCATACGCCGGTCCTGTTCTTCTCCTCACGCGGCATCGTCTACAAGGAGAAGGTCTGGCGCCTGCCGATCGGCACGCCGCAGTCGAAGGGCAAGGCGCTGATCAACATGCTGCCGCTGGATCCGGGCGAACGCATCACGACCATCATGCCGCTGCCCGAGGACGAGACGACGTGGGAAAACCTCGACGTCATGTTCTCGACGACCCGCGGCACGGTTCGCCGCAACAAGCTGTCCGATTTCGTCCAGGTCAACCGCAACGGCAAGATCGCGATGAAGCTCGAGGAAGAGGGCGACGAGATTCTCAACGTCGAGACCTGCACCGAGCACGACGACGTGCTGCTGACCACGGCCCTCGGCCAGTGCATCCGCTTCCCGGTCGATGACGTGCGCGTCTTTGCCGGCCGCAACTCGGTCGGCGTGCGCGGCATCACGCTGGGCTCGGGCGACCGCATCATCTCCATGACGGTCGTCGGCCATGTCGCTGCCGAGCCGTGGGAACGCGCCGCCTATCTCAAGCGCTCCGCCGCCGAACGCCGCGCCAGCGGCGTCGACGAGGAAGATATCGCGCTGGTCGGCGAGGATGTCGGCGAGGTCGGCGATCTCACGGAAGAGCGCTACCAGGAACTGAAGATGCGCGAGCAGTTCGTGCTGACGGTCTCGCAGAAGGGCTACGGCAAGCGGTCGTCCTCCTACGACTTCCGCACCTCGGGCCGCGGCGGCAAGGGCATCCGCGCCACCGACACGTCCAAGACGGGCGAGATCGGCGAACTGGTCGCCGCCTTCCCGGTCGAGGAGAAGGACCAGCTCATGCTCGTCTCCGACGGCGGCCAGCTCATCCGCGTGCCGGTCGACGGCATCCGCATCGCCAGCCGCGCGACGAAGGGCGTCACGATCTTCTCCACCGCCAAGGACGAGAAGGTGGTTTCGGTCGAGCGCATCAGCGAGCCTGACGGTGACGACGACGCCGAAGGCGATGTCGAGGCAGCGGACGATGCTGCGCCGGGCAGCGAGGAGTAAGCCTCGCAGCCTCCAGACACGAAAAAGCCGGACGGGCAGGGAACCGTCCGGCTTTTCATTTGAAGCGGGCAGCCCGGAGGAAAGGCTGCCCGCTTTGACGGCGGCAAGGGGCGTTCTCAGACGCCGAAGCCGCCTGCTTTCGTTTTCAGCCGAACGGCCTTCAGAGCTTCCCGCTCACGCTTGATCTCGAAGATCGTGCGGGCGAAGTCGATCGTGAAGACCGTGCTGATGAAGATCATCGAGAGGATGGTGATCGCGGCCATGGTGCGGCTTCCTCAGCGCAGCCACTTGCCGCGGGCGGCGACCTTGGGAGCAGCCGGCCGATCCTCTTCACGCAATGCATGGATCGTCGCGACGGAGAGGGCGATGAACATCGTCATGCAGAGTAGAGCGAGTGCCATTTTCGAGTTCCTTCCAGCCTAAGGAAACGCATTACTTGTTCCACTGTGTTCGGACGGTAGAATGCGTCGCAACGCATATTGTTCCCGGCCCCTATGCTGTCATTAAGACATGGCCTGCCTGAAATGGTCTTGAACGGCTCGTTCATGGGCGGTTCATGTTCTTCAACAGGGGACAGCGGGCGCTGCGACAGGCGGCGCCCTTGCGGAAAAGGGCGGTCCATGACAAAAGGCGGCAAACGGGACCCCGCCGATGACAGTCGCCTTCTATCCTGGCTCTTTCGATCCGATCACCAACGGCCATGTCGATGTGCTGGTCCAGGCGCTGAGCGTGGCGCCGAAGGTCATCGTGGCGATCGGCATCCATCCCGGCAAGACGCCGCTGTTCTCCTTCGAGGAGCGCGCGGACCTCATCCGCCGGTCCATCGTGCAAGCCTTGCCGGAGCGGGCAGGGGACGTCAGCGTCGTCTCCTTCTCGAACCTTGTCGTCGACGCCGCGCGCGCCAACAAGGCCCATCTGCTCATCCGGGGCCTGCGCGACGGGACGGACCTCGACTACGAGATGCAGATGGCCGGCATGAACCGGCAGATGGCGCCCGACGTGCAGACCGTCTTCCTGCCGGCGGGTGTCGCCTCGCGGCCCATTACAGCCACATTGGTCCGCCAGATCGCGGCCATGGGCGGCGATGTCGGTGCATTCGTCCCGGCGCCCGTCTTCGAGGCCCTCAAAGCCCGGCAGAAGGGCTGAGCGCAATCATCCAGAACCCCTCCAGGGAGCTATCATGACCATCCTTCGCTTCGCCTTCGCAGGCGCCCTGTTCCTCGCGACCGCCACCAGCGCCGTCGTTGCCCAGGCCGCCGATTTCATCACGATCCAGCTCAAGGACGGCCCGGTCGTCATCGAACTGAACGACAAGGCGCCCAAGCACGCCGAGCGCATCAAGGAACTGGCCGCGGCCGGCGAATACGACAACGTCGCCTTCCACCGCGTGATCGAAGGCTTCATGGCGCAGACCGGCGACGTGCAGTACGGCGACATGGAGAACGGCTACCAGCCGCAGGCGGCCGGTACGGGCGGCTCCAGCAAGCCGGACCTGCCGGCGGAATTCTCCGACGTTCCCTTCGAGCGCGGCACGGTCGGCATGGCCCGCGCGCAGGATCCGAACTCGGCGAATTCGCAGTTCTTCATCATGTTCGCTCCCGGCGATTTCCTGAACGGCCAGTATACCGTGGTCGGCAAGGTCGTCTCCGGCATGGAGAACGTCGACAAGATCAAGCGCGGCGACGATGCGGCCAACGGCTCGGTGACGGACCCCGACCGGATGATCAAGGTCACCGTCGGCAAGTAAGCCCCGCATTTTGATTTTCCGCCTGTTGCAATCACCAGACCGCGACCCACTTCTGCGGGACAGGCTTTAAAAGGAGAAAGACCATGGCCGAGATCAAGGATCCGGAAAACACCATCATCATGGAGACATCGAAGGGCAGGGTGGTCATCCAGCTTCTTCCGGATCTCGCGCCGGGCCACGTCGCGCGCGTCAAGGAACTGGCGCGCGAAGGCGCCTATGACGGCGTCGTCTTCCACCGCGTGATCGAAGACTTCATGGCCCAGACCGGCGACGTGCAGTACGGCAAGACCGGCGGCAAGGACTTCAACCCGGCCCGCGCCGGCATGGGCGGCTCCGACAAGCCGGACCTGAAGGCCGAGTTCTCCAACATGAGCCATGTGCGCGGCACCTGCTCCATGGCCCGCAGCCAGATGCCGAACTCCGCCAATTCGCAGTTCTTCATCTGCTTCACCGACGCCCCCTGGCTCAACAAGCAGTATTCCGTCTGGGGCCAGGTCATCGAAGGCATGGAGAACATCGACAAGATCAAGCGCGGCGAACCGGTGCGCGATCCCGACACCATCGTCTCGATGAAGGTTGCCGCCGACGTAGCGGCCTGATAGAAACCATCCGTTTCGACCGCGCCCGCCCCGGCGGGCGCGGTTTTTCTTTGTGCGCTTTTCAAGAGACAAGTCGATATGACCGCTTTCCTCTGGGCGCTGCTCGGCGTCGCGGCCGGCGCGTGCATCGCCATCCAGGCTCCCATCAATGCGCTGCTCGGGCGCGGGCTCGGCATGCCGGTCGCCGCCGCCTGTGTTTCGTTCCTCTCCGGGGCGATCATCCTTGCCGCCGTGATGTTCGCCACCGCCTCGTTCGAGGGGCGGGCGCCGGACTGGCGCGGGCCTGATCTCTGGCTTTATGTCGTCGGCGGCGCGCTCGGCACGATCTATGTCACGACCGCGATCTTCCTGACGCCGCGCATCGGCGCCGCCGCCGTCATGGCCTTTGCCGTTTCCGGCCAGCTTCTTGCCGGCATCCTGCTCGATCGCATCGGCTTTCTCGGCATGGCCGTGCGCGAAATCTCCGTCGGCCGCATCGCCGGCGCGCTTCTTCTCGTCGCCGGCGCGCTGATGATCCGCTTCCTCTGAGGCCTGCCATGCGTGTCGACCTCTTCGATTTCGACCTGCCGGAGGAAAACATCGCGCTTCGCCCGGTGACGCCGAGGGAAGCGGCGCGGCTGCTCATCGTGCGCCCCGGCGCGGATGTGCCCTACGAGGACCGCACGGTCGGCGATCTGCCGTCGCTGCTGCGGGCGGGCGACGCGCTGGTCTTCAACGATACGCGCGTCATACCCGCCCAGCTCGAGGGCGTCCGCCACCGCGAGGGCGCCGGCGGCCAGAAGGTTTCCGCGACGCTGCACATGCGCATTGCCGGCGACCGCTGGAAGGCTTTCGCCAAACCGGGCAAGCGCATCAAGCGCGGCGACCGCATCACCTTCGGCGCGGCGGAGGGCCTTTCGGCCATCGTCGAGGAGAAGGGCGAGAGCGGCGAAGTCACCCTGCATTTCGACGCGTCGGGCCCGGAGCTCGACCGGGCCATCGCCACGGTCGGCCATATTCCGCTGCCGCCCTATATCGCTTCCAAACGCGCCGACGACGAGGCGGACAGGAAGGACTACCAGACGATCTATGCCCGGCAGGAGGGCGCCGTTGCCGCACCGACCGCCGGACTGCACTTCACCGATGCGCTCTTTGCTCGGCTCGATGGGCTCGGCGTCGAGCGGCATTTCGTGACGCTGCATGTCGGCGCCGGCACCTTCCTGCCGGTCAAGGCGGACGATACGACGGACCATGTCATGCACGAGGAGATCGGCTACGTCTCCGAGGACACCGCCGCCGCCCTCAACGCCGTCAGGGCGAGGGGCGGGCGCATCGTCTCTATCGGCACTACATCGCTGCGCCTTCTGGAAAGCGCTGCCGAAGAGGACGGCACGATCCGGCCGTGGTCCGGCGCGACGGGCATCTTCATCACGCCCGGCTACCGATTCCGCACGGCCGACATGCTGATGACCAATTTCCACCTGCCGAAGTCGACGCTCTTCATGCTCGTCTCTGCCTTTTCCGGCCTGGAGACGATGCGCGGCGCCTATGCGCACGCGATCGAGACCGGCTACCGCTTCTATTCCTACGGCGACTCCAGCCTGCTTTTCCGGGACCACCGATGACCGACACCTTCCAGTTCAAGCTTCTCGCCACCGACGGCAAGGCGCGCCGCGGCGAGGTTTCCATGCCGCGCGGCACGATCCGCACGCCGGCCTTCATGCCCGTCGGCACGGTGGGCACGGTCAAGGCGATGTATCTCGACCAGGTGCGCGAACTCGGCGCGGATATCATCCTCGGCAACACCTATCACCTGATGCTGCGCCCCGGCGCCGAGCGCGTCGCCCGCCTCGGCGGCCTGCACGAACTCATCCGCTGGCCGTTTCCGATCCTGACCGATTCGGGCGGCTTCCAGGTCATGTCGCTTTCGGGCCTGCGCAAGCTCGACGAGCAGGGCGTGACGTTCAAGAGCCATGTCGACGGCGCCTTGCACCACATGTCGCCCGAACGCTCGATCGAGATCCAGGGCCTGCTCGACAGCGACATCCAGATGCAGCTCGACGAATGCGTGGCGCTGCCGGCTTCCCCGAAGGAAATCGAGCGCGCCATGGAAATGTCGCTGCGCTGGGCCGAGCGCTGCAAGGCCGCCTTCGGCGACCAGCCGGGCAGGGCGATGTTCGGCATCGTGCAGGGCGGCGACATTCCGCATCTGCGCGTGCGCTCGGCCGAGGCCCTTTCCGGCCTCGGCCTCAAGGGCTACGCCATCGGCGGCCTTGCGGTGGGCGAGCCGCAGGAGGTCATGCTCGACATGATCGACACGACGATCCCGCATCTGCCGACCGAAAAGCCGCGCTACCTGATGGGCGTCGGCACGCCCGACGACATGCTGAAATCCGTCGCCCGCGGCATCGACATGTTCGACTGCGTGATGCCGACCCGCTCGGGCCGCCATGGCCTCGCCTTCACCCGGCGCGGCCGCATCAACCTGCGCAATGCGCGCCACGCGGAGGACATGCGCCCGCTCGACGAGGAATCGACCTGCCCGGCCGCGCGGGATTATTCGCGCGCCTACCTGCACCATCTCGTCCGCGCCAACGAATCGCTCGGCGGCATGCTGCTGACCTGGAACAACCTTTCCTACTACCAGGACCTGATGGCCGGCATCCGCAAGGCGATCGAGGAAGGCCGCTTCGCCGACTTCATGGCGGAAACCCAGGAGATGTGGGCGAGGGGCGATCTCGCCCCCCTCTGAGGCGCGCGCACCTTCAGATTCCGGGTCCGGGAGCGGCGGGCACCATGTGCACGCCGTTGATCCTGTAGCTGCCGTCCGGCTGCCTCACGAGCTGGTAGAGCGCCGTCCAGTCCTTGCCGTCCCGCCCGGAAATCAGCACTTCCTGGACAACCGTGTCGCCCTCGACCTTCGCGCGGCCGAAGGCAAAATTGCCCGGCCGGTAGACCGGGGCGTATCCGCGCTTGACCATGTCGAAGAACGCATCCTTCGTGGGGAATTTTTCGCGGAGGGTCGGGGAGGCGAACGCATAGGCCGCACCGGCGTCATCGTTCAGGAAGGCCCGGATCTGCCCCTCGATCACCGTCCGCACCGTATCGAGCGGCTCTTGCGCCCACGTGACGGCGAAGGGGAGCAGGGCGAAGGCAAGGCAAGGGATCACGACGAAAGGCAACCTCATGGCATGCGCTCCTTTTCGGCGCCCTTCAGGATAGCACATAGATCCGAAAACGACCCTTCTATATATTTTTATTATAAATCATATAATTATACCGACTATCTAATCCAACGTATGAATTTCGCTTCACGACATGGATCGACCGGCCGCCCAACTTGCAGGACCGCCGGCTTTTGCGAATCCCGATCCCTTCAACCGACGATGGCCTTGGGTTCGAGGAACGCATCGAGACCGAAGGGGCCGAACTCGCGCCCGATGCCGGAATGCTTGAAGCCGCCGAACGGAACCTGCGAATCCGAGGGCGCTTCGTTCAGGACCACGCGCCCGGCTTCGAGCCGGCGGGCAACGCGCCGCATCCGCTCTATGTCGGCGCCGAGAACGTAGGACTGCAGGCCGTATTCCGTGTCGTTGGCAATGGCGATGGCTTGCGCTTCGTCGCGATAGGCGATCACGCTGAGGACCGGGCCGAAAATCTCCTGCCGGGCGATCTCCATGTCGCTGGTGACGCCGGTGAAGACGGTCGGCCGCACGAACCAGCCGCGATCGAGCCCGGCCGGGCGGCCCTCGCCACCGACGAGAACGGTCGCACCGGCCTTGCGGCCGAGCCGGATGAAGGACTGGACCCGCTCCCATTGCCTGGCGCTGACCATCGGCCCGATGGTGGCGTCGGGATCATCCGGCGGGCCGACCTTTATCCGTGATACGGCCTCGCCGAGGCGTTCGCTCACCTCCGCCAGACGATGCTCGGGGACGAGGAGGCGGGTGCCGGCGATGCAGGCCTGCCCACTGTTGCGGAAGGCGGACGCGACGATGTGGGGAACGGCTTGGTCGAGGTCCGCGTCGTCGAGAAGGATCTGCGGGCCCTTGCCGCCGAGTTCCAAGGTCACGCGCTTGAAGGTATCGCAGGCCGCGCGCAGGATCGTGCGCCCGGTCGCGGTCGAGCCTGTGAAGGTGATCTTGGCGATGTCCGGGCTTTCGCTCAGGGCCGCGCCCACCACATGGCCGTAGCCGTTGACGACATTCAGGACGCCACGCGGCAGGCCGGCATCGTGAAGCGCTTCCAGCACGGCCTGGGTCTGGATCGCGCTCATCTCCGACGGCTTGACGACGATGCTCGTTCCGGCGGCGAGGGCGGTGGCGAGCTTGGTGCAGATGAAGCCGATATTGCTGTTCCAGGGGGTGATCGCCGCAGCGACACCGACCGGCTCCATGATGATTTCGGCGTTACCGATGCGGCGGGTGAAGGCATAGTCCGTAACGGTCCTTGCCGCCGTTTCGAAGACGTGCGCGGCGTGGGGAACCGAAAAGGCGAGAAAGGATTGCGGCGCACCGTATTCCAGGGCCATCGCCTCCTTCAGAACGTCCGCCCTGGCTGCCACGGCATCGCGCAGGGCATGGAGCATCTCGATCCGTTCCTTCGGGCTCGTGTCTCGCATGGCCGGGAAAGCGCGCTTTGCCGCGGCAACGGCCATCCGGACGTCTTCGGCGTCCGCAAGCCGCACCGTTCCGGTCTTTTCCTCGGTCGACGGATTGAACAGGTCGAACCGCTCCTCGCCATGCGGCGTGACGAAGGCGCCGTCGATATAGATCCGGTCGATTGCTCTCATTTTTTGATCTCCTGTCTGGACGAGGATGGTATGCACGTCGCCGGGGATCAGGATAAGATCATCAATCATTCACAGGCTGATGAGGAAAATCGCGCAATGAAAGCCAGCCTTGCCGAGCTCGAGGCAGTCACCACCATCGCGAGGCATGGCGGCTTTCGCGCGGCGGCGCGCGAGTTGAGGGTGTCGTCCTCGGCGCTCAGCCATGCCGTGAACGCGCTGGAAGGCCGGCTTGGCGTGCGGCTCTTCAACAGGACCACGCGCTCCGTGGCGCTGACGGCGGCGGGCGAGGCTTTTGTCGACGAGGTTGCCGCCGCGCTTGCCGCCATCGACAGCGCCATGGAACGCGCCCAGCAGTCCCAGGCGCGCCCAAGCGGCGTGCTGCGGCTGAACATCTCGTTGGGTGCAGCCCGGATGCTGCTGGAACCGCTGCTGCTGCGATATGCGGACCGCTATCCCGAGGTGACGCTCGATGTGGTCACCGAGGCCGCACTGGTCGATATCACGGGGCAGGGCTTCGATGCCGGGTTCCGGCTGGCCGAGGCCGTGCCGCCCGACATGATCGCCATTACGGTGACCGGGCAGACGCGCATGATCGTGGTCGGCGCACCGGCCTATCTCGCGGGTCGCCGGATGCCCGGCCATCCGAACGACCTGAAGGCCCATCGGTGCATCCGGCTACGGATGGCAAGTGGCCGGATCTATCACTGGGAATTCGTCCGGCGCGGGGAAAGCCTCGAAATCGACGTCCCGGGATCGCTCATCCTGGATGAAAGCGGATTGATCCTCGAAGCTGCGCTCCACGGCGCCGGCCTTGCCTATGTGCCGGACTTCGGAACCCGGGAGCACCTGATGGCCGGGCGGCTCGTGCAGGTGCTGGACGACTGGACGCCGCCATTCGATGGCCTGTGCCTCTATTATCCCGGCCGCCGCCATGTGCCGGCGAAACTGCGCGCGTTGATCGATCTTGCGCGCGAACTGAATCTCGGCATGAGTACGTCCGCAACGCAGGCATCAGCGGGTGTGCCGGGCGGCGACTTGGATTGAAAACAGGCGGGGGGGGGAAGCCATGATCCCGGAGCGAGACCGTCGAAGCCACTGGCATGTCGCACTTGGAAATAGAATGTACCCACTGTGAGCTCAAGCCCAGGTGTGAGCTCAAGCCCAGGCGCGACTTGCAGGCTCGTTGATGCTATCCTCCGGATCGCATCTGCGCGAGTAGCTTCTGGCGAAAGACCTCGGCCGGTGTCTTGTAGCCGAGGCACTTGCGTGGCGTTGTGTTCAGCCGGTCGCAGATGTCCTTCAGATCCTGGTCGGTAATCGAGAGCGGATCGACATCCCTCGAAAGCCATTTCCTGGCCCGCCCGTTCGTGTTCTCGACGGTGCCTTTCTGCCAGGGCGATTGCGGGTCGCAGAACCATGTCGCGGAGCCGATCCCGGCCTGGAGGTAGGGCCAGTCGGTAAACTCCGTCCCACGGTCGAAAGTGATCGAGCGCCGTGCGCGATGGGGCAGGGCCTGCAGCACGCCGATGAGACGCTCCATGATCGGGCGCGACTGCCTGTCGTTGTTGCGAAAGAGAACAGCAAAGCGGCTGACCCGCTCGACCAGTGACGTCACGTTCGCCTTGCCGAACTTCTGGCGGAACTGGATCAGGTCGCATTCCCAATGTCCGAACTGCCTGCGATCGGCAACCACGTCCGGGCGGCGCAAAATGTTGAGATCCGGGCTGAAGCGCTGGCCATGCCGGCGCCTGGCATGACGTGGCCGGCGTCGCGCACGATGTTCCGGCAGATGTTTCCAGAGCTTGATGGCATGTCCGTCGGCCGAATAGGCAAACTTGTAGATCGTCTCGTGGCTGACCGAAATCGGATGGTGCTCCAGCCGCATCCGACCGGCGATCTGTTGCGGCGACCAGCCGTGCACGATCCGTTCGATGACGGACTGGCGGACATGCGAGAAGCGCGCGAGCTTCCTGAGCTTGGCCCGCCGTTCGCAAGCCATGTCATGCGCGGTCACGCAATGGTAGCCGCTGAGATCAGGCCATTCCGCGATGATATCGACGCTCAGGCCGGCGTGACGCCAGCGCGCTATCCTGCGGCGTTCATTCAGGTCCAGGTGGGAGTAGGTGTGTTTCATTGCAGCGTCCTTGCGACTGATAAACCATTGGCATCATTCGCAAGTCGCACTTCATCCTTGAACCCACCCACCCTTGAACAAAGATCACATAAGATAGATTATGGAACATAACGATGCGCCCAACAGTGCCTAAGGCTCTGGAAATCCGGTTTCTGCCTTGACCCGGAACCACCCGGAGCCTTAAGCGGAACGACAGACCGAACCAACAACGGAAGCCTCGCACGATGAGCGATCTGCGCATTCTCTCCGACGCCCATATCCCGGAACTGCCGAACCGCTACAAGGGCAAGGTCCGCGAGAACTACGACCTGCCGGATGGCCGCCGCATCATCATCGCGACGGACCGGCTCAGCGCCTTCGACGTCATCCTGACGTCCATTCCCTTCAAGGGCCAGGTGCTGACGCAGACGGCGCGCTACTGGTTCGAGGAAACGGCCGACATCTGCCCGAACCACGTCCTGGCCTATCCCGACCCGAACGTCGTCATCGGCACGCGGCTCGACATCCTTCCGGTCGAGGTGGTCGTGCGCGGCTATCTCGCCGGCACGACCAGCACCTCGATCCTGACGAAGTACCGCAAGGGCGAGCGCGACATGTACGGCATAACGCTGCCGGACGGCCTCAGGGACAACGAGAAGCTTCCCGAGCCGATCATCACGCCGACCAGCAAGGCCTTCGACGGCGGTCACGACGAGCCGCTCTCCGGTGCGGAAATCCTTGCTCAGGGCCTGCTGACGGCCGAGCAATGGGAAACCGTCTCGCGCTATGCGCTTTCGCTCTTCGCACGCGGACAGGCGCGCGCGGCCGAGCGCGGCCTGATCCTCGTCGACACGAAATACGAGTTCGGCACGGACAAGGACGGCCGCATCGTGCTGGCCGACGAGATCCACACGCCGGATTCGAGCCGCTACTGGATCGCCGACAGCTACGAGCAGAGCTTTGCGGCCGGCGGCCGGCCGGCGAGCTTCGACAAGGATTTCGTGCGCGCCTGGGTTACCGAACGCTGCGATCCCTACAAGGATCCGATCCCGGAAATCCCGCGCGACCTCGTCGAGCAGACCTCGAAGGTCTACATCCAGGCCTTTGAACAGATTACCGGAAAGACATTCGTGCCCGATCTTTCCGGCGAGACGGTTCTGGACCGCATCCGCAAGAATCTGGCGCCCTATTTCGCCTGATCTGCGGTAAGCGCCACCTCGAAGCGGAGGCCATCATAGGCCGGCTCCACATGGGCCGGCGTTTCCTTCTGCACGGTGTCGTAGTCGAGCGGCACATGCATGTGGGTCAGGATCGCCCGCGCCGGCTTCAGCCGCTCGATCCATTCCAGTGCCTGGCCGAGCGACAGGTGGCTTGAATGGAAACGGTATTGCAGCGCGTCGATCACCAGCATGTCGAGGCCCCGCAGGCGCGGGACGGTCTTTTCGGGGAAGTCGCTGATGTCGCTGCAATAGGCCACGTCGCCGATGCGGAAGCCGAGCGAATGGATCGAGCCGTGCACCTGGAGCAGGGGCTGGAACGTTATCGCCCCCCCTCTCCCGTCGATCGTCACCGGCGCGTCCATCGGGTCGATCAGGTTCTCCGTGACGATCGGCGGATACATGCTGCCGACCGGCGTCCTCAGGCAATAGCCGAAGCCTTCGCGGATGCGCTCCATCGTCGCCGCATCCGCCCAGATCGGCACCTGCCGGTGGGTCTGCAGCACGAAGCCCCTGATGTCGTCGATGCCGTGGATATGGTCGGCATGGGCATGCGTATAGAGCACCGCGTCGATGCTCTCGACACCGGCGGCGATCATCTGCGTGCGGAAATCCGGGCCGGTGTCGATGACGACCGTCGTCTTGCCCTCGGGGCCGAACTGCTCGACGAGGAAGGCGGCGCGGGTGCGGCGGTTCTTCGGATTGGCGCGATCGCAGGCGCCCCAGTCACCGGTGATGCGGGGCACGCCGGGAGACGAGCCGCAGCCGAGGATGGTGAAGCGACGCGTATAGGCCACGGCTACACCCGCGGCATCTTCGAGAAGATGCGGAAAGCGTTCTCGGTGGTGATGCGGGCGATCTCCTCGACGCCGACACCGACGGTCTGCGCGAGAACGGCCGCCGTGTGCGCCACATAGGCCGGCTCGTTGCGCTTGCCGCGGAAGGGTTTGGGCGCGAGATAGGGCGCGTCCGTCTCCACCAGCATGCGCTCCAGCGGCACGGTCTTCGCGATCTCGCGCAGCTCTTCCGATTTCGGGAAGGTCAGGATGCCGGAGAAGGAGACGTAGCCGCCGAGCGCGACGCCGACGCGCGCCAGTTCCGGCCCGGAGGAGAAGCAGTGCAGCAGGAAAGGAAACGCCCCCTTCCCCGTTTCTTCGGTCAGGATCGCAGCCATGTCCTCGTCCGCCGCGCGGCTGTGGATGACGAGCGGCAGGCCCGTCTCGCGCGCGGCGGCGATATGGTTGACGAGGCCGATGGCCTGTGCGTCGCGCGGCGCGTTGTCGTAGAAGTAGTCGAGCCCCGCCTCGCCGATCGCCACCACGCGCGGGTGCTGCGACAGTTCGACCAGCTCGGAGACCGGAATGTCGAGCTCCTCGTCCGCATTGTGCGGATGCGTGCCGACCGAGCAGAAGACCGAGGGATACGTTTCGGCGATCGCCAGGATCTCCGGAAACTTCCGGACCCGCGTCGAGATGGTGATCATCTGCTTCACGCCGGCCGCGTGCGCCCGCGCGACGATATCGTCGCGCTCGGCCGAAAAGTCGGGAAAATCCAGATGGCAATGGGTATCGATCAGCATTGCAGGCTCACCCTTCGGGCGCCACGTAACGCGGGAAGACCGGGGTCGGCGCTTCCAGCGGCGTGCCGCTGACGAGACGGCCCGCCTCGCCGAGCGCGCCGAAGTCGCGCTTGTCGGCCGGTGCGGCGACGAGATCGAGCAGCTTGCCGGCGGACTGCGGCATGAAGGGCTGAAGCAGGATCGCGATCTGGCGCACCACTTCCGCCGTGACATAGAGCACCGTGCCCATGCGCCCCGGATCCGTCTTCTTCAGCGCCCAGGGCGCCTCGCCGGCAAAGTAGCGGTCGGCTTCCGAGACGACGGCGATGATCGCGGCCAGCGCCCTGTGGATCTGCTGCCTGCCCATCTCTTCGCGGGTGATCGCATGAAGGGCATCGACGGAGGCGAGCATCGCGCGGTCCGCGTCGTTGAGTTCGCCGCATTCCGGAACCCTGCCGCCGCAGTTCTTGACGATCATCGACAGCGAGCGGCTGGCGAGGTTGCCGATGCCGTTGGCAAGGTCGGAGTTGATGCGGGTCGCGATCCCCTCCTCGCTATAGCTGCCGTCCTGGCCGAAGGAGACTTCGCGCAGGAAGAAATAGCGGATCTGGTCGAGGCCGAAATGGTTCACGAGGTTGACCGGGTCCACCACGTTGCCGAGGGACTTCGACATCTTCTCGCCCTTGTTGAGCAGGAAGCCGTGGGCGAAGACGCGGCCCGGCAGCGGCACGCCGGCCGACATCAGGAAGGCGGGCCAATAGACCGCGTGGAAACGGATGATGTCCTTGCCGATGATGTGGATGTTCGCCGGCCAGTATTTTGCCCGGGCGCCTTCCGGATCGGTGAGATAGCCGGTCGCGGTGATGTAGTTCGTCAGCGCATCGACCCAGACATACATGACATGCGCCGGGTCGCCGGGAACCGGAATGCCCCAGTCGAAGGTGGTGCGCGAGACCGACAGATCCTTGAGGCCGGATTTCACGAAGGAGATCACCTCGTTGCGCCGCTCGGCCGGACCGATGAAGTCCGGGTTGTCCTCGTAGTGCTTCAGGAGCTTCTCCTGATAGGCGGACAGGCGGAAGAAATAGCTTTCCTCCTCCACCCATTCGACGGGCGTGCCCTGCGGACCATAGCGCACGCCGTCGGCGCGCAGCTCCGTCTCGCTCTCCTGGTAATAGGCCTCGTCGCGCACCGAGTACCAGCCGGCATAGCCGCCCTTGTAGATGTCGCCATTTTCCGCCATGCGGCGCCAGATCTCGGCGCAGGCCTCGTAGTGGCGCGCCTCGGTCGTGCGGATGAAATCATCGTTCGATGCATTAAGAAGAACAGCCATATCCCTGAATTCTTTCGAATTCCTGTCGGCGAGTTCGCGTGCGGAAATGCCTTCCCTGCGTGCCGTCTGCTGCATCTTCTGGCCGTGTTCGTCCGTCCCGGTCAGGAAGAAGACATCGCGCCCGTCGAGCCTCTGGTAGCGCGCCATGGCATCCGTGGCGATCAGCTCGTAGGCATGGCCGATATGCGGCTTGCCGTTCGGATAGGAAATGGCGGTCGTGATGTAGAAGCGGGACGTATCGGTCATCGGGGGTGCGTTCTGTCTTCGGTTGTGCAATGCCGCAAGGTATTAGACCATGCGGGCGCAGAGGGAAACAGCAAGTTTCGGCTTTGACCTAGAGCGCGGCCCGGATGTCGTCGAGCACGCTGATGATCGTCTGCTTGCGGTCGAGATTGTAGGCCTGGGCGATGGCCATTCGCTCGCCGAGCTGCGAGGAAAGCTGCGCGAGACGGTCGGCGCGGGCGATGTCGCCTGAAAGCGCGGCCTTGCGCGCGGCGTCCGTCACGAAGTCGGCGGCGTGCTGGCAGAAGAACGAGAAGACGGTGTCGCTGTCCTTTGCCGACAGCACGTCGGCGAGCTTGTGCACGTCGCGGCGCGGCGGTTCCGCCTGGCCCGCGACAATGGCACGGAAGGCCTCGACAATGTCGAAGCCGCCATAGTTCACGAGCTTCAGCGCCTCGGAGACGCTGCCATGGGCCGCAGAGAGGACATCCCCTGCCCGCCCGCCGGTCAGCGTGGTGCCGAGGCTGTCCAGCGCCGCGGCGAGATCGTTTTCCGACAGCGGCGAGAGCGAGAGCGGCAGGCAGCGCGAGCGGATGGTCGGCAGCAGCTTGCCGGGCGCATGGGTCAGGACGAGGAAGAGCGAGCGCTTCGGCGGCTCTTCGAGGATCTTCAGGATGGCGTTGGCGGCGTTGCGGTTGAGGTCGTCGGCCGGATCGATGATGACGATGCGCCAGTTGCCGGTGCCCGAGGTCTGCGCCAGGAACTTGCCGGCCCTGCGCACCTCGTCCACGGTGATCGCCGACTTCACCTTGCCGGTCTTCTCGTCGACCGGCCGGGTGAGATGCAGCAGGTTGTGCGAGGCGCCGGAGGCGAGCTGGCGGGTGACGGGCGATGCGGGCGACGGGTCGGCGATCGCCTCGGGCGCCTCCGCGGGCTCGGGATGGTGCAGCACATGGTTGGCGAAGCGGAAGGCGAGCGTCGCCTTGCCGATGCCTTCCGGCCCTTCGATGAGGATCGCGTGATGGCCCTTGCCGGAGCGATAGGAGCGCGCCAGGAAATCTTCCGCCGCGGCATGGCCGAAGAGCTTCGTCTGCTCGCCGGGATGCACCGCGCCGTCGAGGATGCCGGGACGTTCGTCGCTCACGAGACTCGCTCCGGGTCCTGCCGGCCATGCGCGGTGATCGGGAGAAGCGGCTCGACGATGGCGAGCACCTCGGCGGCGATCTCCTCCTGCGTCCTGGTGGCGTCGATCACGCGGCAGCGCAGCGGCTCGCGCTCGGCGATGTCGAGGAAGGCCTCGCGGCGCTTCTCGTGCGTTTCCAGCTCTTCCTTCTCGAACCGGTCGGGCTGCTCGTCCGGCCCTGCGGCGCGCCGGCGGGCGCGTTCGAGGCCGATGGCGGCGGGAAGGTCGAAGATGATGGTGCAATCGGGCACGACGCCGTTGACCGCCACGCGCTCCAGCGCCTCGACGAAGGCCTGCTCCAGATTGCCGGTGATGCCCTGGTAGACGCGCGAGGAATCCATGAAGCGGTCGCAGAGCACGACGGTGCCCGCGGCAAGCGCCGGGCGGATGACCTGCTCGACATGGTCGCTGCGCGCGGCGGCGAAAAGGATCGCCTCCATGCGGATGCCGTAGGCCTCGGCCGCGCCGGAAAGAAGGACGTGGCGCACCGCTTCGGCGCCCTTGGAGCCGCCCGGTTCGCGCGTCACCAGCACCGTCAGGCCGCGTGCGCGCAGGGCGTTTGCCAGAAGCCGGATCTGCGTCGACTTTCCGGCGCCTTCGCCGCCTTCGAACGTGACAAACAAACCGGGTGCGGCAGACAAATCCTATTTCCGTTCCAGCGGCCGCCGCGGCGGCCATTTGACGATTTCCGGCGAGGCGGAGGCGAGTCGGACACTACTAACCCATGTTCCCGGCGGACGAAACGCTTTTCCCCCGCCCCGCCCCGTCAAATCCAGAAGAAGAACAGCTCGATCAGCGCATCCAGCGCTCGCGTTCGTAGCGGGCCGACACCCACCTTGCCGGCGGTCTTCACCGGCACCTCGCGCAGGAGCTGCTTGTCGTTCCAGATCTTCAGCGTACCCACCGCCGCGTCGGGCTCGACGGGCGCGCGGACCGGCCAGGTGTAGACGACGCGGGCGACGAGGCGCTGCGAATTGTCCTTCGGCAGGAACACGTCCACCTCGTCGCCGGCGACCAGCGGCACGGTGGAGGCGTCGCCGCCATAGACGCTCGCCTCCGCGATCATCTCGCCCTGCTTGAAGAGCGTGCGCCGCTCAAAGGAGGACAGCGCCCATTCGACGATGCGGCGGGTCTCCTCCGTACGCATCTTGTCGCTCTCCATGCCGCCCATGGCCAGCAGCATGTGCTTGCCGTCGCGGTTGACCGCCGCGACGATGGAATAGCCGCCCTCCTCCGAAAAGCCGGTGACGAAGCCGGTCACGCCGATATTGAGGGCAAGAAGCGGATTGCGGTTGCGCTGCCTGATCTTGTTCCACTCGAATTCGGGTTCGAGATAATAATGCATGTAGCCCGGATAGGTCGTCTCCAGATGGCGGGCGAGCGTCACCATCTCGCGCATCGTCACCTTGTTGCCGGGGTCCGGCAGGCCGGTGGCGTTGGCGAAGGTGGATTTCTCCAACCCCAGCGCCCGCGCCTCCTTCGTCATCCGTTCGACGAAGGCACCCTCCGAACCAGCGATGCCTTCCGCAAGGATGATGCAGGCGTCGTTGGCGAACTGGACGGTGACGCCGCGGATGAGGTCCTCGACGCGCACGTTCGATTTCAGCGCGGCGAACATGGTGGAGGTGCGCGATGGCGCGCCGCCCGTCCGCCAGGCGTGTTCGGTGACGGGATACTGCGTCTCCAGGGTGATCTCGCCGCCGGAAAGCGCCTTGAACACCGTTGCGGCGGTCATCAGCTTGGCGAGGGAGGCGGCAGGCACCACCTCGTCCTCCGCGCGGGCGAAAAGCACCGTGCCGGTCTGTGCCTCGATCATGTAGACCTGCCTGGCCTTCACGTCGAAACCGGCCTGCGGCGCCGGCGACTGGGCGCGCGCAACCGCCGTCAGGGACAGGAAGAGAACAAGGCAGGCAATGAGGCGGCGATGCATGGCGACTCCGGATGTCGCCACACTCACACAGCCGTGCGCATTGCGCAAACGGCTTTGCGGCGGCGGGTTATCGGCCCGCCTCTCAGCCGGCGTTGCCGGCCAGTTCGGAAAGCGGGGTCAACCGGCCGTCGAGGTTCAGGATGGCATCGAAGGCGCCCGAGGCATCCCGCACGCGCTCGTCCGCATAGGCGGCGGCATAGCTGACGCCGGAGGGCTCGGCGCCGAAATTCGGCCGCTCCGTCGGCATCGGGCCGATTTCCGGCAGGAGGACGAACTGGTCCATGACCTGGAAGGCGCCGCTTTCGGGCGCGGTCTTGGCGAGCGCCGTCATCGTGCTCGTCTGCGGCAGGGAGAGCGTGCCCTCACCCGTGCCCGGCAGCGCGCGCGGATCGGCGGAAGCCACCATGACACCGGTGGCGATCTGGCCTCCCGGATCGACCGCCGGAATGCGCGATCCCTTCGGCACGTAGGACGCCATCAGATAGGGCATGTCGTTGCCCTCAAGGGGCGCCTTGCCGACATATTGCACGCGCACCTTGGCGGTGCCGGTGCGCTTCATGTCGAGCAGATCGGCCGTCTTGGAGGAAACGTCGATCACGCGGTTCTCGTGGAACGGGCCGCGGTCGTTGACGCGCACGACGACGGACGTGCCATTCTCCAGATTGGTGACGCGGGCATAGCTCGGCAGCGGGAAGGTCGGATGAGCGGCGGAAAGGTGATAGCTGTCGTAGACCTCGCCGTTCGCCGTCTTGCGCCCGTGGAAGGCGGAGCCGTACCAGGAGGCAAGGCCGGTCTTGCTGTAGCCCGGTTCTTCCTTCGGCTCGTACCACTTGCCGCGAACCTGATAGGCCTTGCCGAGCTGGTAGCGCCCGCCGCCCTTCGGCACGGGCTGGCCGTCCTGGACGACGCGCGGGCTCGCCTTCACGCCATATTCGGATTCGGCGAAGAATTCCTTGCCGCGGACCTTCTTCTTGGGGGCGGCCGTCGTCGTCGCACAGGCAGCGAGCCCTGCGCAGACCAGCGGAATTGCGATGAACCGGAGGCTCGTGCCAAGACGGTTCGCATTCTTCTTCAAGTTATGATGTCCCACGCCGCTATTGTCCCCGACGGTTTACCAGCCGACTGCCTTGCCCCTGCAAGTCGACGGTCAATGCCACTCAGTAAATAACAGTGCGTTAATCATGCCAACAAGATGGCAAAATTGCGAGCGTGTGCGGCGCCGGGGCATAAAGATCAATGCGTTATGGTTTCCGCATGGTTAATACGCCCGCCGGATGAAGGCAGGCGCTCGATCTACCATCATGTTTGTCAATCAGGATGCGTCGTCCTGCAGGACGTCGAAGAGCTGGTTGGGGTCGCGCACGCCGTGCCGGTAAAGCGTTATGATCGACCGGGCGAGCGAGCGCGCCCGGGCTTCATCGAAGGCCGGAGGCCCGGCGGTCGTCAGACGCGTGAACACGCCTTTCAGGATATCGAGGTCCTGAGGTTCGAACATGCCGATATGCGTAGGGTCTCGAAGCACATCCATTGCTGCCTCCCCTTGATCCACATCCAGCCGGCAATATTGCTTTCGGGTGTGGCTGAAGCTTAGGACCACATTGCGTCTGGAACAAGTCCGGAAAAGTTGCCCCGGGGGTTTGCCAAAGCGCCCTCGCCTGTGTCGTAAGGAGACAGCCGAGCCCCGCATCGCGCCTGATCCTGCTTGACGCGCAAGATCACCGGCCCCTGCCGTCCGTCCACAGATGGCCAGCCCCTCGTGCTTGCCTCCGCCCGATTGCCTGCCTATTTTGCGCGCCTCGAAATATGCAGGAAAATCAAGGATGTCCAACATGCGCAACCTCATTGCTTCCGCCGCTGTCGCCGTGATCGTCGGCGGGGGCGCCATGGCCTACGACAAGTGGAAGGGAGCCGAATGGGTGGTCTCCCCGGAGCAGATCGCCGAGGCGAAGGCCGGTGGGGATGCGGGCTACCAATCCGCGCCGGGCACGGTTGCAGTCCGGCCGATCCGCAGCGAGATCGCCGACGTCCTGCCCTTCAAGTGGGTGCTGTACGGTGTCGCTGCCGGCGCGCTCACCTTCATCTCGCTGCGCAGGAAGAAGGCCGCATGATCGGCACAGGCGGTGCCGCTCCCGGCGTTCACCGAGTGGCCGCGCGGCGTTCCCAGTATCCGCCCGGGGCAGTGCGAAGGCAGCGCGCCCGTGCCTCGATTTCATCGCATTGCGTGCTACAGTCGTCCTATGGACAAATCGGGCCTGCTTTTTCTGATCCTGCTCGGCCTCCTGGCCGCTCTCGTCGTCAGCGTGCTGTTCATCGAGGCCGAGCAGCCGGCAGTGCCGAAGAGTGACGGATCTTTGATCCCGCCCGAAATGTCGGACCGCCTGCCTTGAAGGCGGCAAGCCCGAGAAACATGCCGGAGACCAGCATATGGCGCGGATCGTCTTTGCAATGAACCTGTCGCTGGACGGCTATGTCGACCATGAGGAGTTCGCGCCGGATCCCCCGCTCTTTCACCACTGGACGGAACAGGTGCGCGGCCTCACGGCCAGCGTTTACGGCCGCCGCATGTACGAGGTCATGCGCTACTGGGACGACGACCATCCGGAATGGACCGCGCGGGAACAGGAATTCGCGGCGGCGTGGCGGGGCCATGCGAAATGGGTCGTATCGCGCTCGTTGCAAGCGGTCGGCCCCAACGCCACCCTTGTCGAGGGTGACCTTGCGACGGTCATGGGCGAATTGAAGACCCGCCTCTCCGGGGAGATTTCAGTTTCCGGCCCGGATCTGGCCCGGAGCCTCACCGACCTCGGCCTTGTCGACGAGTATCGTCTCTACATCCACCCCGTCGTGCTCGGCCGCGGCAAGCCTTTCTTCGCCGCCCCCCGCCCGCCCCTCCGCCTCGCGGCCAGCGAGCGGATCGGTGCGGACGTGATCAGGTTGACCTATGTTCCTGCCTGATCACGCAACTCACCGCTTCGGTTCGCCCAACGGCAATCGGCGGCATTTGGCGGGCAGCGCCCGACGAAGCTGAGCACTATGAAATGGTGATAAGCCTTTGACAATTATGCAGATATTTAACGCTATGCAGCGGTCGGCGGTTTTCGGCGGCGCTTGCGTATAAAAACGGCGGCGATATCGTGCATTTGGCGGCAGGTTTGCGCCCCAAGTCCGCCTTTTGCTGTCGCCATTGGTCAGCCGCTGCGAATGACCGGGTCGGGGTGAATGGAGACTGTCCGGTTTTGTGCGAAATCGTTGGTTAGCTGACTTTAGCACAGGTCGAGAAATCACGGGCGCTTGAACAGAACCAGTATCGTGAAAGCAAGCAGGCCCAAGCCGACGCTTGTCGGGACAGCACTTGGCGAAATCCAATCCAGAAGAAAACCCGTGCCAGTCGATCCCATTGCGCTGCCGATGGAGTAGGCCAGTGAGAAGCTGGCGGTTCCGGCTATCAGCATTCCGCCGTCGAAACGCTCGCCCAGAATTGTGAGGGCGCAAGTGCTCAGAGCAAATGTTGCAATGCCGATGGCAGCGAATACTATCAAAATGGCTGCTTCGGACTGAAGGAATGGAATGATCAGGAATGCGACCGCCCCCAGAAGGCCGCAGCCGATCGTCACCCCGGCGCGCGAAGTCTTGTCTAACAACCATCCCACTACCGGCTGGGCAAAAGCTGTGGGAAGCGACAGCACAGTGATCGCGTAGGCCGTGAACGCCTCTGAGTGGCCCACACGAACGAAGTAGACGGCCATACCGGATATCGCAGCAATATCAGCAAAGCCGAAGGCCAGCTCTATGAGCACCAGAATGGGCGCGGCGCCGATAAAGCGCAGCAATGCGCCTGCTGGCGCGCGTTCTGGCACTGTGCGGGTGCCGCCGTTAAAGACTGTGCAAGCAAGACCAATCGATGCGATATAGCCGGACACCAACGCAAAGGCAGAACCATTGGTCGTGCCTAGAAGCGGAATGGCCAACGGGCCGGCTGCAAATCCCGCACACATGCCGGTTCCATAGAAGCCGGAAATGCGTCCGCGTATGCGGTCGGGGGTCGCGGTGTTCAGCCATGCTCCGCTTAGGATCGAGATCAAGCTCGCACAAAAGCCGACAGCGAAACGGGCAATGAACCAGATTGGCAGACAGTCAGTCATGGCAAACGCCGCGAGGCCGATAGAGCAGCCAAACAAGGCCGCGACGATCAGGCGGTTGCCCCGGACCCTTGCGGTGAGTTGATCTATTGTGACAACAGACACTATCGCGCCGGCCGCGTAAGCGGCGGCATTCAGACCGATCAGACTTCCGGCCACGCCCTTTGCTTCAAGCACAAGGGAAATGAGCGGAAAAGTGAGGCCCTGAGCGACTGCAAAGGCTGTCACGCTCAATATGACGATCACGATGGCGGCCCAATCCGGCACCGCGTCCTGCTGTGTTCTCGTTGCGACCATGGCTGACGCTGTCCCTTCACTGTCCGAGCGCACGGTCAGAATAAGGGATGGTGTTCTGTCTTTCTGTCGATGATTGATCTATTTATATCTAGATTTCGTCAAACTGACATTTGGTTCCGCTACGATGCCCGGTGCAACAAGGCCCCGATATATTCGCGACATTGAAAGCCAGGAGGCAGGTCGGGACGTCGGCTGGCATGCACACGATTTCGGGCAGTTCTTTTCTGCCATTCGCGGATCGATGTATGTTGGCACACGCGACCGGATTCTCCTTCTCAATCCGGCCATGGCTGTGTGGATACCGCCTGATGTTGAACATTGGCTCCGCTATGTATCGAGCAATGAGATCATCTATGTCGACGTGAACCGCGCAGAAGCAGACAGGCTCGGAACAGAGGCTCGTATCGTTCAGATGACGCCGCTTCTTCAAGCCTTGATGGGCGTTATCCCGGACAGCGAGTCCTCCGGTCTTACAAAGCCACATGAGGCCGCGTTATACGACCTGCTTTTTCATGAAATTCTGGCTGCCAGAGACATCCCGCTTTCAATTGCGATGCCGCAGGACAAGCGCATTTCCGGACTCGCGCAGGCCGCGATAGATGATCCGGGCTCGATTGCTTCTATCGACGAATGGTTCATTGGCGCTTCGGCCAGCCGCAAGACAATCGAGCGGCTTTTCATAACCGAAACAGGAATGCCGCCTTCGCGCTGGTTGAGGCAAATCCGCATTCTTCACGCCGTCTCCCAGCTTGCCGCCGGCAAGAAAATCAGCTCGGTAGCGCTCGATCTAGGATACCAGTCGCCAAGCGCCTTCACCTACATGTTTCGTAGCGCCATTGGGTTCAGCCCGCGCGCCTTCCGCCAAACAGAGAAGATCGTCGGCAGATAGGTTACGCGGGGGCTGCCGCTTTCAGGCATTGGTGAAGTCGTAAGAAACGACCGCAATGAGGTCGGAAGCGGCCGGTGCTGAACTTCAAGATATATCGGGCTGCAGCGTCGAATCGGCGGTTTTCGCCGTCGCGGGTGGTGGTGCAGTGATCCGCGGCAATATCGCGCCATAGAGGGCAATCGGCGGTGTTTGGCGGGCCGTGCGGGAACCTGATGGGCACGACATCTACTCTATAGCCCTCCCGATTGAATCTTCAAAGCTGTTGCTAACATCATGAAACCGCAAGAAGATCGATCTCACCTTCCGTGCGGCAATCGGCGGTTTGTTTCGGCCTATGTCAGAGATTCACTACTGTGCCATCGCCGACACTGGAATCTGGACGCTCTTGAATACTTCTGTCTGTTCAAGGGCAGCGCTGCGACGGTCACCAAGGTCGATCAGCGCGTCGAGAATGCGGAGCAGGCCCTGAGCCTGATCGGCACGAAGCGGAAAATTCGCATCAGCCAAGCGCTGTACCGTTCCCGCTGTACGTGCCGCGAGGCTTGTGCCTACCCAATTGCCTTTCGCATTCTCGATTTTTGCTAGAACTGCGTTCGTTTGCACGATGAAATCGTCGAGCGGATAGGCGGCTCCAGCGCGTTCGCAAAGCAGCAGGAACTTCGACATCACATCGGCTGACCACCCAACGGCCGAGATCAGCCGTGTAACGAGCGGCATCACGATGCCAATCTCGGACCAATCGCCGTTTACGAAACGAGCCGCTCCATTCGCCTGCTTGATGGCGACCATTAGCAACGCGTCGACGAGCTGCGACAATTCTCGGCCGGATAGCTCGCCGGCTCGGTAACCGCCCGAACGGAACGTGGGATCACTGACGACACGGTCAACGCAAACCGCCAGTATCTCTAACGTGCCGGGCGGAATCTCCGCCGAATCGAGGATATGGCGCGTAACAGTCTTGTCCGCAAACTCCGCGACGACATCGAGCGCGTCGTTGCCGCTAATGAACGGCGACAAAAACTCCTCAATGACCAAAGCTGTTTCGAAGAACGGCGCGGCTCGTGCAAGCAGATCGCCGAGGGCGTCATTCCATTGAATAAGGTCCGCCGCCCGGTCGCGGCGGCGACCGGGGCCGGCGCCGGGCGGATTTAGTCGTTCTGCCGTCCATCTCACCAGCGCACGTAGGAGTTCAAGCGTGAGGGGCTTAAAGGTTGGCGACCCACACCATTGTTCAATTGGAAAGTTGCGCAGCTTTTTCTCTGCGCTCTGCGGGTCGAATAGCGGATCGGGCTCCCGCCAATGACCTTCGTCGCCGTCGTAGATCTCACCAGCCTCCTGCGGGACCCAAGCAGGCGGTAGTGGTGGAAATGGCTTGGGAGCTTTAGCGGTAAGTC
Source organism: Shinella sp. PSBB067 (assembly GCF_016839145.1). Lineage (NCBI taxonomy): Bacteria > Pseudomonadati > Pseudomonadota > Alphaproteobacteria > Hyphomicrobiales > Rhizobiaceae > Shinella > Shinella sp. PSBB067. The sequence continues at coordinate 1,374,408 of NZ_CP069303.1, read as the reverse complement.
CTCGTGCGGCCCTGTCTAACGCCTTCTTCGCTGCCTTGATCGCGGCTTTGCTGTCCCGGTCGCCGGTGGCGGTGGTGATCGGCCGATAGTAGTGTGCGAGATCGAGGGCGAGTTGCGCCGCCGTCCACGACACCTGAAGGGCGGGATCGGCGAGTAGAGCCGCAAAGGCGAACTCTGAAGTACCCTCGTGGGTGTACTGGGTCAGTCGCAGTAGGCGGCGAGCTGGATCGAGATCGCCGGGTTCCGTGCGGCGCAGGTGCAGCAACGCATAGACTAGCTGGATTGCTGGGTGCCACGCAATTTGCGAGCCGTGGAAGAACCCCGTAGGCTCGCGCATCCCGTCGACTTTGGCGAGGACATCTAGCGCCCACGCATAGTCCTCAGAAGTCTTGTCGCCGTAACACACGACGCAAGCCGCCACAGCGGCGACCAAGCTTTGAGGCCTGTGGTCCTCAACGTCTAACCGCTCTATGAAGAGCGACGGATTGAACAGCGGCCGCGCCAATGCAGCAGCCTCTACAAGCGTTTTGTCCGGCGCGAGTTTGAACTCGCGAAGCGACTTCATGGCCCACGCAAGGTAGCTGGTCTGGAGAAGATAAATGCGGGCACTCTCGCCTCGCTCGATGGCCTCGGGCCTGAGCGGTGGCTGATACGCCACCAGAATCTGGTCATCTGCGGTTCGGTAGCCCTGATAGTTCTCAGGAACTGCAAGCGCAGCGTATTCCTTTGCCCATTCCGTCAGTGCGGCCGTGGCGTTCGGGTCAGAACTGTGTTCTTCCAGCTCGTAAGGCAGATCAAATGGGAAGCGCTCAAGCGCTTGCTTGAATCGCTCCCGCAATGTGTCATCTGCGTTGATGGCAAACTGCATCGCGAGCTGTTTCACGTCGCGCGAGCGGCTCACGCGCTTGTCGATGTATTCCTTCGCTTTTGCTTTTTCGCCGGTCAGCTGCGAGAGGGCCCCGAACCCTAACAGGTCGACATTCCGCATCAGCTCTTGCCGCATACGCTCAATATCGTACCGCCAGAGACGCAGGCACGTCACGAGAGCGAGCATAACCTCGGAGATGTGGAATGTCTCGATGGCGAGGACGAGACCCAAGCCCGCCGCGGCGACGCTTTCATTACCCTCGACAACGAGGCGGATCACTTCGTCTACGGACCGCCCGTCCTCGATTTCGCGAAAAGCCCAGTAGCTCATCGCCAAAAAAGCGCACTCAAGTGGCTGTGGACCGAGCTGACCGAGATGCCAGTTGTACCCCGGCCAATCTCCCCAAAACTGCTGGGCGCCCCACGGGAAAGTCACCGTGATCGGAATCGGTGTGCCAGGGCGACGGCGGGAAAGTTTGCGAAACTGACGCCAACCCGTGGTTGCATGGTTAGCCAAATCGCGAACCAGTTGGACGGCGACATCTGACTTCTTGACGAAGAGGCTGGCAAACGGCTCGTGCAAGGCCGAAACGGGATAGTAATAGTTATGGTGGCGGTCGATCCCCACGTCGTCTTCGAACTCGCTATCGCTCGATATCGGCAAATGGAAATGCTGTAGCGCCCTTTTTTCATCGTCGGTGCGTTCGCTTTCCGGCTTCGCGCGAATGCGGCGCAGGCGCTCGCCCCTTTCTCGTTGTTGTTTCGCCTTTCGGTCCGCCTTGTCCTGTGGCAGCTCCTCGGACAGCTCTGCTTTAGCGACGTCTGCCAGTTTCTCGGGCGAGACCTCTGCCATCATCCATGAAAGAGCCATCAGGTCCGGATAGGCCTTTTCGCGCATCTTTTGGTTGGCGATGGCGCGATCGAGCAGAGCGTTCGCGGGCGTCGGGTAGGCCCGCGCTGCGCGCAGGATCACAATACGGAGGGACGTTGCAAACTGCTTCAACGCATCGCGCCCGAGCGCGTCCCACTTACTGTGGTCGAATGTCAGCCGATCTTGGTAAACCGCTTCCTCCAACTCAATTAGCCACTGGCTGCAACGCTCGACGATCGCCTTGGACCTGGGATTGCGTAGGTCAGACAACGCGTTCTGCCAAACGGAAAAAACTTCCACGATGTTCGGTATGAGCCGAACCGGAACGCTAGGGGCAAGGGTGATGAGCCAGTCCAGAAAGCGTCCCCAGCTTTCGAAGTCTGAGGGCCAGCTAAGCAGTTCGGCCAGACGGATGCGTTCGAAACCCTCGCGTTCAGTGTCAGTTTGACCGAGGACCATCGGACTTGGGATGGTATGCTGCGCCTGAAACCAGACCAGTGCCTTTTCCAGCAGGGCGAAATCGTTCGATGAGACAAAATCTGTGAACTCCTTCTGCGCGTCGGCGAACGCGCTTGTGAACATGGGAGCGGTCAACCACTCTCGGCGCCACTGTGGCCGCAGAGGCGATCCTTCGAGTGCCATGTAACCCGCCGACCACTTGCCCTGCGATGTCAGAGAGTGTTGCGCCAAAAGTCCGATAACACGGCCCAGCAGTGGCGGTTCGCCAGCCCGAGCGATGCCCTGTATCCATTCACTCCCAAGGTCGATGAGGAGCCGGAAGAAGACCCATTCAAAAAAGATGTCATGGGTGAATGAGAACGAGGCGTCGCCGTCGTGACCTCGGACAACAAGATCGCCCTTCAGTGCGGCGACGTGCTCAAAGGTTGGCGACGACAAGTGTCGCGCGGGGATGCTTTTCCCCAAGTTGCTGACGCCCTTCTCGGCAAGGTCCAGAAGGGCGCGTTGGCGCTGGGGTGCCGTGCTCGGCGGTGCGTCATGACCGGCCCGCGCCCACCAAGCGTTGATAAGGTCGGTTTCGGTTTGGGGCTCGGCCGCGTCGTCCTGAAAGCTCCGCGCCAGTACCGCCGCAAAGAACGGTCTTCGCGCAATGTCTTGGACGGCTGGCGTTCCCATCAGCAGGCGACGCAACCCGGGTTTTTCCTTTGCCAACGCCTCCGCTTCGGTTTCGTTGAACGGCTCTACCTGTACATCACCGATCGCTGAGCCCTTGTAGAACGATGGCGGGAACCAAGCACGGTACGTCTCGAGCCCCTGATCGCGGGACGAGGCCAACACCTGCCATCCGTGGAGCGCCGGATTGCTCTCGATCGCGTGCAGTATGTCGAGGATGACGCGCTTTTGGTCTGGGTTAATGCGGTCAATACCGTCGATGTAGAGAACAGACGAACCGATCGCTGCGATCTCGGCCAACAACTCGTCAGCTTTTCGATGCCGGAGTCCCAGCTTCGCCGCGAACTCAAGCCAACTTTTGCCCGAGAGGCGATCGGACTTGAGGAAGATGATCGGTCCGCGCCGGTGAGCTTCGGAGGCGACGCGGCGGAGGACCACGGACTTCCCGCAGCCTGGCAAGCCGCTGATGTTAACGACGCGATGCGTCCTGAGTGTCTCGGAAATCTTGTCGCGTAACGCGGGACGCTCGACCTGGAAGCCTTCAATGTCGTCGATGATGTCGGCGATACCGTCGGCCGAGAATTGTTCGATAATGCCGATGTCGACGCGATAGTTTGGCGTCACCTTCAGCCGCACTCCACCGCGCAGCTGGTCGAGGAGAGAGGCCCGGGTCCACTTACGCGCGGCTCCCGCGCCGTCGCGTACAATTCGGCACAAACGGTCGAACAGAAGGGTGCTCTGGCCATCTTCGTTGCTAGCGACCAACTCCTGAAGCCGGTTGATGACTTCAGCTCTGAGTGCGCCGCCCTCGTTTAGCCCGTCAAACCGCTCACCGACGAACTGCCGATAGAAAGCCCATTCCTCTTCAGCCGTTTTCGCGTCGATCAGTGGTTTGAGATCGTCGCGCATCTCGCGCTCGGGTTTCGCCGCTGCGCCCCCGGGCTGAAAGCGCCGCTCAAAGTGTCCAGCGTCAGGACTCGCCTTGGCCCATTCGATCAGCCGCTTCAACGTTTGCAGACCGGCGACTGCTATGCGCTCCACTGCAAACCATATGCGCCACGGTCAGGCTGAAAGCCGTCCTCTGCGCGGGTCTTCAAAGCGCGGGTGACGACATCCATAAAGGCCGTGTTCCGGCTACTGATGGAAAGACCGGTCTTAACTTGAAGATCGAGGTTTACGAGCGTTCCCTGGTCCTCGAACTCGATGGTCATATCGTCCATCGGACGGTCGTGGCCGCTTTGCTGTACGGCAACACTCTTTACAACGCCTTTCTGGAGAGCAGCACCTTCTTCTCGGAGGAGCGCGGACAGGTAGTAGGCTACAACGGTATCTTCGTAAGTGAAGCCCGCTCCCCCGGTGATCTCGGTCGATGTAGCCTTCGGCTGCTTTGACGCTTTGCTCAAATTGGCATCCAGAAAGGTGATGATTGCAACATTTGCCCTACTTGGCCTTTCTCACGCTGGTCAACACGTAATCTGCCGACAACGCTCGAATCTTTACGCAGCTTAGCAAGTGTACTCCACCATGAACAATAAGGGAACATTCAGCATGCCCAAAGCTTGTTCACCCACGGAAAAACGGGGGCAATAGCGTATGATCGGCGGCTCTAACGGGACGACTATCCTACGTGGTAGGGCGTGCGAGAACCTGTCCCCTTAGATCAACTGCCTAGCAACCAGCTATCTGTTTGATAATTAAGGAGATGCCCGTGAATTTGTGCGGCAATCGGCGGTGTTTGGCGGAAGAGGTGGGATTCGAACCCACGGTAGACTCTCGCCTACGCCGGTTTTCAAGACCGGTGCCTTAAACCGCTCGGCCACTCTTCCACGGAGCAAGGGGCAGCGCCGGCTCGGGGCCGGGCTCGCCCCTTGAGCGATGCGGCTTTTTAGCAGCTTTGCCCGGCGCGTCAACGCCGGGTGCGGCGGCGGGGTTTGCGATTTTCGGCATTGCCCTTGTTTTGGACACAATGGCCTCCTATATCACGTCCATCGGCATTGCTGATGAGCGCTGGAAGCTTTCTGCCGCTCGCAATTGCCGTCATCGCCTGCTGCTCTTGACCACGGATGTACTGGCACTGGTGATAGGACGATGATGAGGAAGGTCGGTGCGTTTTCGCCCCGGCCTTTTTTGTTGCGCGGAACAATCCCTGGGGCTTGCCGGTTTCCGGTCCAGTCATCCAGAGGAGGTCGGCCATGACACAGACACCCGCTGCAAAGCTTGCCGCCGAATATCTCCGCCTCGGTGGCGGACGGCTGGCAAAGATCGACGACAATCTCATGAGCACCCGGAAATGGGAGCACGAAAGCCGCCTCGCCGAAGCGTTCTGGAACGAGCACATCGCCACGCTCGACGAGAGGAGCCGCGACGAGGTGATCTCGCACCTTCCCACCATCAACCATGTCTGACCGGAAAACCGGTGTTCGCGCCCGCCGCCTGACGGCGGGCGGCTGCGTGCCCACACTCCGCCATGTTCTTGGCCATGAGATCGGTTGCGACCGGGAACCAATGCGCCGGATTCGCCATTATCGTGCCAGCTAGAAGGAGTGCACAGATGAACAAGAAGCTTGGAACCATCCTCGCGTTGACCCTTGCGCAGGCTTTTGCGACGACCGCTGGTGCCGCAGACATGGTGATCCGCGAGGAGGCGCCCGTCTATATCGACCGCGGCGCGCGCGATGGCGTGAAGATCGGCATGCTGACCTGCGACGTGGGCGGCGGCGTCGGCTACGTGATCGGTTCGGCAAAGAGCGTCGACTGCGTCTTCAAGGCGTCCAACGGCGAGCGGGATTCCTATAGCGGCGTGATCCGCAAGATGGGCGTCGATCTCGGCTTCACCACCCAGGGCCGCATCGTCTGGGCGGTCTTCGCGCCGACGGCCGGCTACCATCAGGGCTCGCTCGGCGGCCTCTACCAGGGGGCGACCGCGGAAGCGAGCGTCGGCGTCGGTGTCGGCACGAACATACTCATCGGCGGCACCTCCGGCTCGATCCACCTGCAGACGATCAGCGTCAGCGGCCAGATCGGGCTCAACCTGGCGGCCACCGGCACATCGGTGACGCTGACGCCCCAGGGCTGAAGCTTCATGACGGGCGGCTTCGGTCGCCCGTTTCCCGTTGCGCGCGATCTGCTAGACTGCGCCGGAAGGAGCCTGCCATGATCCGAATCCTCGTGCCCCTGCTTGCCGCCCTCGCCCTTGCCGCCTGCACCGCGCAGGCCGGGCGTCTCGAACCCATTCCCGGCAGCATCACCTATGGCGGCCAGCCTCGAACGAAGCTCACCAAAGCGCCGATCGGCAGCACGCTCGGCCACACATTCTACGACACGATGGGCAGGCAGGTGGACGAAACGTACATCATCCAGCCGGATCGCTCGCTGCTTTTGATCCGCCGCCATGTGCGGCTTGACTACTATTGATACCAAGAGGCAACAGAGGGGCGACGACCATGCTGGAAAGCAGTGACATCGAACTCGAGGACGAACGGCTGAGACAGCTCGACATCCTGGCGGGAGAGCATGGCATGACGCCGCCGGAACTGCTTGCGCAGTACGCTTCCGGTTCCTTCGGCTTCCATGAGGCGGTGCACACGACCTCCATCGTGCTCGACCTCGTCGACGACCAGTTGCTCCATCACCCCGCCATCGCCGGCAACAGCGATTGGTTCCGGCTGGCTGCGCGCGCAAGCGAGGCGCTGTTCAACCTCTACCAGGCGATGGGGGCGGCCCAGCTCGCCACGCATGCGCACGACGAAGGCACGCGGCCGGAGGACCTCAACGCCAGCAACGACGGCTGAACGGATTTTCGTCTTGCGCGAACCGGGCGGCCGCCCTACCCTATCCTCTTGAATTCCCAAGCAATAGGATAGACGCGTTTGCCCCATGCGACACCGCTGATCGCGACCCTCGTCGCCGGTATCTGTCTCGCCTTCTTGGCGGGGCTGGTCGCACACCGCTTTCGCCTGCCGCCGATCGCCGGTTATCTGCTGGCCGGCGTCTGCATCGGGCCGTTCACGCCCGGTTTCGTCGCCGATCAGAAACTGGCGAACGAACTGGCCGAGATCGGCGTCATCCTGCTGATGTTCGGGGTCGGCCTGCATTTTTCCCTGAAAGACCTCCTGTCCGTTCGCACGATCGCCATTCCCGGCGCGATCGGCCAGATCCTCGTCGCCACCTTCTTCGGGCTGCTTCTCGGGCTTGCCATGGGCTGGTCGGCCGGCAGCGGCTTCGTCTTCGGCCTGTCGCTTTCCGTCGCCAGCACGGTCGTCCTGTTGCGCGCCCTGCAGGAGCGCCGCATGGTGGAGACGGAGAAGGGGCGCATCGCGGTCGGGTGGCTGATCGTCGAGGATCTCGTGATGGTCCTGACCCTGGTGCTCCTGCCACCGCTTGCCGGCGTGCTCGGCGGCATGGCGCAGACCGCCGACGTGGATCCGGACCTGACCCGCGCGCTCGGCATCGGTGCGGTATGGACCGCCGTCGGCGTCACCGCCGTCAAGGTCTCGGCCTTCATCGCGCTGATGCTCGTCGTGGGCCGCAAGGTCATCCCGCTCATCCTGCATTACGTCGCGCATACGGGCTCGCGCGAGCTGTTCCGCCTGTCGGTGCTCGCCATCGCGCTCGGGGTGGCTTACGGCTCGGCGAAGCTCTTCGGCGTGTCCTTCGCGCTCGGCGCCTTCTTCGCCGGCATGGTCCTGGCCGAATCGCAGCTCAGCCAGCAGGCCGCGCGGGAGACCCTGCCGCTGCGCGACGCCTTCGCGGTTCTCTTCTTCGTATCGGTCGGCATGCTGTTCGATCCGGTCAATCTTCTCGAACGGCCGCTGGCGATCCTCGCCACCGTCGTCACCATCATCTTCATCAAGTCGGCCGCGGCCTATCTCATCGTCAAGGCCTTCGGCTATCCGCGCACGATCGCGCTGACGATCGCCGCAAGCCTTGCCCAGATCGGCGAGTTCTCCTTCATCCTCGTGGTGCTCGGCGTCGGCCTCAAGCTGCTTCCGCCGGTCGCACAGGACCTCGTCGTCGCCGGCGCCCTGTTCTCAATCCTCGTCAATCCGCTGCTCTTCATGGCGGTCGACCATTATGGGGCAAGGCTGGGCGGGGCGCAGGAGCCGGCAGGCGGAGAGGAGACGGCGCCGAAGGCCGAGGAGGCCGCGAGCGTGGAAGACGTGCCCGAGCCGACGACGCTCGCGGACCACGCGGTGGTGGTGGGCTACGGCCGCGTCGGCCGGCGTGTCGTCGAACGGCTGAGGGCGGCGGGCATTCCCCTCCTCGTCATCGAGGAGCGTGCGGGCGTTGCCGAAGTGCTGCGCGAAAGCGGCATCGAGGCCATCGGCGAGCCCGCCGGCAACCGCGGCGTGCTGGCGCAGGCCAACATTGCCGGCGCACGCTGGTTCGTCACGGCGATACCCGATGCCTTCGCCGCGGGCACCCTGATCGAGCAGGCACGCGCGGCAAACGGCGCCCTTGCCATCGTCGCGCGGGCCACCTCGCAGGCCGAGGCCGACCATCTGCGCCAGTTCGGCGCCAACCATATCGTGATCGCCAAGGATGAGCTCGCTTCGGCCATGGCCGAGCAGCTCCTGAGAGCCGACGGGCTTCGCCGGGACGCCGGCGCGCAGGGCGAACTGGACCTTGCCGCGCCGTTACCGGCCTGACTGCTTTTCCGCGCGCAGCGCCTGCACGACGCGCTCGCGGCCGACCTTGATGACGTTTTCCATGGCGCGGCGCGCGCCCTCCTCGTCCCGCCTGTCGATCTCCTCGACGATGCGGATATGGGTGGCGGCGACGTCGCCCCGCTTGCCGCGGTCGGCGGCGGGGGAGCTGAGCTTGAAGGCGCCGACCAGGGCCGCCTCGATCAGGCTGCCCACGGTGCGCAGGAACGGATTGCGCGAGGCTTCCAGAACCGAGAGGTGGAATTTCAGGTCGGCCATGGCGAGCGTCTCGGCGGTGTGTTCCGAATCGCCCATGGCAACGGCGAGCCGCATCATCTGGCTGATGTCGGCCTCCGTCGCATGGCGGGCGGCGAGCACCGCGGCATGCGGCTCGAAGGCGAGGCGCACTTCGGAAAGGTGCAGCAGGAAATCCTCGTTGATGCCGACGGCGAAATACCAGGTGAGGATGTCGCTGTCGAAGAGGTTCCATTGCGTGTTCGGCGTCACGCGCGTGCCGATGCGCGCGCGCGGCACGACAAGGCCCTTGGCGGCCAGCGTCTTCATCGCCTCGCGCAGCACCGTGCGGGAAACCTTGAAGCGGGCCGCGAGCTCCGCGTCGCCCGGCAATGTCGCACCGACGGGGTATTCGCCCGCGATGATGGCCCGGCCCAGCGCGTTGACGACCTGCGCATGGCTGGTGCGCGTGTTCATCCCGCTGATGACCGTCTCAAGCAAACCCTTGCGCAAGAACCTTCCCCTCCTCCGTTCCGGGGCACCCCGTCCGTCCCGAAACCATCCGGCAGGTATAGAGCAATTCCAGCGAAAGTGCGAAACGGTTTGTGTGTGGAGTTGCGCATAAACAGGGGGATAGAGTGCCGCACGAACGAAAAAGGCGTCCCTCTGGGGGACGCCTTTCCGCGTTCCTTGCCGTTCCTGCTTACTGCGGCAGCTTGTCGTCCACGCCGGCGACGTAGAAGTTCATGCCGAGCAGCGTGCCGTCGTCCGAGACCTTGCCGGCGGCCAGCCAGTCGGAGCCGTCCTGCTTCTTGACCGGGCCGGTGAAGGGGTGCAGTTCGCCGGAGCGGATCTTCGCCTCGACATCCTCGGCGGCCTTCTTCACGTCGTCGGGCATGTTGGTATAGGGCGCCATGGTCAGGATGCCGTCCTTCAGGCCGTCCCAGATCTGCTCGGACTTCCAGGTGCCGTCGAGAACAGCCTGCGTGCGCTTGATGTAGTAGGCGCCCCAGGTATCGACGATCGCGGTGAGCTGCGTGTTCGGGCCGGCGGAGATCATGTCGGACGCCTGGCCGAACGCGTGGATGCCGCGTTCGGCGGCAACCTGCATCGGCGCGGTCGAGTCGGTGTGCTGGGTCAGGATGTCGACGCCCTGGTCGGCGAGCGCCTTGGCGGCATCGGCTTCCTTGCCCGGATCGGCCCAGGTGTTGGCCCAGACGATCTTGACCTTGAAGTCCGGGTTGACGGACTGCGCGCCGAGCATGAAGGCGTTGATGCCCATCACGACTTCCGGGATCGGGAAGGAGGCGATGTAGCCGGCGACGCCCTTCTTCGACATCTTGGCGGCGATCACGCCCTGGATGTAGCGGCCTTCATAGAAGCGGGCGTTGTAGGTGCCGACGTTTTCCGCGCTCTTGAAGCCGGTTGCGTGCTCGAACTTCACGTCCGGGAACTTCTGCGCGACCTTGATCGTCGCATCCATGAAGCCGAAGGACGTGGTGAAGACGAGCGCGCAACCCGAGCGGGCCATGCGCTCGACGGCGCGTTCGGCATCCGGGCCTTCCGGCACGTTTTCGAGGAAGGCGGTCTCGATCTTGTCGCCCATCGCCTTTTCAAGCTCCTGGCGGCCGCGGTCGTGGCCTTCCGAATAACCGCCGTCCGTCTTGGAGCCGACATAGATGAAGCAGATCTTCGTCTTGTCCTGGGCGCTGGCGGCGACGGCGAAGCCGAGAACGGCGGCCGAGGTTGCGAGAGCGAGAATGATTTTCTTCATTTTATCCTCTGAGGTTGGAGTGGTTGTTTCCCGTCTTCTTGTTCTCGTCACCGATCCGGCACGAACGGCTTGCCGAGCGAGGCCGGCGTGTTGATCAGCGTCATGCGCCGGTTGTGCGATATCAGGATTAGTACGATAACAGTGGCGGCATAGGGAAGAGCCGACAGGAACTGGGACGGAATGCCGAGGCCGAAGGCCTGCGCATGCAATTGGCTGATCGACACCGCGCCGAAGAGATAGCCGCCGAGCAGCACGCGCCAGGGCCTCCAGGAGGCGAAGACGACCAGCGCCAGAGCGATCCAGCCGCGCCCGGCCGACATGTTCTCCACCCATTGCGGCGTATAGACCAGCGAGAGCTGCGCGCCGGCAAGGCCCGCGCAGGCGCCGCCGAACATCACGGCGAGGTAGCGCGTGCGGATGACATGGATGCCGAGCGCATGGGCGGAGGCATGGTTGTCGCCGATCGCGCGGACCTTCAGGCCCGCGCGGCTCCTGAACAGGAACCAGTTGACGCCGACGACGATGGCGATCGACAGGTAGAAGATGATGTCCTGCCGGAAGAGCAGCGGGCCGATGAAGGGAATGTCGGCGAGCAGCGGGATCGCGATCGGCTCGAGCTTGGCGCCCGACATGCCGACGTAGGGCTCGCCGATCTGGCCGGAAACGCCGAGGCCGAGGATGGTGAGCGCAAGGCCGGTCGCCACCTGGTTGGCGACGAGCGTCAGCGTCAGGAAGCCGAAGAGCAGCGAGAACAGCGCCCCGCCGGCAATGCCGGCGAGAATGCCGATATAGGGCGAGCCGGTGACCTGCGTGGCGGCGAAGGCGATGGCCGCCCCCATCACCATCATGCCCTCGACGCCGAGATTGAGCACGCCGGTGCGCTCCGTGACGAGCTCGCCGATGGAAGCGAGCACCAGCGGCGTCGCCGCGGTGATCACGGTCAGGAGGATGGCCTCGATCATGCCCATCAGAGTGCTCCTCCCTCGTTTCCACGGCTAAGGCGGGAGAAGACCAGCCGGATCTTGTACTGGATGAGCGTGTCGCAGGAGAGCACGAAGAAGAGCAGCAGCCCTTGGAAGACGCGCGTGACCTTGTCGGAGACGGTGAGCGTCAGTTGCACCGCCTCGCCGCCGACATAGGTGAGCGCGAGGAACAGGCCGGCGGCGATGATGCCGAGCGGATTGAGGCGCCCGAGGAAGGCGACGATGATCGCGGTGAAGCCGTAGCCGGGCGAGATGATCGGCTGCAGTTTGCCGATCGTGCCGCTGACCTCGGAAATGCCGGCAAGGCCGGCAAGCGCGCCGGACAGCAGCATGGAGAACCAGATCATGCGCTTGGAGGAGAAGCCGGCAAAGCGCCCTGCCCGCTCCGACTGGCCGAGCACGGTGATCTCGAAGCCCTTCAGCGTGTAGCGCATCATGACCCAGAGCGCGACGGCCGCGATGATGGCGAAGGCGAAGCCGAGATTGGCCCGGCCGGAGGAAACGAGCTCGGGAAGGATCGCCTCCGGCGCGAAATCGCGCGTCACCGGGAAGTTGTAGGCATCGGGGCTGCGCCAGGGGCCGCGCACGAGCCAGTCGAGGAAGAGCTGGGCGATATAGACCAGCATCAGGCTCGTCAGGATCTCGTTGGTGTTCATATGCGCCTTGAGGAAGGCGGGCACGGCGGCATAGAGCGCGCCGCCGATCATGCCGAAGATCAGCATCAGCGGCAGGACGAGCGGGGAATGCCAGTCGTGGAGAACGACCGGCACGATGGAGCCGGCAATCGCCCCGGCGATGAACTGCCCCTCGGCGCCGATGTTCCAGTTGTTCGAGCGGTAGCAGACGGAAAGGCCGACGCCGATCAGGATCAGCGGCGCGGCCTTGATGGCGATCTCGTGCAGCGACCAGACGTCGAGCAGCGGCTCGATGAAGAAGCTGTAGAGCGCCGTGCCCGGGTTCTTGCCGAGCAGCGCGAACATGATGCCGCCTGCGATGACCGTCAGGCCGAGCGCGAGGAAAGGCGAGAGGATGGAATAGAATGTCGAGGGATTGGCGCGCTTTTCGAGTTCAATGCGCATGGACCGCCTCCCCGCCTTCCGTCTTGCCGTACATGCCGCCCATGATGAGACCGATCTTTTCCCGTGTCATCTCGTGCGCGGGATAGGCATCGGAAAGCCGCCCCTCGCTGATGACGGCGATCTCCGTCGCCACCTCGAAGATCTCGTCGAGGTCCTGGCTGATCACCAGCACGGCCGAGCCCGATTTCGCAAGGTCCACGAGCGCCTGCCGGATACGGCTCGCCGCCCCCGCATCGACGCCCCAGGTCGGCTGGTTGACGATCAGCACGGCCGGCTGGCGGTCGAGCTCGCGGCCGACGATATATTTCTGCAGGTTGCCGCCGGAAAGCGAGCCGGCGGCCGGGTCCTCGCCGCTCTTGCGCACGTCCATCGTCTCGGAAATGCGCCGCGAGGCGATGTGGACGACGGCGCGGCGGATGATGCCGAGGACGCCGCCGGAAAGGAACGTCCGGCGGTCCGACTGGCTGCGCGCCAGAACGAGGTTGTCGGAAAGCGGCAGGCCCGGCACGGCGGCATGGCCATGGCGCTCCTCGGGCACGAAGCCGGCGCCCATCAGGCGGCGGGCGGTGATGCCGAGATTGCCGGCGGCCCTGCCGCGGATGGAGACGGCGGCGGCGTCCGCCACCGGATATTCGCCGGACAGCGCGTCGAAGAGTTCGCCCTGCCCGTTGCCTGCGACGCCGGCGATGGCCAGCACCTCGCCGCCCCGCACCTTGAGACAGACGTTCTTCAGCGACACGGCAAAGGGCGTGCGCGCCGGCACGCTGAGATGTCGCGCCTCCAGCAGCACGTCGCCCCTGGTGTTCGTGCCTGCCGTGCTCACGGAGGCGACGTCGCTGCCGACCATCATGCGGGCGAGCGAAGACGGCGTCTCCTGGCGCGGATCGCAGGCGCCGGTGACCTTGCCGTGGCGCAGAACGGTGGCGCGGTCGCAGATGCGCTGCACCTCCTCCAGCCGGTGGCTGATATAGAGGACGGAACGGCCCTCGGCCTTCAATTTGGCGAGCGTTTCGAAAAGGCGGTCGGCTTCCTGCGGCGTCAGCACCGAGGTCGGCTCGTCGAGGATGATGAGTTCCGGGTTCTGCAACAGCGCGCGCACGATCTCGATACGCTGGCGCTCGCCGACCGAGAGGTCTGCGACATGGGCCTTCGGATCGAGCGGCAGGCCGTAGAGGTGGGAGAGGCGCGAGGCCTCCTCGGCCACCTTCGAGAGCGAAATGCCGGGGCTCAGCGACAGGGCGATGTTTTCGGCGACCGTCAGTGCCTCGAACAGCGAGAAATGCTGGAACACCATGCCGATGCCGAGGCGGCGGGCCGCGCCGGGGCTCGGGATGCGGACGGGCTCGCCCTTCCACAGAATCTCGCCGCCGGTCGGCGCCAGGACGCCGAACAGCATCTTCACGAGGGTGGACTTGCCGGCGCCGTTCTCGCCCAGGAGGGCGTGGATTTCGCCGGGCTGGATATCGAGGTCGATGCCGTTACAGGCGGCAAACGAACCGAATAGCTTTGTCAGGCTGCGGACCGCCAGCAACGGTCGGTCCCCAGACGCTCCAACGGCTGACACTATGCCCCTCTTTCCTGCAATCCCGTTCCCCTGCGCCCTTCGGGTCGTTGTCAGGGAATGAGCAACGTCGTTCCACTCGTTTTTCTTGTTTCCAGATCCGTGTGCGCGCGCCCGGCATCCGCCAACGGATAAGTCTGATGAATATTGATACGCACTTTGTTGCCTTGCACAACATCAAAGAGCGAGTTTGCACATGCATCGAGCGCCTCGCGCGTCGCGATGTAATGGAAGAGCGTCGGGCGGGTGGCGAAGAGCGAACCCTTCTGCGCCAGAAGGCCGAGATTGAAGGCATCGACCGGGCCGGAGGAGTTGCCGAAGCTGACGAAGAGGCCGCGCGGCTTGAGGCAGTCCAGCGATTTCGGGAAGGTATCCTTGCCGACGGAATCATAGACGACGTCGACGCCCGCCCCGTTCGTCAGCTCGCGGACCCGCGCGGCGAAGTCCTCCTTGCCGTAGTCGATGACGTGATCGTAGCCGTGCGCCAGCGCCAGATCGATCTTCGCCTGCGAGCCCGCGGTGCCGATCACCGTGGCGCCCAGCGCCTTCGCCCACTGGCCGGCGATGAGGCCGACGCCGCCCGCGGCCGCGTGGAACAGGATCACGCTGCCGGGCTTCACCCGGTAGGTCTGCAGCAAGAGGTATTGCGCCGTCATGCCCTTCAGCATCATCGCCGCCGCCGTCTCCAGCGAAATGCCCTCCGGCACCTTCACCAGGTGCTTTGTCGGCACGTTGTTCTCGGCCGCATAGGCACCATCCGCCGACGCGTAGGCGACGCGGTCGCCGACCGCGAAATCCGTGACGCCCTCGCCCAGCGCCGTGATCGTTCCCGCCCCTTCCTTGCCCGGAACGAAGGGCAGTTCGGTCTTGTAAAGGCCGGTGCGGAAATAGACGTCGATGAAATTGAGGCCGACGGCCGCCTGTGCGATCCGGACCTCGCCCGGGGCCGGCGGGCCGAGCGGCATTTCCTCGAGCTTCAGGACTTCCGGTCCGCCGAGGCTGCGGACGACGATCGCCTTGGTCATGTCATGCTCCTATCGGTTGTCGCGCCGGCCGAGGCCGGGAAAGGCCTGCATCACGGCGCCGATGACATAGAGATAGAGCCCGGTGCCCACCACGCCCCACACGACCCAGGCCGGCGTTTGGAAATGCAGGAGCAGCGCATAGATGCCGAGAAGCGCCCAGAGGAAGAAGATGGCAAGATTGACGAGGCGCAACCGCTCGACGCGCACCGGATGCAGGAAGTTGATCGGCATGAAGGTGAGGAGAACGGAGACGAAGACGATGATCGACGCCGTCAGCTCGCTCGCCTGGATGACGAAGAGCGTGAAGACCACCATGTTCCAGACGACCGGGAAGCCGGAGAAGAAATTCTCGTCCGTCTTCATGCCCATGTCGGCATAATAGATGGCGCTCGACACCACGATGGCGCCCGCCGCCACGAAGGACCACGGCTCGCCGATCATGCCGCTCTGGTAGAGCGCGAAGGCCGGCAGCAGCACGTAGGTCACGTAGTCGATGACGTTGTCCAGCGTATCGCCGGACCAGTTGGGCAGCACTTCCTTGACGCGGACCTTGCGGGCGATCGGCCCGTCGATGCCGTCGACGAGCAGCGCCAGGCCCAGCCACCAGAACATGTCGACGAAGCGGTGCTCGCCCGCGGCCACCACGCCGAGGAAGGCGAGGAACGAGCCGGATGCCGTCAGGATATGGACGGAAAAGGCACGGATTTCCGCGTAGGGTACGCGTTTGTAGTTGAAGAACTTCATTGCGGTTCGCCGTCCATCCCTTGGGGCTTTTTCGGCCGCGATCCGCCGGACGCGCCCTCTTCGTATCTTGCCGTAATATGCATTGATTGCCCGCCCTCGCCAGTGAAAAACCGCGATCGGCCGGCACGCATCCGGCCCTGTGCGGATTCATCCCATGGAAATTGCCTCTTTGCGGCCCTACTCTTGGCCGCTAGAAGCATCGCAAAACTGTGGGAAACGCTTTCCCCTCCCGGAGGTCGGTCATGAGACAATTCGATATCGCGATCGTCGGCGCCGGCCTCGCCGGCAGCCTTGCAGCCCTTGCGCTTGCCGATTCGGGCCGCAGCGTGGCCTTGATCGCCCCGCCGACCCGCGCCGCCGACGGCCGCACGACGGCGCTCATGGACCAGTCCATCGCCTTCCTGAAGACGCTGGGCCTCTGGGAAGCGATCGCACCCCATGCGGCCGCGCTGGAGACCATGCAGATCATCGACGGCACAACCCGGCTCCTGCGCGCCCCGCCGGTCGCCTTCCGCTCCGGCGAAGTGGGCCTCGACGCCTTCGGCTACAACATCCCGAACACGCCGTTCCTTGCGGTGCTGGACGAACGGATCGCGGCGCAGGGCAATATCGCGCGGCTGGAACACGGCGTGACGGCCGCCAATGCCTTTGAGAACGGGATCGAGCTGGTGCTCGACGACGGGGAACGCGTCCTGGCGGGGCTCGTCGTCGGCGCGGACGGCAAGAAATCGCGCATCCGCGACGGCGCCGGCATCGGCGTTCGCGCCTGGTCCTATCCGCAGTCCGCGCTCGTGCTCAACTTCGCGCATGAGCGGCCGCACGGCAACGTCTCGACGGAATTCCACACGGAAAGCGGCCCCTTCACGCAGGTTCCCCTGCCCGGCCAGCGCTCCAGCCTCGTCTGGGTGCTGCCGCCGAAGGAGGCGGCGCGGCTGCGCGAGCTGCCGGCCGCCGATCTCGGCCAGGCCGTCGAGGCGCGCATGCAGTCCATGCTCGGCAAGGTGTCCGTCGAGGACGGCGCGCAGAGCTTCCCGCTTTCCGGCATGACGGCCGACCATTTCGGCAAGGGCCGCTTCGTGCTTGTCGGCGAGGCCGCGCATGCGTTTCCACCGATCGGCGCGCAGGGGCTCAACCTGAGCCTGCGCGACATCATGGCGCTCAAAGAGCTGATCGGCGATAGCGAACCGGCCGCCTATGCGGCCATCGGCGCGCGGTTCGATCGCAAGCGCCAGGCCGACATCCGCTCGCGCACCCTCAGCGTCGACCTCCTCAACCGCTCGCTGCTCTCCGATTTCCTGCCGGTGCAGTTCCTGCGGTCTGCCGGGCTGCACCTGCTCTCGGCGCTCGGGCCGCTGCGCAGCATCGTGATGCGCGAGGGCATCGAGCCGCTCGGCTCGCTGAGAGCCCTTCGCGAAGGCCTGAAGGATCGGGTCGCCCGGAAGCAGGCCTGACCTTTCGGAGCACCACGTATCTCCGGTCGCTTCTTCGGAGGGCTAGCCGATCTGCGAGAGAATGGGAAACGTCTGCTGGAACCAGATGGCGACGGCGCTGATATAGCCGAAGATGAAGGCGAGGCCCGTGAGGATCAGGAGCACGCCCATGACCTTTTCCACGGTGCCGAGATGGCGGCGGAAGCGCACGAGGAAGCGCATGAAGGCACCGGAAAAGCCGGCCGCGATCCAGAACGGGACGGCAAGGCCGAGCGAATAGACGGCCAGCAGCGCCGCGCCGTCGCCGACCGTTTCACGCGCGGCCGCGACACCGAGGATCGCCCCGAGGACCGGACCGATGCAGGGCGTCCAGCCGAAGGCGAAGGCGAGGCCCATGACATAGGCGCCCGAGGCCGTCGCCGGCTTTCCGCCGCCCTGGAAACGCGCCTCGCGGGCAAAGAGGCCGATGCGCAGCACGCCGAGGAAATGCAGCCCCATCAGGATGATAATGACGCCGCCGACCTGCGCGAGAATGTCGAGATGCTTGCGCAGCACCATGCCAATCGTCGACGCCCCGGCGCCGAGCGCCACAAACACCGTCGCAAAGCCGAGGGTGAAGAAGAAGGCCGCCAGCAGCACCGCCCCGCGCGCATCGCGCCGCACCGCCACCGCCTCGTTGCCGCGGAACTGGTCCACCGAGATGCCGGCCATATAGCACAGATAGGGCGGCACGAGCGGCAGGACGCAGGGCGACAGGAACGACAGCGCCCCGGCCAGAAGCGCGCTCAGAAGGGAAATATCGGCAATCGACAAGGGGCTACTCCGCAAGGGTCGGAGGAAGCGGTCCGAGGCCCCAAACCGGCCCGCCCGCGCCTCCGCCCTCTGATAGCCGCCGCACCCCGCTCCTGCCAATCACCTTTTGGGGAACGCGGCGAAATGTCATGCATCCGGCTTGACGTAAGGAAGGTGGTGAGCGCGCAGGGATTCGAACCCTGGACCTACTGATTAAAAGTCAGTTGCTCTACCGGCTGAGCTACGCGCTCCCGAGCGTGGCGAAGGCGCCCCGCGGAAGTGCGCGGAACATATGCAGGAGGTTCTGCCGGGTCAACCCGGAAAATGCACCGGAAACAGCTTTTGCAACCGGCCTCGGCGGCGGTCCGGAGCGCCCGGATCTGGCGGTCGCAAGGCGCGACAGGTCACGTATTTCAGGGACCCGAGACCAATTCACGGTGCGGTTCTCCGCATCGCGTGTCCAGGTCTCATTCGGCGTTCCTGCACTGCCGGCGATGGCGGTGCAGGCGCCAAGGTTACTTGCCAGGTTCGCAGTCGCTGGGCGTCCTTCGAGGCCGCCTGCGCACGCGCCTTCATTAAAGAGCGCGATACTCGTTACGCCGGAGGGCGGGTAGCCGGCAAGCGCCTGAAGGCGTCCAACAACGCCCGCACCGCGTCTGATATATCACTGGCCTTGTCATCCGTTTTGCGACATGTCACGATGTGATATATCAACCGGGACATCGCAATGACGGAAACCGCGGCGTCGCAAGCGCACCTCGCCTATCTTGTCCTCGAAGGGCTCATCGTCACGCTTCGGCTGAAGCCCGGCTCGCTTGTCACGGAGAAGCAGCTCATCGATCTTGCCGGCCATGGCCGCACGCCGGTGCGCGAGGCGATCCAGAAGCTGGAATGGCAGGGCCTCGTCGCGGTGCGCCCGCGCGCCGGACTGCAGATCAGCGCGATCCGTCCGGAAGACCATGCCGACGTCATGGCGACGCGCCGGCAGCTCGAACCCCTCGCCGCCGATCTCGTCGCCCGCCACGCGGATGACGGGCATCGCGAGCGGCTCGTCGCCTGCGCGCAGGAAATGACCGCATGCTCCATCCGGTCCGACCTGGAGGGCTTCCTGGCCGCCGACAAGGCTTTCGACGAGATCATGGAGGAGGCTTGCCCGAACCGGTTCCTCACCGCGGCCCTCGCCCCCTTGCAGACCCATTCGCGCCGCCTGTGGTTTTCCCGCGCCGACCACAGGCATATGGATCGCTCGGTGGACCTGCATGTGAAGGTGATCCGCGCCATCCGCAACGGCGACGGCCCCGCCGCCGCATCCGCAATGGCAAACCTTCTGGACCACCTGTCCGACTGACGGAAAAGCCCACAAAAAAGGCGCCCGCGGGCGCCTTTCCGATGAATGTCCGTTCGCTCAGTCGACGAAGGCGCGCTCGATGACGAACTCAGCGGGCTTGCTGTTGGCACCCTCGGTGAGGCCGGCCTGTTCCAGCAACGCCTTGGTTTCCTTCAGCATCGCCGCGGAGCCGCAGATCATGCCGCGGTCGATCGCCGGGTCGAAATGCGGTACGCCGAGATCGGCGAACATCTTGCCGTTGGAGATGAGGTCGGTGATGCGGCCCTGGAACGGGTAGTCCTCGCGGGTCACCGTCGCATAGTGGCGCAGCTTGTTGCCGACGACTTCGGCCAGGAATTCGTGATTGCGGATTTCCTCGACGAGGTCGAAGCCGTATTTCAGCTCGGCGACCTCGCGGCAGGTATGCGTCAGGATGACCTCGTCGAACTTCTCGTAGGTCTCCGGGTCGCGGATGAGGCTGGCGAAGGGCGCGATGCCGGTGCCGGTGGAGAACATGTAGAGACGCTTGCCGGGCGTCAGCGCGTCGAGGACGAGCGTGCCGGTCGGCTTCTTGCGCATCAGCACGATGTCGCCGGGCTTGATCTGCTGGAGATGCGAGGTCAGCGGGCCGTCCGGCACCTTGATCGAGAAGAATTCCAGCTCCTCGTCCCAGGATGGGCTTGCGATGGAATAGGCGCGGTAGATCGGCTTGTCGCCGACCATCAGGCCGATCATCGCGAACTCGCCGGAGCGGAAGCGGAAGCTTTCCGGCCGCGTCATGCGGAAGCGGAACAGGCGATCCGTATAGTGCTGCACGCTCGTCACCGTCTCGGCGAAAACGCCGGCCGGTACGGTTGCCACAAAGTCTTCGGTCTTGGCAGGTGCGTTCATTTCGGGATCGATCCTGGCTTGCGTCGGAAAAACTTGACGATAGGCAGATATTACATGTTGAGCGACAAAGGAAGGTATTCCGTTCCAATGCGCCGATTGGCCGCGCAATAGTTTGCCGCCCGCCTCTTTTCGCGCGGCGCGCGGCCTTTGTCCTTGATCTTGCTCAAGACTACGCCGCGATTGCGGCCATTCGCCGGTCGATTGCCGGAAACGGGCCCGAAATCAGGCCCGCCGGCGCCAGCTATAGGAACCGACGTCCTGCGCGGGGCGCGCGGCCGGCTGGTAGTGGTTGTCGATGCCCGGCAGGCGGTTTTCCGCAAGCCGCTTCAGCGCCGTCGCATTGCTGACGGCGAAGCTGTCGATGCCGCAGCGCAGCATCAGCGGGATCTGGTCGATCAGCACGTCGCCGACCGCCCGCACCTCACCCCCGTAACCGAGCCGCGAACGCAGCAGCGAGGCATGGCTGAAGGCGCGGCCGTCGTTGAAGGCCGGGAACGCGACCGCGACCAGCGCCAGCCGGTCGAGATGGCCTTCCAGCCTGCGCACGTCGTCGGCCGGGTTGATCAGCACGCCGAGGCCCGTCTCGTCACTTTCAGCGACTTTGGCGAGGAAGGCATCGAGGCCGAGGATCGCCTTCTCGTTCGAGCCGGCCTGGAAATCCTCGGTCTCGATGATCCAGGGATCGTCGGACAGGAAGCCGGATTCGTTCCAGATTTTCGTCATGACCGTTCTCCTCAGGCCGCTTCGGCCGTCTTGTCGCCGTAGAGCGCATCCTTGAAGGGCTGCGGCCCGACGCGGCGATAGGCGGTCAGGAAGGTTTCGGACGGGTCGAGGCGAAGGCCGAGATAGGTATCGACGATCACCTCGATGGCATCCGTCACCTTCTCCGGCTCGAAGCCGCGGCCGATGATCTCGCCGATCGACGTGTTCTCGTCGCCCGAGCCGCCCAGCGTGATCTGGTAGAGTTCCTCGCCCTTCTTCTCGACGCCCAGAAGACCGATATGGCCGACATGGTGGTGGCCGCAGGCATTGATGCAGCCGGAGATCTTGATCTTCAGCTCGCCGATTTCGGCCTGGCGCTCCGGCGCGCCGAAGCGGGTGGAAATCTCCTGCGCGACGGGGATCGAGCGGGCGTTGGCCAGCGCGCAGTAGTCCAGCCCCGGACAGGCGATGATGTCGGTGATGAGGCCGGCATTGGCGGTCGCGAGGCCGGCCGCGACGAGGCCGCGATAGACCGCTTCGAGATCGGCCAGCGCCACATGCGGCAGGATGAGGTTCTGCTCGTGGCTGACGCGAATCTCGTCGAAGGCGTATTCCGCGGCGATGTCGGCGACGGCCTCCATCTGCGCATCGGTCGCATCGCCCGGAATGCCGCCGATGGGCTTCAGGGAGATCGTCACCATGCCGTAGTCGGGATGCTTGTGCGGTTGCACGTTCTGGTGCACCCAGCGGGCGAAGTCCGGGTCGGCCTTCTTCCACTGGGCAAGGCTTGCCCAGCCTTCGGCGCGCGGTGCAAGTTCCGGCGGCGCGAAATAGGCGGAGATCGCGGCGACGTCGCTTTCCGGCAGCTTCAGTTCGGTGTCCCTGAGCGCGGCGAACTCGACTTCGACCTGCCGCGCCAGTTCTTCCGCGCCCGTCTCGTGCACCAGGATCTTGATGCGCGCCTTGTACTTGTTGTCGCGTCGGCCGTGGAGGTTGTACACGCGCATGACCGCGGTCGTGTAGGACAGGAGGTCCTCTTCCGGCAGGAAGTCGCGGATCTTCTTGGCGATCATGGGCGTGCGGCCCTGTCCGCCGCCGACATAGACGGCAAAGCCGATCTCGCCCTTCTCGTTCTTCTTCAGGTGCAGGCCGATGTCATGCACCTGGATGGCCGCGCGGTCGCGCGCGGCGCCGGTGACGGCGATCTTGAACTTGCGCGGCAGGAAGGAGAATTCCGGGTGGACGGAGGACCACTGGCGCAGGATCTCGGCATAGGGCCTGGGATCGGCGACCTCGTCGGCCGCCGCGCCGGCGAAATGGTCGGCCGTGACGTTGCGAATGCAGTTGCCGGAGGTCTGGAGGGCGTGCATCTCGACAGTTGCGAGCTCGGCCAGCGCATCGGGCAGCTCGGAGAGCTTCGGCCAGTTGTACTGGATGTTCTGGCGCGTGGTGAAGTGGCCGTAGCCGCGGTCGTACTTGCGGGCGATGTGGGCCAGCATGCGCATCTGGCGCGCATTCAGCGTGCCGTAGGGAATGGCGACGCGCAGCATGTAGGCGTGAAGCTGGAGATAGACACCGTTCATCAGGCGCAGCGGCTTGAACGCATCCTCCGCCAGCTCGCCGGAAAGACGGCGGGCGACCTGGTCGCGGAACTGCTCAACGCGGCCGGAGACAAAGGCGTGGTCGAATTCGTCGTAGCGATACATGCAAAATCCTCAGGCGGCCGGCACGGCCGTCGCGGTCAGGCCGGCGTAACCGGCGGCGTAGGCGATGGTCGGGCCGAGGGCCCGGATGCGCTCGCGCATGCGCAGCGGACGCAGCACGCCGTCCACCTCTTCGACATCGACGACGTTCACGTCAACCACCTTGTTGTCGGCGAAAGCCTGCTTGCCGGTGGCTTCCAGGGCGTCGACGGCCTCCTTGTGGCGCGCGACGAAGGCGGCCTGGAGCTGCTCGTTCCAGTTGCCGGCGGCATCCAGCCAGACGGAGATGCCGTCGGAAAGGCGATTGGCTGTCAGAACCTTGTCTGCCATGTCATGCTCCCAATGCTGCTGTGACGCGAACCGGATCGCGCGCGGCGAGCGGTTCGGAATGTTCGAAATTGGCGCCGGCGACGGCTTCGCCGATGATCACCATGACCGGGCCGGAAAGCTCGTCGCGATGCTCGAGGCCCGGAAGGTCCTTGAGCGTGCCGTGCAGCAGCCGCTTTTCGCGGCGGCTGGCGTTTTCCACCACCGCGACGGTCGTTTCGGCCGGAAGGCCGGCATCCATCAACCGGGCGGCGACGGAGGCGGCGACCGTGCGGCCCATATAGACGGCGACGGTGGCGCCGGAAATGGCAAGCCGCGCCCAGTCCGGCAGGACGGCGCCCGTCAGGTCGTGGCCCGTCGTGAAGACGAGCGAGGAGGCGACGCCGCGCAGCGTCAGCGGCAACTCGAAATCGGCGGCCGCGGCGAAGGCCGAGGTGATGCCGGGCACGATTTCGTAGGTAATGCCGGCCTGGCGGAGCGCGGCCATTTCCTCGCCCGCGCGGCCGTAGACGAGCGGATCGCCGGATTTCAGGCGCACGACGCGTTTTCCCGCCTTGCCGAGCGCCACCAGCAGGTCGTTGATCTCTTCCTGCGACTTGGAATGGCAGCCCTTGCGCTTGCCGACGGACAGGCGCTCGGCATCGCGGCGGCCCATGTCGACGATGGCCTGCGGCACGAGCGCGTCGAAGACGATGACATCGGCTTCCATCATCACGCGCTGGGCGCGCAGCGTCAGCAGGTCCTCCGCACCGGGACCCGCGCCGACAAGCCAGACATGGCCGGCGGCCCTGCCCTGCGAATTCAGCAGCGTATTGGCGGAGCGGCGCGCCAGTTCCATGTCGCCATTGTCGACGGCGTCGGCGACCGCGCCGTGGAAGAAACGGCGCCAGAAGACGCGGCGGGTGACGCCGCGCGGCAGGATGCGGTCGACGGCCTCGCGGTAGCCGCTGGCAAGGTTCGCGAGACGACCGAGCGACGGCGAGAGGATCTGGTCGACCTGAGCGCGAATCATCTGCGCGAGCACCGGGCCTGCGCCTTCCGTGCCGATGGCGACGGCGACCGGCGCGCGGTTGACGAGCGCCGGCGTGAAGAAATCGCAGTATTCCGGCTGGTCGACGGCATTGACCGGGATGCGCAGTGCGCGGGCGGTCGTGGAAATGGCGCGGTCGGCGGCTGCGTCGCCCGTGGCGGCAAACACGAGCGTCGCGTCCGCGATGGCGTCCTTCGAGAAGGGCGCGCGGACGAGCACGAGGCCCTTCTCGGCGATGAAGCGGGCGAAATCGGCTTCCGGCGCCTCGGCCACGACGACGATCCGGGCATCGGTGTTGAAGAGCAGGCGCGCCTTGGCGAAAGCCTCTTCGCCCTCGCCCACGACAACGACCATCCTGCCGCTGACGCGGAAGAACGCCGGGAATGTCGAAAGCTTCTGTTGCGCTTCGGTCATGGCCTGGTCCGGTTGAAGTGTGCGCACTATCGCGAAAATCGGCCAGGAACAAAAGAAACAGAAATTCCAATGGCCTTGGAGGGGCGTATTGTTTTGCTCCTGCGTCCCGCATTTTGAGCATAAGTCACCGGCCGCCCTTGCCTGCCAGCCGCGCCGGCAGCTAAGGATGCCGGACGAAGCCGCACGCGCTTCCGAAAGCCACCAATCCGAGAGCCGCCATGCAGCCGAGCCGCGACATCGAACGCCTGATCGAAATCATGGCCGCCCTGCGCCAGCCCGAGACCGGCTGCCCCTGGGACATCGTCCAGACCTTCGAGACGATCAAGCCCTATACGATCGAGGAGGCCTACGAGGTCGCCGACGCGATCGAGCGGAACGACATGGACGATCTTTGCGAGGAACTGGGCGATCTCCTGCTGCAGGTGGTTTTCCATGCCCGCATGGCGGAGGAGCGTGGCACGTTCGATTTCGGCAGCGTCGTCGAGGCCGTGACACGCAAGATGATCCGGCGCCACCCGCATGTCTTCGCCCGCTCGGGCGCGGACACGCCAGAGGCGGTGAAGCTGCAATGGGATGCGATCAAGCAGGCGGAAAAGCAGGAGCGCAAGGAGCGCCGCGCGAGGCGCGGACTGCCGGAGGACCCGCTGCACGGCCATCTCGGTTCGGTACAGCGCTCGTTTCCGGCGCTCGTCGAGGCGCTCAAGCTTCAGGAGCGCGCCGCCAAGGTCGGCTTCGACTGGTCGGAGCCTGCACCGATCCTCGACAAGATCGAGGAGGAGATCGGCGAATTGCGCGAGGCGCTGCACAACGACGACAAGGCGGCGGTCGCGGACGAACTCGGCGACCTGATCTTCGCGCTGGTCAATATCGGCCGTCATGTCGGTGCCGACCCGGAAATGGCGCTGCGCGGCACGAACACCAAGTTCCGCAACCGGTTCTCGCACATCGAGGACAGCCTTGCGGCCAATGGCGAAAGCCTCGAAGAAGCGACGCTGGAGCGGATGGAAGAGCTGTGGCAGGCGGCGAAGGGGATCGAACGGCAGTTGGCGAAGTAAGCCGAGGCTGCCCCTCATCCGCCTGCCGGCACCTTCTTCCCGCAAGCGAGGCGAAGGCCTATGCCGGTACGGTTTCCTGAACTATCGCCGCCAACGAGCAAATGGGACTTTGCCACATCTGCCTTCTCCCCGCCTGCGGGGAGAAGGTCGCGGCAGCGGGATGAGGGGCTTTCCCCCTCAGCGCTCCCAATCCTCGCGCGCCGGCCTGCCGCCGAGGCCGAGACGGCGGTCGAGTTCGGCGGCTTCCGTTTCCGTCAGCCGCAGTTCCAGCCGCACATTGCCGTCCTCGAGGTCCTCGCGGGCGTCGACGATCGAATGGTCGTAAATCCACGGCAGAAGCTGCAACTGCATGACAGGCACGACGACGTCGCGGTCGACGAGCACGCCGGAGAGCCGCTGGTTGATCTCGGCCAGCAGCGTATCGACCCCCTCGCCCGAAATGGCGGACACGGCAATCACGTTCGGCTGGCTACCCGCCTTCTGCACCAGCGCTTCGCGCGCTTCGGGCTCCAGCCGGTCGATCTTGTTCCAGACTTCGAGGATACGTTCGGCGCCGTCCTTCTCGTCGATGCCGAGATCGGCGAGGATGCGCAGCACGTCGGACGATTGCGCGCCGTTGTCCGGGTCGGACATGTCGCGCACATGCAGGATCAGGTCCGCCTCCAGCACCTCTTCCAGCGTCGCGCGGAAGGCGGCGACGAGGTGGGTCGGCAGGTTGGAGATGAAGCCCACCGTATCGGAGAGGATGACGGTGCGGCCCTGCGGCAGCTTCATGCGGCGCAGCGTCGGGTCGAGCGTGGCGAAGAGCATGTCCTCGGCGAGCACCCCTGCCCCGGTGATGCGGTTGAACAGCGTCGACTTGCCGGCATTCGTATAGCCGACGAGCGCGACGATGGGATGCGGCACCTTCTTGCGCTTGGAGCGGTGAAGCTGGCGGGTGCGGCGCACCTGCTCCAGTTCGCGCTCCAGCTTGACGATCTTGTCCTGCAGCAGCCGGCGGTCGGCCTCGATCTGCGTTTCGCCCGGACCGCCCATGAAGCCGGCGCCGCCGCGCTGGCGCTCAAGGTGGGTCCAGCTGCGCACGAGGCGGCCGCGCTGGTAGTTGAGATGGGCGAGCTCGACCTGGAGCGTGCCTTCCTTGGTGGAGGCACGGCGGCCGAAGATTTCGAGAATGAGGCCGGTGCGGTCGATGACCTTGGCGTTCCATTCCTTCTCGAGATTGCGCTGCTGCACGGGCGTCAGGGGATGGTCGACGATGACGAGGCCGGCATCGTGCTCGTCGAGCGCAGCCTTGATCTCCTCGATCTTGCCGGTGCCGAGAAGCGTTCCGGGCTTGGGCTGCGCCACGGGCACGATGGCCGAGTAGGCCACCGTGAGGTCGATGGCCCGGGCGAGGCCCACGGCCTCTTCCAGGCGCGCCTCGTCGGACCGCGGGGCCGGCGCCGCCGGATCGGGCTTGGCGCGCGAAGCCTTCAATACAGGGACGATGACGACGGCGCGCATGTCGTCCCGGTGCTTTTCGGCGTCCGGGACGATGGAGTCCTTGCGGGAATCGGTTTTGCTAATTTTCGTGGGTCCTGTCAGGAGCCGCTTTCCTCGGTCTCGAACATCTGCAGCGGCTGGCCGGGCATGATGGTGGAGATCGCGTGCTTGTACACGAGCTGCGAGTGACCGTCGCGACGCAGGAGCACACAGAAGTTGTCGAAAGAGGTGACAACCCCGGTCAGCTTGACCCCGTTGATGAGGAAGATCGTCAGGGAAATCTTTTGCTTGCGAACGGTATTAAGAAAAAGATCCTGCAGGTTCTGAGAACGTTCCGCCATGGCGCCGCTTCTTTCTGATTGCCGGCCCTTGAGACCGGTTGACTGAAAATAAATGTCCCCACGCCGGGCACAAACTCCCGGACCGCCGAGTTTGGTATCAAATCGCGGTCTTCTCCGCAACGGCGAAAAAAGCGTCGCGAATTTTCTGCGCGGTCATGCCGGGGTGCCCGTTGGCGATCGTCTTGCCGTCGATGGAAACGACCGGCAGGCATATCGTCGTCGCGCCGGTGACGAAGACTTCCCGTGCTTCCAGCATTTCCGCGACGGAAAAGCACCGCTCCTCCACCAAAATGCCGAGCTTGGCAGCAACGTCCATCAGCGTCGTGCGGGTGATGCCGCGCAGGATCGCATGGTCGGCGGGCCGCGTGACGAGCGTTCCGGCGCGGTCGACGATCCACAGGTTCGTTGCCCCGCCCTCCGTCACATTGCCCTCGGCATCGACGAAGATCGCTTCCTGTGCGCCCGCCTCCTTCGCCTGCTGGCGCGCCAGAACGTTCGGCAGGAGGCCGACGGTCTTGATGTCCACCCGGCCCCAGCGGTTGTCGGGAACCGTGACCGCCCTGATGCCGGCGGCGTATTTCGCGGCACTCACCGCGGGGTCCAGCGACTTTGCCGTGACGACGAGAGACGCGCGCACCTCGGGCGACGGGAAGACATGGTCGCGGCGGGCGACGCCGCGCGTCACCTGGAGATAGACCATGCCGTCGGCCACCCGGTTGCGGCGAAGCACCTCGCGCATGATTCCCACGAGCGCCGCGCGCGGCATCGGCGGGCGGATACGGATTTCGCCAAGCGAGCGGTCGAGCCGGTCGAGATGGCGGGAAAGGTCGACGATGCACCTTTCCCGTACCTGGCAGACCTCGTAGACCGCATCGGCGAACACGAAGCCGCGGTCCTCGATATGCACCGCGGCGTCGGCATGGCGGACGTAACGGCCGTTGACATAGGCGAAACGGGGCATGGAGGGATCCTAGAAATACTGGATGCTGACGCGGAAGAGCTGCTCGACATGACGCACGGCCGCGGCGGCGGCAAAGAGCACCACCCGGTCCTTCGCCTTGATCTTCGTGCTGCCGTCCGGGTGGATCACGGTCTGGTCGCGGCAGATCGCGCCGATGCGGATGCCCGGCGGCAGCTCGATCTCGCGCAAGGGGCGGCCGACGAGCGGCGAGGTCTCCAGCGCCTCGGCCTCGATCACCTCGGCGGAGCCCTTCTGCACGGCATAGACCGCGCGGATGCGGCCCTTGCGGACGTGCTGCAGGATGCCGGAGATGGTGACGGCGCGCGGATTGATATGCGCGTCGATGCCGAGGCTCTTGGTGAAGTCCTCGTAGGTCGGGTCGTTGATCAGCACCAGGTTCTGCTTGCAGCCGAGGCGCTTGGCCATGACGGAGCCGAGGATGTTGATCTGGTCGTTGTTGGTGAGCGCGACGATGAGGTCGGCATCCTGAATGTCGGCCTGGAGCAGCATCTTCTGGTCGAGCGCGGAGCCATGCAGGACGACGGCGTTGCGCAGCTTGTCGGCGATGGCGACGGCGCGCTCGCGATCGCTCTCGATGATCTTCAGCCGCGTCTTCGGCTGGTAGTCCTCGATGGCCTTGGCGACGAAATAGCCGATATTGCCGCCGCCGGCGATGACGATGCGGGCCGCCTCCTGCTCCTCGTGGCCGAAGAGCGCGAGCGTGCGCCGCACATGCCCCTTGTCGCATACGACATAGGCAAGATCGCCGGAGTGGAGCTGGTCGGAGGAGTTGGGCACGAACAGCCTGCCGTTGGAATAGATGCCGGTGACGGTGGCGTTGAGGTCCGGGAAGAGCTCGCTGAGCTGCTTCAGCGGCGTCTCCACGACCGGGCAATCCTCCATGCATTCGATCGCGATCATGACGATGCGGTCGTCGGCAAAGCGCACCACATCCGTCGCGCCGGGGAAGGAGATGCGCCGCAGGACCATCTTGCCCACCTCCACCTCCGGCGAGATGGTGACGTCGATGGGCAGGTTCTCGCGCGAGAAGAGGTCCGAATATTCCGGCGCCAGGTAGCTCTGCGAGCGGATGCGGGCGATCTTGGTCGGCACGTTGAAGAGCGAATGCGCCACCTGGCAGGCGACCATGTTGATCTCGTCGAACAGGGTGACGGCGATGAGCATGTCCGCCTGGTCGGCGCCGGCCTTGGCCAGCACTTCCGGATGCGCGCCGTGGCCCACGACGCCGCTGACGTCGAGCGTCTCGGTGATGGCCGATATGAGCGAGGGCTGCATGTCGATGACCGACACGTCGTTGCCCTCCTGCGAGAGACGCTCTGCGATACCGTAGCCGACGCGTCCGGCGCCGCAGATGATGACCTTCATAGCGTCGAATCCCTCAAGTCCCCGAGGGCCTTATACGCCAAGCGACTTCAGTTTGCGATGGAGCGCCGAGCGTTCCATGCCGACGAATTCGGCCGTGCGGGAGATGTTGCCGCCGAAACGGTTGATCTGGGCGATCAGGTAGTCCCGCTCGAACATCTCGCGTGCCTCGCGCAGCGGCAGCGTCATGATGTGCTGGTCGCCCTGGGTGGAGATCTTCGGCAGCATGTCGCCGACTTCCGTCGGCAGCATGTCGGCCGTGATCGGCGTATCGGGACCGTCGCTGCGGGCAAGGATCATCAGTCGCTCGATATTGTTGCGAAGCTGGCGGATATTGCCCGGCCAGTCGTGCGCCTGGAGCACGGCGAGCGCATCGTCGCCGATCTTGCGCGCCCGGATGCCGGCCTGCTCGCTGATCTGGCGCATGAACATGTCGACGAGGAAGGGAATGTCCTCGCGCCGCTCGGCAAGCGGCGGCACGCGCACCGGCACCACGGCGAGGCGATGGTAGAGGTCCTCGCGAAAACCGCCCTCGGCGATCAGGCTTTCGAGGTTGTAGGCGGTGGAGGAGATGATGCGCACATCCACCCTCACCCGCTTCGAGCCGCCGACGCGCTCGAACTGCTGGTCGACAAGCACGCGCAGGATCTTGTTCTGCGTCTCGCGCGGCATCTCGCCGATCTCGTCGAGATAGAGGATGCCGCCATGGGCCTCTTCCAGCGCGCCCGTCCGGCGCGTCTGGCCGGGCGTGCCCTCCGTGCCGAACAGCGCGATCTCCATGCGCTCCGGCGTGATGGCCGCCGCGTTCAGCACGACGAACGGTCCGCCCGCACGGCTCGACTTGCGGTGGATCATCCGCGCCACCAGTTCCTTGCCGGAACCGGAGGGGCCGAGGATCATGATTCGGCTGTTGGTCGGGGACACCTTCTCGATGTTCTGGCGAAGCTGCGAGACGGCCACGGAAGTGCCGATGAGTTCGGCCGGATCGCCCGAGCGCTTCTTCAGCTCCGTCACCTCGCGCCGCAGCTTGGAATTCTCCAGCGCCCGCTCGGCGATCAGGATCAGCCGGTCGGCCTTGAAGGGCTTCTCGATGAAGTCGTAGGCGCCGCGGCGGATCGCCGAGACGGCCGTCTCGATATTGCCGTGGCCGGAGATCATCACCACCGGCAGGTCCGGGTGGCGGCTCTTGATCTCGTCGAGCAGCGCGAGGCCGTCGAGCTTGCTGCCCTGCATCCAGATGTCGAGGAAGACGAGGCGCGGCACGCGGTCGCTGATGGCGGCAAGCGCGCTGTCGCTGTCATAGGCGGTGCGCGTCTCGTGCCCCTCGTCCGAGAGAATGCCGGAGACGATCTCGCGGATGTCCTCCTCGTCGTCCACTACGAGAATATCAGACGCCATGGCTCATTTCCTTGCTCTTATTATCCGCATCGGTGGCCACCGTTTCCTCGTAGGGCAGGATCACGCGGATCATCGCCCCGTGGCCGTGGTCGAAGTCCGCAGGCGCATCGTGCAGCTCGAGCTGCCCGCCATGGTCTTCGATGATCTTCTTGACGATTGCGAGGCCGAGCCCCGTGCCCTTCTCGCGCATCGTCATATAGGGTTCGAGAATGCGGTGCCGGTTCTCGGTCGGGAGGCCCTTGCCGTTGTCGACGACGTCGACGACGAAGCGGCGGCCCGCATCGTCGGCCATCGCCCGCACGAGAACCTTGCGTTCCTCGCGCGAAACATCCGGCGGCAGCGCCTCGATGGCCTCGACCGCGTTCTTGATGAGATTGCCGAAGGCCTGGCCGAGCATGCGCGCGTCGAAGAGCCCCGTCAGCGGCACCTCGCCGAGGTCCTTGTGGAAGGCGACGTGGCTGTTGCCCATCTCGCGCAGGAACACCGCATCCTTCAGGATGCCGCGCAGGTCCGAGCGTTCCTTCGTCGGCTTCGGCATGCGCGCGAAGGCGGAGAACTCGTCCACCATGCGGCCGATGTCCTCGACCTGCCGCACGATGGTGTCCGTACACTGGTCGAAGACGGCGCGGTCCTCCTGGTCGATCTGCTTGCCGTAGCGGCGGCGGATGCGTTCGGCGGAAAGCTGGATCGGCGTCAGCGGGTTCTTGATCTCGTGCGCGATGCGGCGCGCCACGTCCGCCCAGGCGGTCGAGCGCTGTGCGATGACGAGGTCCGTGATGTCGTCGATGGTGACGACGTAGGATTCCTGCGCATCCTTCGCTTCCTCGCGCGTCACCTGCACGTTCAGCGTCCGCTCCTTGCCGCCATGCATGATGTTGACCTGCCGGCGATAGTCGTGGCGGTGGCGGGTCGAGCCTTCCGCCAGCACGGCGGCGATTTCCGGCGCGACCTCGGCGAGCGGCTGGCCGATGAGATCGTCGACCTCCCGCCCGAGCAGGATTTCCGCCGAGAGATTGGCGATGGTCACGCGGCCGTCGCCCTCCACGCCGATGACGGCGGCGGTCACGCCCGACAGCACCGCCTCGATGAAGCGGCGGCGGTGGTCGACCTCGTCCTTGGCGTCGAGGATCTGGTCCTGCTGGGCGCGGATCTCGGCGATCATCTTGTTGAAGGTGCGCGAGAGGTTGCCGACGTCGCCGTCGGCGATGCGCACGGGCACGCTGACGTCGAGATTGCCCGACGCCACGCTGTCGGCCGCGCCGATCAACTGGCGGATCGGCCGCACGATACGGTCGGCCACCGCGATCGCGGTCCAGATGGCGGCAAGGAGCACGATCAGCGCGAAGCCGAGATAGAGAACGCCGAAGGCGATCTGCAGCGTCGTGCGCCCGGCTTCGAGCGCGCGGTATTCGGCGGTGTTCTCCTCCATCAGGCGCATCGAGCGCATCACCTCGGGATCGACGGTGCGGATGGTGTAGAGGAAGGCGTCCGGTATGTTCTCCAGCTTGATGATGGCGCCGACGAGGTTCGTCGTGCCCGGCGGGATGAGCGTCGGCTGGCCGCTGGCGGATGCCCTTAGGGCGCTTTCCGGGATCGGCGGCAGCGGGTTTTCCGTGGGGATGCTGGCCTGCAGGATCGTCGATCCGTCCGCACGCAGCAGGAAGGCGCCGAGCATGCCGCGCCCGCGCGCCTGCCGCGTCATCAGCTCGATGAAGCCGGTCCGGTCGAGGCTGTAGAGCTGGCGGTTCCGGTCGAGGTCGTTGGCCATGGAGGCCGTCTGCCCCTGCAGGTAACTCGCATTTTCCAGCACATAGGCCTGCGCCACGTTGAGCGACGAGCTGACGATCGACTGGGTGCGGATGGAGAACCAGCGGTCGAGGCCGACATCGAGCGTGATGGAGGCGAAGATGGCGACGAGCACGGCCGGCGTGATCGCGACGATCGAGAACAGCGCGACGATGCGCACATGCAGCCTTGCGGCGGCACGGCCGCGGCTGCGGGCGCGCAGCAGCCGCAGGATCTCGCGGCCGATCAGGAACATCAGGCCGACGACGAAGAGCGCGTTGATCGTCGCCGATGCGATCACGACGTTGGCTTCCGGCTTGATCGGCGTCAGGCCAAGCAGGATGAACAGCGACATGGTCGCGGCAACCAGCGCGCCGCCGGCCAGCAGCAGGCCCGGCAGGGCAAAGGAGGCGCGCCGATCGGCAACCGCCCCGCCATCCTGTCCGTTCGAAAGCAGGCTCACGCCTTCCGTCATCTGCCGCACCGCTCCCCGGCCGTCTACCCATGGGCCGCCGGCATCACATCGCATTTTCCGGGGTGGTGCCGGCCGCGTGGAACCGGGTGCCACGCGCCCATGTTTCCGACGGCCGGGCACGCGGGCCTATTCGGCCGCAAACCCCTCTGTTACCCTCAAGCAACAGATTGTGGCCAAAATGCAACGCCCCCTGCCGGCAAGTCAAGCGGAACGGGAACTTCTATACACAGATACACCCAGCTCGCGAATTTTCTTGCGCAGCGTGTTGCGGTTGAGACCGAGAAGGTCGGCGGCCTTGATCTGGTTGCCGCGGGTGGCCGTGAGCGCGGCGAGAATCAGCGGATATTCCATCTCGGCGAGCACGCGCTCGTAGAGGCCCGGAGGCGGCAGGCCGTCGCCGAAGCCTGCGAAATACTGCCGCATGTTCTCTTCCACGGCCTGCGAGATCGACAGCGAGCCGGACCGCGTGACGGCCTTTTCGATGGGGCTGTCGGGAATGTCGGCGCGCAGTTCCGCCTCGATGATCTCGCGGGTGATGATGTCCTGCGGATAGAGGGCGGTCAGCCGGCGCACGACATTTTCCAGTTCGCGCACGTTGCCCGGCCAGGGATGCGCCTTCATCAGCTCCAGCGCCTCCTGGTCGAAGCGCTTGGCGTCAAGCCCCTCCTTCTCCGCCTGCTGCACGAAATGGCGCACGAGATCGGGAATGTCCTCCGCCCGGTCGCGCAGCGGCGGCAGGCGCAGCGGCACGACATTGAGGCGGTAGTAGAGGTCCTCGCGGAAAAGACCCTGGTTGATCGACTGCTTCAGGTCCTTGTTGGTCGCGGCGACGATGCGGACATCGGTGCGGATCGGCGTGCGGCCGCCGACGGTGGTGTACTCGCCCTGCTGGAGCACGCGCAGAAGCCGGGTCTGCGCGTCCATCGGCATGTCGCCGATCTCGTCGAGGAAGAGCGTGCCGCCCTCGGCCTGCTCGAAACGGCCGGTGGAGCGGGTCTGCGCGCCGGTGAAGGCGCCCTTCTCGTGGCCGAAGAGTTCCGATTCGATGAGGTCGCGCGGGATCGCCGCCATGTTGATGGCGACGAAGGGGCCGTTGCGGCGCTTGCCGTAGTCGTGCAGCGCGCGGGCGACGAGCTCCTTACCGGTGCCCGATTCGCCGGTGATCATCAGCGTCAGGTCCGTCTGCATCAGGCGGGCGAGCACGCGGTAGATTTCCTGCATGGCCGCCGAGCGGCCGACGAGCGGCATTCCGTCCTGCGTGTCGTCGTCGAGGCGCGCCGGCTTGCGCTTCGGCTCGGACAGCGCCCTGCCGATGATGGCGATCAGTTCGGTGAGGTCGAAGGGTTTCGGCAGGTAGTCGTAGGCGCCCTTCTCCGAGGCCTTGATCGCCGTCATGAAGGTGTTCTGCGCGCTCATGACGAGCACCGGCAGGTCGGGCCGCGCCTTCTTGATGCGCGGCAGCAGGTCGAAGGCGTTCTCGTCCGGCATGACGACGTCGGTCACGACGATGTCGCCCTCGCCGGCGGCGATCCAGCGCCACAGGGTCGCTGCATTGGAGGTGATCCGCACGTCATAACCCGCGCGGCTCAGGGCCTGGTTGAGCACGGTGCGGATCGCGGCATCGTCATCGGCAACGAGGACTGTGGCGCCTGTCATCAATCATGTCCTTTGGTCTTGGGATAGTCGTCGTCTTCACTGACGCCGCGGGAGGCCGGCATCAGCACGCGGAAGGTGGTCCGGGTGCCCTGGCTGTCGCATTCGACGATGCCGCCATGGCCGCCGATGATCTTGGCGACCAGCGCAAGGCCGAGGCCGGAACCGTTGGTCTTGGTGGTGATGAAGGGATCGAAGAGATGCGGCAGCAGGTCGGCCGGAACGCCCGGGCCATTGTCGTGCACGCAGAATTCCAGCGGCAGCGAGATCTTCTCCCGCGTGCCGGCGACCGAAAGCCGGATGCCGGGCCGGTATGCCGTGGTGAGCTGGATTTCGCCGTCCGGCCGGTCGCCGATCGCCTCCGCGGCGTTCTTGACGAGGTTCAGGAACACCTGAACGAGCTGGTCCCTGTTGGCATAGACCGGAGGCAGCGAGGGGTCGTAGAGCTCGCTGATCTTGATATTGCGCGCGAAGCCCGCCTTCGCGACGGCCTTCACATGGTCGAGGACGGAATGGATGTTGACGGGCACGCGGTCGACCGGCCGCTCGTCGGAGAACACCTCCATGCGGTCGACCAGCGAGACGATGCGGTCGGTCTCGTCGCAGATGAGGCGCGTCAGCGCCCGGTCCTCGTCGATGACGGAGGTTTCCAGAAGCTGCGCCGCGCCGCGGATGCCCGAGAGCGGGTTCTTGATCTCGTGTGCCAGCATGGAGGCGAGACCGGTCACGGAACGGGCGGCGGTGCGGTGGGTGAGCTGGCGGTCGATCTTGTCCGCCATCGAGCGCTCCTGGATCACCACGACCACGGAACCCGGATCGGTGGTGACGGGCGCCACGTAGATGTCGACCAGCTTTTCGGCGCCGAGCCGCGGCGAGCTCAAATCCACGCGATACTCGCTGACGGGAGCCTTGCGCTCGCGCACCTGGTCGATCAGCGTCAGGAGCGGGCTGCCGAAGGGAATGAAGGTCGAGACGTCGTGGCGGGCGAGATGGCTTGCGCTCGCCCCGAAGAAGGATTCGGCCTCCCAGTTGGCGAAGGCGATCAGCCCGTTCACATCGACCAGGATCACCGGGTTCTGGATGGCGTTGAGCACGGCGAGCGCCAGTTCCGGCGCCCGCGCGGCGTTGGGGTCTGCCGGCCTGCCGGTCATGCGGCTTCTCCCAGCTTCGATGCCTCGCCCGAAAGGATCGCCTCCGCCAGACGGCCGGCGACGAAATCGCTGTCGCGCGCCGTCATGATCTCGGCCTTCGCCGCGCCGGCAAGGCCGGTCGCAAAGCGCTCCAGATACCAGCCGACATGTTTGCGCGCATGGCGCAGGCCCGCTTCGATGCCGTAGAAATCGAGCATCATGCGGTAGTGCCCGACCGCTGTCGCCGCAACCTCTTCCACGGAGGGATGCGCGCATGTCCCCGCCAGCACGGCCGGGTGCCACGGCCTGCCCTGCGCGGAACGGCCGACCATCACGGCATCCGCTCCCGAGCGGCGGAGGATTCCCAGTGCGTCCTCTGCGGTATCGACATCGCCATTGGCGATGAGCGGAATGGAGAGGACATCGCGCACGGCACGGATCGCGTCCCAATCCGCCCTGCCCTCGTAGAACTGCATGCGGGTGCGGCCGTGCACGGTGATCATCGCCGCGCCCGCCGCCTCGGCGCGGGCGGCGATCTGCGGAGCATTCAGCGAATCATGGTCCCAGCCGAGCCGCATCTTCACCGTCACCGGCACCTTCACGGCGTTGACGGTCGCCTCGATCAGGCCGAGCGCCATGTCCGGATCGCGCATCAGCGCGGAACCGGAATAGCCGCCGATCACCTTCTTGGCCGGGCAGCCCATGTTGATGTCGATGATGTCGGCACCCTCGCCTTCAGCGATGCGCGCCGCCTCCGCCATCCAGTGCGCCTCGCGCCCGGCGAGCTGCACCATATGCGGGCGGATGCCACAATTGCGGATGCGCGACCAGCTTTCCCGCGCGTTCAGCGCCAGTTCGCGGCTCGCCACCATTTCCGTGACCACGAGGCCCGCACCGAAACGCCAGGCGAGATCGCGGAACGGAAGGTCCGTGACGCCGGACATCGGCGCCAGCACCACCCGGTTTCGCAAGGTCTGTGAGCCGATCGCCAGCGGCGCCGACAGGTTGGGGATCGCCAATTGCTTATCTTTCAAGCACGTCATGTCTTTGCACTATTTTTAGCCATAGTTATCGTTCTTGCCAAGCCGCAATCATGCCGGCCCGCAATTTTCCGAAGAGCGCTGGAATTGCGTCATCCTTCCGGCTAAACCACCCCAAAACGCTTTGAAATGGAGATGCGGAACCGAGATGCTGGCGGAAAATGCGCTATCCTGCGGGGTTGTGATCGTTGCCGCCGGG
Source organism: Shinella sp. PSBB067 (assembly GCF_016839145.1). Classification (NCBI taxonomy): domain Bacteria; kingdom Pseudomonadati; phylum Pseudomonadota; class Alphaproteobacteria; order Hyphomicrobiales; family Rhizobiaceae; genus Shinella; species Shinella sp. PSBB067. Next base: position 1,336,976 of record NZ_CP069303.1, on the reverse strand, counting down.
CGCGGCGAGCGGGCAGGCAGCCATGCCGACGGCCCCAAGCAGTACCGCCGCATCGGCGGAAGGCCGGTGATCTCCCATACGCTCGATCTCTTTGTCAATTGGCCGCACGCCAAGTGTATCGTCGTCGTGATTCATCCCGATGACGAGGCGCTGCTGGAGGCCGCCCGCGCCGCCGCCCTGCCTGCGGGCGACCGCCTGATCGTCGTGCACGGCGGGCCGACGCGCCAGCAGTCCGTGCTCGCGGGGCTGGAAGCCCTTGCCGCAGACGGGATCAGCCATGTGCTCATCCAGGATGCCGTGCGCCCCTTCGTCGAGCCGGCCATCCTGGAGCGCACCCTCACCGCCTTCCACCACGGCGCGCGCGCGGTCCTGCCCGCCGTCGCCGTCGCGGACACGCTGAAACGGGCGGATGCCAACGGCAATGTCGCCGAAACGGTCTCCCGCTCCGGCCTTTTCGCGGCGCAGACGCCGCAGTCCTTCCACTTTCAGACCATCCTGGAGGCGCACCGCCGAGCAGCGGCCTCCGCCCGTACGGATTTCACCGACGACGCCGCGATCGCCGAATGGGCCGGGGTGCGCGTCCACCTCGTCGAAGGCGGCGCCGGCAACGTCAAGCTCACCCTGCAGAAGGATCTCGCCATGGCCGACCAGCGCCTTTCCCACGGGCTTCCCGACGTTCGCACCGGCAACGGCTACGACGTGCACCAGCTCGTGGAGGGCGACGGCGTGACGCTCTGCGGCCTGTTCATCCCGCACGACCAGAAGCTGTCAGGCCATTCGGATGCCGACGTCGCCCTCCACGCCTTGACGGACGCCCTGCTCGCCACCTGCGGCGCGGGTGACATCGGCGACCATTTCCCACCCTCCGATCCGCAATGGAAAGGCGCGGCCTCCCGCATCTTCCTCGAACATGCGGCGGCCATCGTGCGCGAAAAGGGCGGCACGATCATGAATGCCGACGTCTCGCTCATCGCCGAGGCGCCGAAGGTCGGGCCGCACCGCGAGGCCATGCGCCGCAATCTTGCGGAATTCCTCGGCATCGCCCTCGACCGCTGCTCGGTGAAGGCGACGACCAACGAGAAAATCGGCTTCATCGGGCGACGCGAGGGCATCGCCGCGATCGCCACGGCAACCGTGGTCTACAAGGGGAGCGAGGCATGAGCATCTGGCCCGAGGACATCGAGGACACGGCCCGGCGGATCGTCACCGACTTTTCCGCGCGCGGGCTGACGATCGCCACCGCAGAATCCTGCACGGCCGGCCTCATCGCCGGCGCCATCACCGAGATCGCCGGCTCCTCCAACGCCTTCGACCGCGGCTTCGTCACTTATTCCAACGCCGCGAAGCAGCAGATGATCGGCGTTTCGGGCGAGACGCTCGATGCCCACGGCGCCGTCTCGCGCCCCACGGCGCTGGAGATGGCCGAAGGCGCCCTCCTTCATTCGAACGCTGACATTTCCGTCGCCGTCACCGGCATTGCCGGGCCGGGCGGCGGTTCCGACGAGAAGCCGGTCGGCCTCGTGCACCTCGCCGCCGCGCGCAAGGGACGCGAAACGCTTCACCGCGAAATGCGCTACGGCGATATCGGCCGCAGCGCCGTGCGGCTTGCGACGGTGCGAACCGCGCTGGAAATGCTGGTCGAACTGTCAGCCGATTGACGCGCCGCCATAGATCGCCGCCGCGCGCTTCTCGAAGGCCTCGGTGAACATGCGGAAGGCGCGGTCGAACATCGAGCCCATCAGCGCGCCGAGGATGCGGCTCTTGAACTCGTAGTCGATGAAGAAATGCACGGAGCAGCCGCCGTCCGGCAAGGGCTCGAAGCGCCAGCGGTTGTCGAGATAGCGGAACGGCCCGTCGATATACTTGACGTCGATCGCCCGCTCCGTCCGGCTCAGCAGCACCTGCGTGGTGAAGGTCTCGCGGATCGCCTTGTAGCCGACCGTCATGTCGGCGACGAGCAGCTCCTTGCCGTCCCGCTCCTTGCGCGAGCGCACCGCCAGCCCCTCGCAGAGCGGCAGGAACTCCGGGTAGCGCTCGACATCGGCGACGAGGGCGTACATCTGCTCGGGCGTATGAGGAACGGGTCTGCGGGTTTCGAACTGGGGCATGGCCGAGAGCTAATGAACCGCGGCAAATCTTGCAAGTAGCCGGTCGTTCTCGCGCCGCGATTTCAACACGCAAACCGGCACGTCCGGTCCAAATGCCGCAAGATTCTCCTCGATCTCGGGGCTTTCCGTCTCCTCGAAATTCCAGATGTAGGCCAGGAATTCGCGGTCGATCTTCTCCGGGCAATCGTCGGCCATTTCCGGCCGCGAACGCCCGCGATAGCGCAGCCAGCGGGAAATCACACCGTAGAGCGACGTCAAGCGTGGCGGGCGAAGCCAGAGAACCAGATGGGTCCGCGGCAGGCGCAGCGCCAGGGTGCCGGGACTTGTGCCGTCGATGATCCAGCGCTCGCCCGCGACGATCTCCTCAAGACGCGCCAATGCTTCCTCGCGCGGCCGCGGCTGCCAGCCCGGCAGCCAGAAGATCTCGCGGTCCATCGAGACGTAAGGCAGGCCGAGCCGGCCGGCGAGCCTCAGCGCCAGCGTGCTCTTGCCGCTGCCCGAGCAGCCGATTACCAGCACGCGCTCCGCGGTCTTCAAACGCTGCGCCGCTTCCTCGATCGTCATCGTCATCGCCACCTCCGAAACGAAAACCCCGCCGTCGGGCAGGACGGCGGGGTTTAAAGGAGGCCGGCGGAAAAGTCTATTCCGCTGCGGCGAGAAGCTTGCGCTCGCGGGCGGCGCGCAGGCGGGCGAAGTCGTCGCCGGCATGGTGCGAGGAACGCGTCAGCGGGCTGGAGGAGACCATCAGGAAGCCCTTGGTGTAGGCGACGGTCTCGTAGGACTTGAACTCGTCCGGCGTCACGAAGCGGTCGACCTTGTGGTGCTTGCGGGTCGGCTGGAGATACTGGCCGATCGTCAGGAAGTCGACGTCGGCGGTCCTGAGGTCGTCCATGAGCTGGAGCACCTCGTTGCGCTCCTCGCCGAGGCCCACCATGATGCCCGACTTGGTGAACATGGTCGGGTCCAGTTCCTTCACGCGCTGCAACAGGCGGACGGAGTGGAAATAGCGCGCGCCGGGACGCACCGTCAGGTAATTGCCGGGCACGGTCTCCATGTTGTGGTTGAAGACGTCGGGCTTGGCGGCGACCACGCGCTCCAGCGCGCCCGGCTTCTTCAGGAAGTCCGGCGTCAGGATCTCGATGGTCGTTGCGGGGGACGCGGCGCGGATCGCGAAGATCACCTTCTCGAAATGCTCGGCGCCGCCGTCTTCCAGATCGTCACGGTCCACCGAGGTGATGACGACGTGCGACAGGCCCATCTGCCGGACGGCCTTGGCGACGTTTTCCGGCTCTTCCATGTCGAGTGCATTGGGCTTGCCCGTCGCCACGTTGCAGAAGGCGCAGGCGCGGGTACAGATCTCGCCCATGATCATGAAGGTGGCGTGCTTCTTGTCCCAGCACTCGCCGATATTCGGGCAGCCCGCCTCCTCGCAGACCGTTACCAGCTTGTGGGAGCGCACCAGATCGCGCGTCTCCTGGTAGCCCTTGGAGACCGGCGCCTTGACGCGGATCCATTCCGGCTTGCGCAGCACTTCCGTGTCCGGCCGGTTGGCCTTTTCCGGATGGCGCACCCGCTTGGCTTCGGGGTCGAGATTGGTGCGGTCGAGAATGGTGACCATGTCTATCCACTTTCCTGCGGACGCTGTCGCCCGTCTTGCGGACCCGAATTTCGAAACGTCCGCCTCATCTGGAGGCAGGGTCCCGCCTTTGTCAAACCGCCCTGCCCTCGACTATCGCCAGCGCTTATGGATGGTCGGGTCAAGCCCGACCATGACGAAAGAGAAGTTTGCGGCACTTTTCGCAGCAAGCCGGGCCCGCCTCATGTGGAGGCGGGCTCTAGCACGTTCAAGCGTTCAATGCACGCCCATAGGCATCCAGCACGCTTTCCTTCAGCGTCTCGGAGATCGTCGGGTGCGGGAAGATCGTGTGCATCAGTTCCTCCTCCGTCGTCTCCAGGTTCATGGCGATGACGAAGCCCTGGATGAGCTCGGTCACTTCCGCGCCGACGAGGTGGGCGCCGAGCAGTTCGCCGGTCTTTCTGTCGAAGATCGTCTTGACGAGGCCCTGGTCCTCGCCCAGCGCAATGGCCTTGCCGTTGGCGACGAAGGGGAAGCGGCCGACGCGGATGTCGCGGCCCTGCTCCTTGGCCTTGGCTTCCGTCAGGCCCACCGAGGCGACCTGCGGGTGGCAGTAGGTGCAGCCGGGGATCTTCGACTTGTCCATCGGGTGGACGTTCGGCAGGCCGGCGATCTTCTCGATGCAGATGACGGCCTCGTGCTCGGCCTTGTGGGCGAGCATGGGGGGACCGGCGACATCGCCGATGGCGTAGAGGCCGGGAACATTCGTCCTGCCGTAGCCGTCGATGGCGATGAAGCCGCGGTCGGTCTTCACGCCGAGCGCCTCAAGGCCGATCGTCTCGATGTTCGCCTGCACGCCGACGGCGGAGATCATCCGGTCGGCGGTGATCTTCTCGACCTTGCCGTCCTTCATCTCGACATGGGCGGTGATGGAATTGGCGCCCTTCTCCACCCTGGCGACCTTGGCCTCCAGATGAATCTTCATGCCCTGCTTTTCGAACTGCTTCTTGGCGAGCGCCGAGATCTCCGCGTCCTCGACCGGCATCACCGTCTTCATCACCTCGACGACCGTCACCTCGACGCCGAGCGTGCGGTAGAAGGAGGCGAACTCGATGCCGATGGCGCCCGAGCCCATGACGAGCAGCGACTTCGGCATCGCCTCAGGCTTCATCGCCTCGAAATAGGTCCAGATCAGCTTGCCGTCCGGCTCGATGCCCGGCAGGGCGCGCGGGCGCGCGCCGGTGGCGATGACGATGTGCTTGGCGGTGTAGGTGCCTTCGGGCAGGACGGTCTTCGGCAGCGGCGCCTGCGGCTGCTGGATCGCCTTGGTCGTCCTGGACACCACGATCTCGCCGGGCTTCGTCAGCTTGGCCTCGCCCCAGATGATGTCGACCTTGTTCTTCTTCATCAGGAAGCCGACGCCGGCATTCATGCGCTGGGCGATGCCGCGCGAGCGGGCGACGATGGCGGCAAGGTCCGCCGTCACCGTGCCGTCGATCTTCACGCCGTAGTCGCCCGGATGCTGCGCGTAGTGGAAGATCTCCGCCGAGCGCAGCAGCGCCTTGGTCGGGATGCAGCCCCAGTTGGAGCAGATGCCGGCGAGGTGCTCGCGCTCGACGATGGCCGTCTTCAGGCCGAGCTGGGCGGCGCGGATCGCCGCGATATAGCCGCCGGGGCCGGAGCCGATGATGATGACGTCGTAGGCATTCGACATGAGCGCTTCCACTCCTCTGTTGTTCTCGTGCGCCGCAGCCGGAGGGCTGGCCTCCGGCGCGGCATGAAGAGGAGCGGAAAGCCCGGCCCTCAGGGAATGTCCTCGACTTTTTCCGGCCGCGTGAGCATCCCGTAGATTTCATCCTTGAGCCGCATCCGCTCCTTCCGCATGTCCGCCATGTGGAAGTCGTCGGCCGGCTCGATGTCCGTCTCGGCGCGGTGAATGGCGAGATTCACGGCCTGGTATTCCTCGGAAATCCGGTGGAAGTGGCCATCGACCTCGCGCAGGTGGCGAATCGTGGCGACGTGTTCCGGAAATTCCTCTGCCAGTTGGTGCGGGGTGTTCGGCATGTCCATCTCCTTCCTGGGGTTGATGATGACAGCCTAGCTCTCCCGCACCTTCACTCCTTGATCCCGGTCAAATCCCGAGCATCATGCGCACGACCGGCTCCAGCCCCTTGCCGACCGCCCGCGTGTTCCGTACGTCGAGATGCACGCCGTCGAGCGGCGTCGTCTCGGCAACCGAGCCCGCGTCGAAGAAACCGCAGCCGGTTTCGTCCGCAAGGTCCGCATAGAGCGTCGCCAGCATGGAAGACTGCTCGACGCCGCCGGCGAACATCGCGGCAAAGGCGGTGTTCGCGGTCTCGCAGAGCGGCGGCGGGGAGACGATCAGCACCTCCGGCCCCTCCTGGGCGTCGAACGGCCAGGCATGGTGGCGCACCAGCGACACCAGCCGCTCCATACCCTGCATCGCGCCGAACGCCGTTCCGCAGACCGCCGGCTTCATGTCGTTGGCGCCGAGCAGGAGGATGACGAGATCGATCGGATCGTGGCTGTGCAGGATCGTCGGCAGGATGCGCGCGCCGTTGCGGTCGCAGTCCGCCAGATGGTCGTCATAGGCGGTGGTGCGGCCGTTGAGGCCTTCCGCGATCATGGTGACCTCGGGCCCGAGGGCCCTGGCGAGAACGCTCGGCCAGCGATCCTCGAAGGCATGCCGGTCGAGCGTTTCCGCGTTGTAACCCCAGGTCAGGCTGTCGCCGTAGCACAGAACCGTCTTCATGGCCGCACCCCGCGATCAGACGAGCATGCCCATCGGATTCTCGATGTAGCGCTTGAAGGCCCCGAGAAGCTCGGCGCCGAGCGCGCCATCGACGCAGCGATGGTCAGTGGAGAGCGTCACGGTCATGGCGTTGACGATCTTGATCTCGCCGCCCTTGACCACGACCCGCTCCTCGCCCGCGCCGACCGCCAGGATCGTCGCATGCGGCGGGTTGACGACGGCCGCGAAGTTCTTGACGCCCATCATGCCCATGTTGGAGACGGCGGTCGTGCCGCCCTGGTATTCCTCGGGCTTCAGCTTGCGTTCCTTGGCGCGCTTGCCGAGGTCCTTCATCTCGTTGGAGATGGCCGACAGCGTCTTGGTCTCGGCCTTGCGGATGATCGGCGTGATCAGGCCGCCCGGAATGGAGACGGCGACGCCGACATCCGCATGCTTGTGCTTGACCATGTTCGTCTCGGTCCAGGAGACGTTGGCATCAGGCACGTCGCGCAGAGCGAGCGCCATGGCCTTGATCACCATGTCGTTGACCGAGAGCTTGTAGGCCGGCTTGTCTTCCTTGCGCGGGGCGCTGTCGTTGAGCTGGGCGCGCAGCGCCAGCAGCGCGTCGAGCTCCACGTCGACCGACACGTAGAAGTGCGGGATCGTCTGCTTGGATTCCTGCAGGCGCTTGGCGATGGTCTTGCGCATGCCGTCATGCGGCACGAGCTCGTAGGAGCCTTCGTCGAAGAGCTTGAGCACGGCGTCTTCCGACATGCCCTTCGGCGCGGCGGCGGGCGCTGCAGCAGCAGCCGGAGCGGCTGCGGCGGCGGGCTTGGCGCCGCCGGAAGCGACGGCCTTCTCGATGTCACCCTTCACGATGCGGCCGTGCGGCCCGGAGCCCGAAACCGCCGAAATGTCGATGCCGGCCTCCTTGGCAAGACGCCGGGCGAGCGGCGAGGAAAAGACGCGGCTGCCGTCCTTCGCCGGAGCGGGTCCTGCCGAGGCCGTCGCAGCCGGAGCCGATGCGGCGGCGGGGGCCGGCTTTTCCGCTTCCTTCGGCGCTTCGGCCTTGGCCTCCGCCTTTGGGGCCTCTGCCTTCGGGGCGGAACCACCGTCGCTGGCTGCGGCCGCCACGTCCTCGCCGTCGGCAGCGAGGATGGCGATGAGGCTGTTGACCTTCACGCCTTCCGTGCCGGCCGGCACGACGATCTTGGCGACAACGCCTTCGTCGACGGCCTCGACTTCCATCGTCGCCTTGTCGGTCTCGATCTCGGCGATGACGTCACCGGATTTCACGGTGTCGCCTTCCTTGACGAGCCACTTGGCGAGATTGCCCTCTTCCATGGTGGGCGAAAGGGCGGGCATCGTAATGTTGATCGGCATATCCCAGCCCTCCCCTTACTTGTAGCAGACGGCCTTCACCGCCTGGACGACTTCGCCGACATTCGGCAGCGCGAGCTTTTCGAGATTCGCGGCATAGGGCATCGGGACGTCCTTGCCGGCGATCGTCAGGATCGGCGCGTCGAGATAGTCGAAGGCCTGCTGCATGACGCGGGTCGCAATCTCGGTGCCGACGGAAGACTGCGGGTAGCCCTCCTCCACGGTGACGAGGCGGCCGGTCTTCCTGACCGATTCGATGACGGTCGGCAGGTCCATCGGGCGGATGGTGCGAAGATCGATCAGTTCGACGTCGATGCCTTCCTTCTCCAGCTCGGCGACAGCCTTGACCGCGTAGGTCATGCCGATGCCGAAGGAGACGACCGTCGCGTCGTTGCCCTTCTTGTGGATGCGCGCCTTGCCGATCGGCAGCACGAAATCATCCAGCTTCGGCACTTCGAAGCTCTGGCCGTAGAGAATCTCGTTCTCGAGGAAGATGATCGGGTTCGGATCGCGGATGGCGGCCTTCAGGAGGCCCTTCGCGTCGGCCGCCGTATAGGGCATGACGACCTTGAGGCCCGGAATGTGGCTGTACCAGGCGGCATAGCACTGGGAGTGCTGCGCAGCCACGCGCGCCGCCGCGCCGCTCGGGCCGCGGAAGACGATCGGCGCGCCCATCTGGCCGCCCGACATGTAGAGGGTCTTGGCGGCCGAGTTGACGATCTGGTCGATCGCCTGCATGGCGAAGTTGAAGGTCATGAACTCGACGACCGGCTTGAGGCCGGTCATCGCCGCACCGACGCCGACGCCGCCGAAGCCATGCTCGGTGATCGGCGTGTCGATGACCCGGCGGGGGCCGAACTCCTGGAGGAGACCCTGCGTGATCTTGTAGGCGCCCTGGTATTCGGCGACTTCCTCGCCCATGACGAAGACGTCGTCGTCCCGGCGCATTTCCTCGGCCATGGCGTCGCGCAGCGCCTCGCGCACGGTCGTCGCGACCATTTCGGTGCCGGCCGGGATGTCCGGGTCGGCGGCGACTTCGGTCTTCGGCGCGGCCGGAACCGGCGCGGAAGCGGACCCCTGCCGGGTCGGCTTTTCAGCCTCCTCGACCTTCGGGCCGGCAGCTTCGGCCGGCTTTTCGGCAGCCTTCGGCGCAGCCATCGCATCGGCGCTCTCGCCGTCCTGAAGCAGCACGGCGATCGCCGTGTTGACCTTGACGCCCTCGGTGCCGGCCGGGATCAGGATCTTGCCGATCACGCCCTCGTCGACGGCCTCGACTTCCATCGTGGCCTTGTCGGTTTCGATCTCGGCGATGACGTCACCGGACTTCACGGTGTCGCCCTCGTTCTTGACCCATTTGGAAAGCGTGCCCTCTTCCATGGTCGGAGACAGGGCGGGCATGAGAATTTCTACTGGCATTTTTCGTCCCTCCCCGGATTACAGCAGGATGTCGGTGTAGAGTTCGGAGACATCCGGCTCCGGATCGGACTGCGCGAAATCGGCGCTGTCGGCGACGATGTCACGGACGTCCTTGTCGATCTGCTTGAGATCGTCTTCGCTCGCCCACTTCCTTTCGAGAAGGCGCGCGCGGACCTGCTCGATCGGGTCGTGCTCCGAGCGCATCTTCTGCACTTCGTCCTTCGAGCGATACTTGGCGGGGTCCGACATGGAGTGGCCGCGGTAGCGGTAGGTCAGCATTTCGAGGATGATCGGGCCCTTGCCGGAGCGGCAGTGCTCGACTGCCTCGTCCGCGGCGGCCTTCACCGCGCGCACGTCCATGCCGTCGACCTGGTAGCCCGGAATGCCGAAGGAGGCGCCGCGCTGGGAGAAGTCCGTCTGGGCCGAGGCGCGCGAGACGGCGGTGCCCATGGCGTAGCGGTTGTTCTCGATGATGTAGATGACCGGCAGCTTCCAGAGGGCCGCCATGTTGAAGCTTTCGTAGACCTGGCCCTGGTTGGCCGCGCCGTCGCCGAAATAGGCGAGCGAGACGTTGTCGTTGCCGCGGTAGCGGTTGGCGAAGGCGAGGCCCGTTCCGAGCGAGACCTGCGCGCCGACGATGCCGTGGCCGCCGTAGAAGTTCTTCTCCTTGGAGAACATGTGCATGGAGCCGCCCTTGCCCTTGGAAAGGCCGCCGCGGCGTCCGGTCAGTTCCGCCATCACGCCCCGGGCGCTCATGCCGCAGGCCAGCATGTGGCCGTGGTCACGGTAGCCGGTGATGACCTGGTCGCCGTCCTTCAGCGCCATCTGCATGCCGACGACGACGGCTTCCTGGCCGATATAGAGGTGACAGAAGCCGCCGATGAAGCCCATGCCGTAGAGCTGGCCGGCCTTTTCCTCGAAACGCCGGATCAGCAGCATTTCGCGATAGGCCTTCAGGTCGTCTTCCTTGGAGAAGTCGGCGATGGTGCCGCCGTTGAAATCTTTCTTTGCAGGCTTTGCCGCAGTCTTGCGGCTGGACGTGGACGCGGTCTTACGCGGAGCCATTCGTTCCTCCCTATGTTTGCCTTTGACGGAAACCATAGGGGAGAAATTCCGCCTCAGCAATGCCATAAATGCATGGCTTATATTCTCGACAATCCATTGAATAACAACAAGGATTTACGATTAACCGGATTTCGGTTAATCGACAATCTCAGTGGAAAATCACGATTTCGTCGGCGCGCGACATATTGAGATACGAGCGCGCCTTTTCATCCAGCATGTCGCGTTCCAGCGAGCCGTCGCTCATCAGGGCGACCTCTTTTTCCAGGACCTGGCGCTGCCGCACGAGCACGTCGAGCCGCGCCTGGCGCTCCACCCTTTGCCGCTCGAACTCCTCCATTCCCCTGAGGCCGAGATCGCCATGGACGGAATGGTAACCGAAATAGGAAAGGAATGCGACCGTAATCACCGGCAGTGTCAGCCGGCCGAACTTCCGCTTCTTGTGATGTTTGGTCCACATGCAAGTGCCCTGATACGCAATACGGATTTCACACTAGCACCAAGGGGTTAACCGATCATTGACCATGACGGGCCGAAGCAGGCGATCGAGGCTGGAAGCCGGCGGTCCTGCCCGGCCGGAAAAAACAAAACCCGCGTCCTGCGACGCGGGTTTCGTCATTTCGGAGAAACTGTTTTTCGATCAGCCGCGCAGGATGCCGCGGCCGGCGTAGCGGGCCTGCGTGCCAAGCTGCTCTTCGATGCGGATGAGCTGGTTGTACTTGGCGGTACGGTCGGAGCGGGCGAGCGAGCCGGTCTTGATCTGGCCGCAGTTGGTGGCGACGGCGAGATCCGCGATGGTGGAGTCTTCCGTTTCGCCCGAGCGGTGCGACATGACGGCGGTGTAGCTCGCCTTGTGTGCGGTCTCGACGGCGTCGAGGGTCTCGGAGAGCGAGCCGATCTGGTTGACCTTGACGAGGATCGAGTTGGCGACCCCCATCTTGATGCCATCGCGCAGGCGCGCGGAATTGGTGACGAAGAGGTCGTCGCCGACGAGCTGAACCTTCTTGCCGATCTTGTCGGTCAGCGCCTTCCAGCCATCCCAGTCGTCTTCCGCCATGCCGTCCTCGACCGAGAAGATCGGGTACCTGGCGGTGAGTTCCGCAAGGTAGTCGGCCATGGCGCCCGGCTCCAGCGTGCGGCCCTCGCCTTCGAGCACGTACTTGCCGTCCTTGAAGAATTCCGTCGAGGCGCAGTCGAGCGCAATGAACATGTCCTCGCCCGGACGGTAGCCGGCCTTCTCGATGGACTTCATGATGAAGTCGAGGGCGGCGGGAGCAGATGCCAGACCCGGCGCGAAGCCGCCCTCGTCGCCGACATTGGTGTTGTGGCCGTCGGCAGCGAGCTGCTTCTTCAGCGTGTGGAAGACTTCCGAGCCCATGCGCACGGCATCGCGGATCGTTTCGGCGCCGACCGGCACGATCATGAATTCCTGGAAGTCGATCGGGTTGTCGGCGTGCGCGCCGCCATTGATGATGTTCATCATAGGCACTGGCAGGACGCGGGCGTTCGGGCCGCCGACATAGCGGTAGAGCGGCAGGTTGGCGGCTTCCGCAGCGGCCTTGGCGACGGCGAGCGAGACGCCAAGGATGGCGTTGGCGCCGAGGCGGGCCTTGTTCGGCGTGCCGTCGAGCTCGATCATCGTCTGGTCGACCTGGATCTGGTCTTCGGCATCGAGGCCGCCGATGGCTTCGAAGATCTCGCCGTTGACGGCGGCGACGGCGTTCTCGACGCCCTTGCCGAGGTAGCGCTTGCCGCCGTCGCGCAGTTCGACGGCTTCATGCGCACCGGTCGAGGCGCCGGAGGGAACGGCCGCGCGGCCGAAGCTGCCATCTTCGAGGTGCACGTCCACTTCGACGGTGGGGTTGCCGCGGCTGTCGAGAATCTCGCGGCCGATGATATCGATGATAGCAGTCATGGAAATCGTCCTGGTTCGGGGTTTATTAATCGATTAAAATCCACTTTTAATCGACCATGCGGAAATTACAATGGCGTGAGGGCGCCAGAAAAAACGGATGGCACGTCTTCGTGTCATCCGTTTGAAGTCTCAGCCCTTGGCGATGGCGTCAAAGGCGAGCAGCTTTTCGAGAAGCCGCGGCATGTCCTTGAGATGCACCATGTTCGGCCCGTCAGAGGGCGCATGGTCCGGGTCCTCGTGCGTCTCGATGAAGAGGCCGGCAACGCCGACGGCAACCGCCGCCCGGGCCAGCGTCTCGACGAATTCACGCTGCCCGCCGGACGAACCGCCCTGCCCGCCCGGCTGCTGCACCGAATGGGTGGCATCGAACACGACGGGCGCGCCGAGCGCGGCCATGATCGGCAGCGCGCGCATATCCGAGACGAGCGTGTTGTAGCCGAAGGAGGCGCCGCGCTCGCACAGCAGCACGTTCGGATTGCCGCTCTCGGTGAACTTCGCCAGCACATTCTTCATGTCCCAGGGCGCGAGGAACTGGCCCTTCTTGACGTTGATCGTGCGCCCGGTATTGGCGGCGGCGACGAGAAGGTCCGTCTGGCGCGACAGGAAGGCCGGGATCTGCAGGATGTCGACCGTCCCGGCGACGAGGGCGCATTGCTCTTCCGTGTGGATGTCGGTCAGAACCGGGAAGCCGAAATCCTTCTTGAGGTCGGCGAATATCTCCATCGCCTTTTCAAGCCCGATGCCGCGCTTGCCGGAAAGCGAGGTGCGGTTCGCCTTGTCGAAGGACGACTTGTAGACGAGACCGATGTCGAGCTTTTCGCAGAGCTCGGCGAGCGTGCCGGCGATCATGTAGGCATGGTCGCGGCTTTCCATCTGGCAGGGGCCGGCGATCAGCGAGAAGCGCTCCGTCTGCGCGAAGGTGACCTTCCTGGCGCCTTCGCCGACGATGACGGTGGAATTGGTTTTCATCTCATTCTCCAAAGACGAAGAGGACACCCTGCCCCGGCGCCGGCGGCACCAGAAGGCGGTTGTCCCGCTCGCGGAAGGCGACGCCGCGCTGCTCCAGCAGGCGGCGACAATCGGACAGGCTGGAAACCCTGAAGACGACCGCCTGCCCCTTGAGGCCGCGGTCCGTGCCGGCGACCGGCGCAATGCCGTAGAAGCCTTCGAGGCCGGCATCGTTCAGCACGGTGATGCGGCCGCGCGGCGTCTCGACCGACATGCCGAAGGACATGGCCTCGATCTCGCGCTCGTCGGCGGCTTCCTGCACGAGATACTGGAAGTCCGTCGGGTTCTGTTCGGACAGCACGACCTCGGCGAGCGCCACGACGCCGTTGTCATGCGCCTCCAGCGCCTTGCGGTCCGAGGGCAGCGGCAGGATGCGCTGCGAGGCGAAGAAGAAGAAATCGGGGCTGCGCAGGTCGGCGGCGAAGGCAAGGCGGAAGCTGCCGGTCGCGGACGTGCCATCCGGCAGCAGCATGTCGCGGGAAAACTCCAGGATCTCGCCGCCGGAAATCCCCGCGGCACGGTAGCGCCGGTCGTCTTCCCAGGCATCGCTCGTCGCCATGGCGATGCCGGAAAAGCCTTCCAGCCCCCGGCGGAAACGGAAAGCCTGGTCGCGCGCGACGAAGACGTTGCCCGTCCGCGCGGCTTCCTCGCATTCCTCGCGGTTGGCGATGCCGAGCGATTCCAGGTAGCTGCCGTCGGAGAGGAAGACGCAACAGTTTTCCGTGCCGAACGGATGGCGCGCATCCTTGGCGACGGTGAAGCCGAGCTGCGTCAGGCGCTCGCGGGCTATACCCAGCTCGGACACCGGCAGCACCAGATGGTCGATCGGGCGGGGCGTTCTCGAACTCACGGTCATGGCAAAATCCGGTCGTGTTTCAGGCGCCCCGTGCTTTGCATGCTTTCGGCCCGCAATGCAAGCATCGGCACCAAGCGCGGCGGCCGTGCGGAACTTTTCCGCATGTCCGCCATTAGAGACGACCTTCCCGCACGGAGCAGTCCCATTCCGACATCCCGAGAGATCACCCGCCAGCGCGACCTGCACGAATCCCGGCCACTGTGGGCCGACTCGCCGCGCATTTCGCTACGCACGCGACGCAGCCCCCAGCGGCAGGACTACGATTGCATCATCGTCGGCGCCGGCATTTCGGGCGCCCTCACGGCCCATGCGCTCGCCGACGGCAAGCGTTCCGTACTCGTCGTGGACCGCCGGGAGCCCGTTCATGGCAGCACGCTCGCCAGCACGGCGATGATCCAGCACGAGATCGACGTTCCCCTGCACAGGCTCGCCGGCATGATCGGCGTGGACAAGGCACAGCGCGCCTGGCAGCGTTCCGCCCGCGCCGTCGAGCAATTGACGCGCATCGTCGCGGATGCAGGCCTTTCCTGCGGCTTCGAGCGCAAGAAGACCCTCTTCCTTGCCGGCGACGCCTATGGCCGGCGGGCCTTGCAGACCGAATTGGAGGCACGCCAGGCGGCGGGCATCGAAGCGGAACTCGTCGATGCCGCACAGCTCGCCGAGCGCTTTTCCATCGACCGCACCGGCGCCCTTCTCAGCGACATCTCGGCGTCCGCCAACCCGGCGCAGATGGCCGCGGGCATCCTGCGGGCGGTAGCGGCGCGCGGCGTCGAGATCGTCAGCCCCCTGGAGATCACCGACATGCGGTCAACGACCGACTGCGTGTTCCTCGCCACGGCCGAGGGCAACATCGTCTCCGCCAGGCATGTCGTGTTCTGCTCCGGCTACGAGTTCCTCGAAGCGGTCGCCGACCGGGACCACGCCATCGTCTCCACCTGGGCGCTCTCGACGCCGCCCGGCACGGCGCTGCCGGACTGGCTGAAGGACTGCATCGTCTGGGAAGGCGCCGATCCCTATCTCTACCTGCGCCGCTCCCGCGACGGCCGGCTGATCGCGGGCGGCGAGGACGAGGAGAGCGAGGACGCCTATGCCTCGCCGCAGAAGCTTCGGCAGAAGGCGAAGACCATCCATCGCAAGGTCGAGGCCCTGCTCGGCCTTTCCCTGCCTGAGCCGGATCATGTCTGGGCCGCCCCCTTCGGCACCACCCGCACCGGCCTGCCGCTCATCGGCCGCGTTCCCGGCCTGCCGAACGTCTTCGCCGTGATGGGTTTCGGCGGCAACGGCATCACATTCAGCCAGATCGCGGCCGAGATCGTCGCGGCCGATATTGCAGGCCATGGCGATGCGGATGCCGATCTTTTCGGCTTCCGCGCCCGCGATTCCTGACGAAACGCCAGTCCGCGCGGGCGATATTCCCCTTCCGTCGAATGGTTGCGGCCGGCAAGGCGCGTTATGGTGGGTTTAGACCCTGAAAGACCGGACCGCCATGCTGCTTGCCATCCTCTCCGACATCCACGCCAACCGCGAGGCCTTCGAGGCCGTGCTGGCGGCAGCGGACGCGGCCGGGGCGGAGCGCTTCGTGCTGCTGGGCGACGTCGTCGGCTATGGGGCGGATCCGGAATGGTGCGCCGAACGGGCGATGCAGCTTGCCGCAGGCGGCGCCGTCGTGCTGCGCGGCAACCATGACGAGGCGGTCGGCAATCCTTCCGTCTCGATGAATACCACGGCGACGCTGGCGCTCGAGTGGACGCGCCGCCAGCTCGGCAGCGCCACCCGCGCCTTCCTTGCCGATCTGCCCCTCGAGGTGCGCGAGGGCGACTGCCTCTTCGTCCATGCCGATGCCAGCACGCCCGCCGACTGGAACTACGTGCTCGACGCCAGCGATGCCGGCCGGCACCTTGCCGCCTGCGAGGCGCGCGTCAGCTTCAGCGGCCATGTGCACAAGCCGGCGCTCTACTGCACCGCGCCGGGCGGCAAGGTCACGCATTTCCGCCCCGTCGCCGCGACGCCGGTGCCGCTCCTGCCGCAGCGCCGCTGGCTCGCCGTCATCGGCGCGGTCGGCCAGCCGCGCGACGGCAATCCGGCCGCCGCCTTCGCGCTCTACGATACCGAGAGCGCCGACCTCAGCTTCATGCGCGCCGCCTACGACGTCGACAAGGCCGCCGACAAGATCCGCGCGGCGGGCCTGCCGGCCTCGCTCGCCGACCGCCTGTTCCGGGGACGCTAGATGGTCAAGGCAAGGCTGAAACCCGGCGATGTGATCGACGGTTTCGTCATCGAGGACATCGCCCACAATGGCGGCATGGCGCGCATCTGGACGGTCAGCCGGCCCGACATCGACTTCCCGATCCTGATGAAGGTGCCGGTCATCGGCGAGGGCGATGACCCCGCGGCGATCGTCGGCTTCGAGATGGAGCAGATGATCCTGCCGCGCCTTTCCGGCCCGCATGTGCCCCGCTTCGTCGCCAACGGCGATTTCGCAACGCTCCCCTATATCGTCATGGAGCGCCTGCCCGGCACCTCGCTCTATCCGCTGCTCGAACGCCTGCCGCTGCCGCCGGAAGAGGTGGCCGCCATCGGCGCCAAGGTGGCGGTGGCGCTCGATTCGCTGCATCGCCAGCATGTCGTCCATCTCGACCTGAAGCCCTCCAACGTCATGTTCCGCGAGACCGGCGAGGCCGTGTTGATCGACTATGGCCTCGCCCGCCACGTCCACCTGCCCGACCTGATGGACGAGCAGTTCCGCCTGCCCTACGGCACCGCGCCCTACATGGCGCCCGAGCAGGTGCTCGGTGCGCGCAGCGATTTCCGCAGCGATCTTTTCGCGCTCGGCGTCATGCTCTATTTCTTCTCGACCGGCGAGCGCCCCTTCGGCGACCCGCAGCGTCTTAAGGGCCTGAAGCGCCGGCTCTGGCGCGACCCGCTGCCGCCGCGCGCGCGCAATGCCGCCATTCCGCCCGCCCTCCAGGAAATCATCCTGCGCTGCCTGGAGGTGAACCCCGCCTGGCGCTATCCGAGCGCCGCGCAGCTCGCCCTCGACCTTCAGGACCTCTCGTCCGTCAAGCTGACGGCGCGGGCGGAGAAGATGAAACGCGATCCGCTCGGCATGGTGCTGCGCCGCCGGTTCAATCCCATGCCCATCGAGACCGTGAAGCCGCAGGCCGCGGAGGCACAGCTTGCCGGCGCGCCGATCGTCGCCGTGGCGATCGACCTTGCCGGCGGCGCGCCGGACCTTGCCGAGGCAATCCACAAGACCGTCGCCCGCATCGTCGAGAACACGCCCGACGCCCGCATCGCCTGCATCAACGTCCTGAAGATCAACCGCATCGCCATCGACACCTCGCTGGACGAGGAAGGTCGCAACAAGCATGTGCTGCGGCTCGTGGAGCTGCGCAACTGGTCGACAGGCCTGCCCGCGCCCGGCGGCGGCATCACCTTCCATGTGCTGGAGGCGGTCTCGCCCGCCGACGCGATCCTCGAATATGCCCGCGAGAACCATGTCGACCATATCGTCATGGGCGCGCGCGCCGAATCGGCCATGCGTTCCATGCTCGGCAGCGTTTCCGGCGAGATCGCCGCGCACGCCCCCTGCACGGTAACGGTCGTGCGCAACCGCACCCGGCCGGACTAGATCGCCTCAGGTCCGGAAGCGCTTGCGGTATTCCCCCGGCGTCAGCCCGACGATGCGCGCAAAGACCTTCCGGAAGGCGCCGGGGTCGTTGTAGCCGACGTCCACGGCCACGAGGTCAACGGAACGTGTGCTGAACTGCAGCATTTCCTGCGCCTTCGCCACCCGCAGCCGCTGGCAATAATCCGTCGTCGTCAGCCCCGTCGC
Organism: Shinella sp. PSBB067; assembly: GCF_016839145.1. Taxonomy (NCBI): domain Bacteria; kingdom Pseudomonadati; phylum Pseudomonadota; class Alphaproteobacteria; order Hyphomicrobiales; family Rhizobiaceae; genus Shinella; species Shinella sp. PSBB067. Next base: position 1,319,068 of record NZ_CP069303.1, on the reverse strand, counting down.
CTTGCGGAAACGCCGAAGGAACGTGCGCGCCTCCAGCCCCGCCTGCGCGGCCAGCATATCGAGGCCCGTCTCCTTCGCCCCGGTCGCCCGCAGCCAGTGCTGCACCTTCAGGATCGCCGCGTCGCCATGCAGCAGGCGCGGCGAGAAGGAGCTGTAATAGCGCTGCTCGCGGCCGGGCGGGTCGATCACGAACCGGCGCGCGATCTCCAGCATGACCGTCGGCCCGAGAAAGCGGTCGATCAGCTTCAGCCCGAGATCCACCCAGGCCATCACGCCGCCCGCCGTGACGATATCGCCGTCGTCGCTGACGAGCCGGTCCGTATCGACCCGGACATCGGGAAAACGCAATTCGAACGTTTCCGCGACCACCCAGTTGGTGGTGATCGTGCGGCCGGTCAGCAATCCCGTCTCGCCGAGCAGGAAGGCGCCGGCGCAGATCGAGGCGAGCTGGATGCCGGACGCATGGCACTGCCGCAGCCAGGCCGCAAACGGCGCCGCATCTTCCCGCCGGATCGGATCGCCGAGCGCCGGCGGCAGCACGAGGACAGAGGGCCGCGCCGCCGCCTCCCCGAAGCCGCTCGCCGCGATGCGCACCGGCCGACCTTCCTCCAGCCGCCAGTGGCTGACCGAAAGCCTCGGCCCCGCCCGTCCGTTCCGCCCGGCAAGCGCCGTCGCCGCGTTGAAAAGGTCGGTCATGCCGAGAACGGCCGCCATCTGCACGCCCGGATAGAGCACCAGTCCGATTTCCGCCGAGGCCGCCATGTCACTTCCAACCCGGATTATGTCGATATCGCCAATGGCCAGAGATGGCAGGCCGGAGGCACAATGTCCATCACGTCAACTGCACGCGGAAGGAAAGCCTATGAGCAAGCGCGCCGTCATCATCGTCGATCTCCAGAAGGATTATCTCGGCTCCGGCAGTTTTCCGCTGTCCGGCATCGAGGCGGCCGCGGCAAACGCGGCCCGGGTCATCGAGGCCGGCCGCAACCTGGGAGACCGGATCGTCCATGTCCACCATGTCTCGAAGGAGGCGTACTCCCCGCTCTTCGCGCCGGATACGGACGGCATCCGCGCGATCCCGGCGGTCGCACCGGAAAGGGACGACACGGTGATCATCAAGAATTACCCCAACTCCTTCCGCCAGACCCCGCTGCACGACACGCTGCAGGCCGCCGGGATCGAGGAGGTCGTGGTGGTCGGCGCGATGAGCGACGTGTGTATCGACGCGACGGCCCGCGCGGCCGCCGACCTCGGTTACGGCCTCACCGTCGTGCACGATGCCTGCGCGACCCGCGACAAGGCCTTCGGTGATTCGGTCGTACCGGCGGCGCAGGTCCACGCCACGATCATGTCGGCGCTCGAATTCGGCTACGGCAAGGTCACGACGACCGCTGAATTCCTGTCATAAGCTGCGCGGACCTCAGGAAATGCGCCATCTCCGCCGCCCGCGGGGATGGCGGCCTGACGCCTCCAGCCGCTTGCCCATTCCGCCGGGCCGGCCGTCATTCCCCTGTCATGTGACAATGGTGTCTCTTGCCGCGTGAATGCACCCGGCAGCCGCCATGAAGGGCCGGCGCCCATCGGAGTACGCATGAATGGACATGGCTCAGGCCCTCGCCCTTGCCTCGGGCGCTCTTGTCGCGACCAACCTTGCCAGCATCCTCATCGCCGCAAGGCGGCTGAGCCCCGCCGGTGCCCCGCCCCCCGATGTCAGGAAGAAGCCCCCCGTCTCCATCGTCGTCCCCCTGCGCGGCATCGAGAACTTTTCCGCCGAGACTCTGGACCGCGCCTTCCGCCTCGACTGGCCGAAATACGAGCTGCTCTTCTGCGTCGCCCACGGCAAGGATCCGATCATCGCGGAGGTCGAGAAGGCGGCGCTCGCCCATCCGTATGTCGAGGCCCGCATCCTCGTCGGCGACGACCGCATCAGCGCCAATCCGAAGCTCAACAATTGCGTCAAGGGCTGGCAGGCCGCCCGTCACGACTGGGTGATCCTCGCCGATTCCAACGTGCTCATGCCGCCGGATTACATCCAGCACCTCATGGCCGGCTGGCGAAGCGATTCGGGCGTCGTCTGCTCCACGCCGCTCGGCTCCCGGCCGGACGGTTTCTGGGCCGAGGTGGAATGCATGTTCCTCAACACGCAGCAGGCGCGCTGGCAATATGCCGGCGAGGCCGTCGGGCTCGGCTTCGCGCAGGGCAAGAGCATGCTCTGGTCCAGGCCGATGCTGGAGGCCAACGGCGGCATCCAGGCCCTGAACGCGGAAATCGCCGAGGACGCCGCCTCGACGAAGCTGGTGAACCGCCTCGGCCTCAAGGTCCATCTGGTTTCCGCGCCCTTCGAGCAGCCCCTGGGGCGTCGCACCGGCCAGGAGATCTGGTCGCGCCAGAGCCGCTGGTCGCGCCTGCGCCGCGTCACCTTCCCCGGCTTCTTCGCGCCGGAAATCCTGCTCGGCGCGCTGCCGCCGCTGTTGCTCGCGCTGGCCGCCGCGCTCCTCGGCAAGATGGCGCTTTTGCCTGCCGCCCTGCTGGTGCTCGCCGGCATCTACCTGCCGGAGGCGGCCCTTGCCCTTGCCAAGGGCTGGCGCCTTTCCCCCTGGTCGGTACCCGCCATGATCGTCCGCGACTGCATGATGCCGGCCATCTGGCTGCGCGCCTGGCTCGGCGGCACCATCGACTGGCGCGGCAACACGATGACGATCGGCACCACCGCCAGCGAACTCAAGGAAGCGCCGGCCGGCTCCTAGGCGGTGAACCCGAGCGGTCAGCCGCGACAATCGAGCAAAAGACGAAAGACCGGCCTCGGCGCGCGGTAATTAACTCGAAAGGGTTAGTGCATCGCAGGAATTCTATACTTGTGCCGCAATAGTTCCGCGCCGTTCCTCACCTTATCAGGAGTTGCTAATTTGCAATAAGCGGAAGCGGAGAGAGATATTAGTTTCTTTCCGGGGAAGTCAGGGGTGACAGCCGGCAAGCGGCCGGCACGATAATGTTCGACGCTATACTCATGACGCCATGACGAAACGTGATTTCACGGGCAATATTATTGGCGACCCCTGCAGGGCTCGAACCTGCGACATTCTGCTTAGAAGGCAGATGCTCTATCCAGCTGAGCTAAGGGGCCGGCGGGACCTCAGTGGGTCCAGGGCTGCATGCGGTTGAAACGGAAGTTGTCCGGATAGGCGACGCGCTTGCGGGTCGATTCCTTCGGCTCGATCACGCGATATTCGATGCCGTTGCGCTCGGCATAGGCAACAGCGTCCTCGCAGGTCTCGAAGTTCAGCCGGACCTGCTGGTACATGTCGCCGGAGCTGGTGTAGCCCATGATCGGATCGATCGTCCGCGGCTTTTCGGCATCGAATTCCAGAACCCAAAGATGGGTCTTGGCCTTGCCGGACTGCATGGCGGTCTTTGCGGGACGATAGATCTTGGCGGTCATCGAAGCGGCTCCAGAATTCTCGCATAACGGCGCGCCGTTTCGCCGGCGCGCGTCCGAATATGCATAGCCCGGATTCCGTAAAGGGGAAATGACCGGAAGCGCATTTGGCATCGAGACGCCCGCCGGACGTGGTCGGAGTGGAGAGATTCGAACTCCCGACCCTCTGGTCCCAAACCAGATGCGCTACCAGACTGCGCTACACTCCGTCCGTCCCGGCGATGGGGAGATACACGCATCCGGGCTTCGCCGCAACAGAAAACGGGCGTTTTCAGGCGCTTGTGGAGAGAAAGGCGGAGGGTGTCACTGGCCTTTGCGCAGGGTGTCGATCAACGCGTTCTCCACGCGGTTGCCGGTGCGGATGCCGAGGCGCCGGGTGGTGCCGGCGTTGAGCTCCAGCACGTAGTCGATCGGGCCTTTCGAATCGATGATCGATTCGGAGAGCGGCTCGGCGTTTTCCTTGATCGCGCGGATCCTGCCGTCCTTGCCGATGAACAGCATGTCGAGGGCAAGGTAGGTGTTCTTCATCCACATGAAGACCTGCCGCGTCTCGCCGAAGGCGAAGAGCATGCCGTGGTCGGGCGCCATTTCGCGGCGGTACATCAGCCCCTGCTCGCGCTGGCGGGGCGTGACGGCGAGTTCCACCGTGAAGGCGTGGCTCTTGCCGTTCCTGGTGACGATCGTCAGTGGCTGGGTGTCGAATTTCTCGCCTGCGGCGGCGGTAAACGCCAGGCACAGAAAAAGCGCCATGACGGCGCTTGCCAGACGCGCGAGGCCGAAGGACCGCGCCGCAACAACGGCCATCAGTGTGCCCTGTTGCCGGCGACCGGCATGTCCGGGTGGATCTCCGCGGCCATGAGGCCCTTTTCGCCGTCGCCGAAACGCACCAGCACGACCTGGCCCGGGCGCAGCTCGGTAAGGCCGAAGCGACGCAGCGTCTCCATATGGATGAAGATGTCTTCCGTGCCCTCGCCGCGCGTCAGGAAGCCGAAGCCCTTGGTGCGGTTGAACCACTTGACCAGCACGCGCTCCAGCCCGCTCGAGGGCGTGACCTGCACATGGGTCTTGACCGGCGGCATCTGCGAGGGATGCACCGCCGTCGTCTGGTCCATGGAAAGGATGCGAAAGGCCTGATAGCCGCGGTCGCGCTTCTGGATGAGCGCCACGACGCGCGTGCCTTCGAGGACCGTCTGGTAACCGTCGCGGCGCAGGCAGGTGACGTGCAGCAGCACATCCTGCATGCCGTTGTCGGGCACGATGAAACCGAAGCCCTTGGCTACGTCGAACCACTTGATGACGCCAGTGATCTCGATCAGATCGACGGAGTCGCTGCCCTGGTCATCACTGCTCGTGATTTCCTTAGAAGACACCCTGTCCACCATGACCTGCCAGCCCCTCGTTTACGCGTCACATGAGTTACGGTTAACTGATTCTTGAGAAACAGAATAACATTGTCCCGATGCGAATGCGCAAGCCCCCTTGAAAGTTTTGCCGGTCGCATTGGTAGGCCGCAAGGCTTGCCTGAAGCTGACAAGAACCGAACCTTTCGGGCAGAGCCCAATCAGAGGATATTACAATGCGTTATCTCCACACGATGGTCCGCGTCAAAGACGTCGATGCGTCCCTGCATTTCTATTGTACGCTCTTCGGCCTCCAGGAAGTTCGTCGCCATGAAAACGAGAAGGGCCGCTTCACGCTGATCTTCCTGGCTGCGCCCGGGGATGTCGCGGCCGCGCGGGAGAACGCGGCACCCTGCCTTGAACTCACCTACAACTGGGATAGCGAGGACTATGCGGGCGGGCGCAATTTCGGCCACCTCGCCTACGAGGTCGACGACATCTATGCCATCTGCCGCAAGCTCATGGACAATGGCGTCACCATCAATCGCCCGCCGCGCGACGGCCACATGGCCTTCGTCCGCTCGCCTGATGGCATTTCCATCGAGATCCTGCAGAAGGGCGAAAGCCTCGCCCCGGCAGAGCCCTGGGGCCTCGATGGGCAATACCGGCGCCTGGTAAAGCGACGCGGACGCAAGCTCCAGGCAAAGCTTGCGGCCTATACCGGGGACGAACCATCGTTTCGCCGTATTCGACCGGAAATTTCTGCCATTCCGGTCGATTCGCCAGCGTGAGGAGGCGTTCGCCCGTTTTCGGGCCGGATTTGCTTTCCGTTCTGCGCTTCATGCGCTTCGCGCCCCTCGGCCTTGGCAAAGGCCGAAACGGTAACATCGCGGCAACCGCAGCCTGGCCCTTCGGCTTTTCTCGCTTGCGGTTGCGACTGTTTGAAGAAAGTCGTCCACCGGTGGCAGGACCGGTGACACGAACGTCGAAAGCGGGGGAAAGCCTTTGCAGGACATGCAGGGAAAGTGGCCGGGCCTGAAGACGTTGCGGTATGGATTGCTGCTCGCCGTCTCGCTCGCCACGCTCTCGGGCTGCGTTTCCGCAGTCTCCACGGATTTGCGCGCAGACGGCAACGCGGCGCAAGAAAAGGAAGAGGCCGTCGCGGAAGGCGGCGCGGACGAGACCACCACGCCGGTGATTGCCGGGCAGGACGGGGCGCAGGAGCCCTACGCCACCGCCGAAGCGGCGGGCGCTGCCAACGGGCAAGGTGCGGGCGAAGCCGCCGGCCGCGACATGGCAGGCCTCGTCATGCAGCCGGCCACGCTGGATGCAGGCCGGGCCAGCATCTATTCCAATGGCGGCCAGGCACCGACAGGCGCGGCCTATGCGACGCAGACGACGGGGGCGAACGCGTCCTCGGCCAGCCTTTATGCGAATCCGGGCGCAGCGCAGGCCGGCCGCCTGCCGGTCGAGGACATGCCGCAGCTCGATTCGCCGGGACAGCAGGCCGCCGCCATGGCGGGCGACGGTCAGAACGCGGCGCTGCCGGAAAACATCCCGATCCCCAAGTCGACACGCACCGCGCTGGTTGCCGAGGCCGCGGCCGGCAATGCCGCCGACAGGGCCCTTGCCGTGCCGGCAACGGACGAGACGGCCGGCGCGCCGGCGCAGGGTGGCCAGGAGAAGCGGGTAACGGTCGCCTCCCTCTTCGCCGACAAGCGCGAGGCAGCGGAAGAATTCGACGGCGACCGGTTCGCGCAGCAGCCGCGCCGCGTGCTGAACCGCGACAGCGCGAGTGCCACGCGAAAAGCCTCGCTCGGCGCAATGCCCGGCGTTTCCACCGGCAATGCACTCTTCTCGACGAACCATTCCGAAGCCGAGGAGGTCGAGGACGACGCGCCGCAGTTCAAGGAAGTGGCCTCCATCGCCGGGCTGGCGCGCCTCGCGCCGAACGGCCTCTGGCTCCAGACGGAGAAGGTGAAGACCGGCTGCTTCAAGCCGGAACTCCTGCAGGTGCTGAAGACGATCGAGAAACATTACGACAAGCCGATCATCGTCACCTCGGGCCTGCGCGACGTGAAGCTCAATCGCGAGAAGCAGTCGCTGCACACACGCTGCGAGGCGGCCGACATCCAGATCGCCGGCGTCAGCAAATGGGAACTCGCGGAATATCTGCGCAGCATGCCCGGCCGCGGCGGCGTCGGCACCTATTGCCATACCGAATCCGTGCATATCGATGTCGGCCCGGAGCGCGACTGGAACTGGCGCTGCCGCGCACGGAAATAGGATTTTCCGATAAGCCATTGGGATCAATGCACTTTCCCATGTGCAAGGCCGCCCTTCGGGGCGGCTTTCATTTTTTTGTCGCAAGCGCTTTTTCCCGCTTGCGGAAGGCAAATCGCCCTTCTATAAGTCGCCCACCGCACGCGCCCTTCGTCTATCGGTTAGGACGCCAGATTTTCATTCTGGAAAGAGGGGTTCGACTCCCCTAGGGCGTGCCACGGTTCTCTCCCCTTGAAATCACCCGCTTTTCGTCGCCGGAAACCATGCGTTCCGGCTGGTGAAAAAGTTGCGCGGATGCCATTTTCCGTCTTGCGCATCCGCCGTGTCCCGACTAGAAGACGGCCACCGCACGCGCCCTTCGTCTATCGGTTAGGACGCCAGATTTTCATTCTGGAAAGAGGGGTTCGACTCCCCTAGGGCGTGCCACTCCTTCCCTTCCTGCCGTCATGCATTCCGCTTTTCCAGCGCGGAACGAAGCCTGTTTTGCGGGCCCGGAAAAAACTGGAATTTCCTGCATTTAGGGCTTGCGCGAATCCAAGCTCCCGACTAGAAGACGCCCACCGCACGCGCCCTTCGTCTATCGGTTAGGACGCCAGATTTTCATTCTGGAAAGAGGGGTTCGACTCCCCTAGGGCGTGCCACTTTCCCACGAAAAATCCGGAATGACGGCGCCAGCTATGGCGCGATCCTCACCTCGTCCTGCAACCGCACGAGTTCGAAGTCGCTGATCAGCACGTCGATCCTCAGCCGCCATAGGCCGGCCTGCGGCAGGACGACGCCTTCCGCGCGCCATCTCCCCTCGCCGTCCAGAAGCGCCTTGCGCCGCATGGGCTCGATGCCGGCAGCCGGATTGGAGAAGACAAACTGCACGTCCTTCGGCGTCATGGGGGTAAAATCGGGGGAAAGGATGATCGCAGAGACGTCGACCGGGCCAGCCCGGCCGGGGCTGACCGTGACCTCCGCCATCGCCTTGTCCGCATGGATGTGGATTTCGACCGGCTGGGCGGCGGCGATCGCGAGGGCGCGCGGCGGCGGCGTGAACCGCCAGGTCGCCGCAGTCGCGAGTATCGCAAGCATGACGATGCTCTCGATTGCGATGACGCGCACCAGACGGTTTCTTGCCTGCGTCGTGCCCGCATGCGCCGGCCCGGTCAGCGCCCAGCGGTTGACGGCGACAAGGACGAAAAGGACCAAAAGCAGGGCGAGTTTTGCCAGAAGCACGTTGCCGTAGGCGGTGGAGAGCAGCGCTGCGGGATGCTCGACCTGAATGACGGCGAGCAACACGCCCGCGACGGCCAGCACACCGACGGCCAGCGGAATGAGCCGCGAAAACCGGTCCAGCCCCGCGCGGCCGGCATCCGCATCGCGCCGCAGCGCAAAGGCGAGCGGCACGAGGGCCCCGATCCAGATCGCGATCGTCACGGCATGGAAGAAGACGGCGGGCCGCATCAGCCATTGCGGCATCGCAGCGCTCGCATGGCCGCTGAGCGCCAGCGCGAGGCTGCCGGCGATGAGCGCACCCGCCGATGCGGTTCGCCCGACAAGGATCGAGCGCGCCTTCAGTGCGAACGCTGCCGCAAGGAACGTACATGCCAGAACAGCGACGGTCGAACCGAAGCTCGTTGCAAGCCCGGCTTTCCAGACCGACTGGTCGATGAGGCGCGGAATGGGCAGGCCAAGCGCGTCAAGCCCCTGCAACCCGGCCGACACGACCGTCGCCACGAGGCCGAGCACAAGGGCCGGGCCCACGATCCGCGCCGCGCCGTCGCCGCCCGGGATCAGCCAGCGGATTGCGAAGACGCCGCCGATACCGAAGAAAAGCCCCGCATAGAGCCCGACCCTCGCAAGCCAGAGCGCGGCGCGTACGGACCGGTCGACATCACCGGCCACCGCCGGCGCAGACGCGCTCGGCGCCCCGATCGAAAAGACCGTCGATCCCGCAACGGGGTGCCCGTCTTCGGAGACGACGCGCCAGGTCAGCACATAGGTGCCGTTCGGAAGCTGGTCGGGCGGCACGATCTCCAGGGTGCGGTCGCGCAGGACGAAGTTCTCCAGCGGGGCGACGTCGCCGTCCGGCTGCACGAGCTTGAGCACCAGCGGCGACACCGGCTCGCTGAACGACAGCGAGAGGGCCTTCGGGGGTCCCGCGAGTACGGACTGGTCCGAGGGTACCGCTGCCGTCAGCGAGGCGTGCGCCATGGCGGCGACGGCAAGGCAACACCATACAATGCCCGCAAGCAGCGCCAGAACACCCGACCGGCCGAGACTGGATTTTCGCACGAGCACCTCCGAACCCTTGAAAAAGGCCGGCGCCGCAGGGGCGCCGGCCTGCACGGCTCAATGGCCGCCGGCGGCTTCCAGCAGTTTGACGCCCGGAGCCGGCAGTTCGAGGTCATCCACGGACTGGCCGGCCGCGGGGATTTCGATCCACCGCTCGGCAAGGCCGTCTGCGCATTCCTGCACGACCGGGAAATAAAGCGTCTCGCCGGCCTTCAGGTCCTTCGTCAGGTAAACGCGCAGGACGAATTCGTCGTATTCGTCGTCGCCGAGGCTTCCGCCGCTCCAGACGATTTCCTTCACGCCCTCGCTGGTCGGCGTGCCGTAGTAATCGTAGGACTTGGCGTAGGCGCCCTTGACCTTCTCAAGCGTCCATCCGGCCTTCGGCTGCGGCTTCACCGCGATGACGCCTTCCGGCACCTGCACGCGAAGCACATTGGTGGCCTTGCCTTCGCAACCGTGCGGCACCTGCAGGATGGCGCGGTAGCTCCCGCCGACCGGCGCCTCCTTCAACTGCAGCGAGACATGCGCAAAGGCAGTCGAGGTGCCGAGCGCGAGGACGGCGATGGCGGTAAGGGTACGTTTCAACATGTCATTCTCCACTATGCCGGTCATCCTGCCGGCGAAATCCGGGAATTGGTCGTGAACTTTGCGGGAGATCGCGGGGCATCGCCGCCGGGTCGACGGCATGACGGATCGGCGCCGGCCGCGTGCGCAGCACGAGGCACTGACTTGCGCGGAAGGGCCTGCCTGGCTCCCTCCTCCGGTCTGCGAGCATCGTCGCGCCGGATTCAATCCATCATGCAAAGTCGGGGCGGGCGCAGGCCCGGCAATCAGGCGGCGACGGGCGGCGCTCGCGGATTGCCCGGAAGATCGTCCAGGACAGACCGGATCTGGTCCGCATACCGCACGCGCACGCGCGGCAGCGGCTGGACAAGCGGGGTGAAGAGGATCGCGACAGCCCTGTCCGTCGGGACGAAGGCAAATGACATGCTGCACGCCAGCGTGCAGCATTCCGGCATCAGCGCGTGATCCTTGCCCGGCGCAGAGGCCGGCTCGTGCCCTTCCATGCCCGCGATGCAAAGCGGGTTTCCGAAGGCGTCGAGCATGGGCGAAGCCGCGCCGGCCGCCATGGCGAACGGGCCGAGAAGGCTTTGCAACGCCATGAGGATGGCGACGGCTACCGCCACCATTCCAAACCTGCCGTGTTGCCGCCGTTTCGTCATCGAACCCTCTCGCCGCAACTCTTATCAATCGGCCGACAGCGTGAACAGGCCCTTCCCCTCGCCTAATTGTCGCATCGCCCCGCCCCGGCACGACGGCTTTTCCGCCGCAGGACCGCGAAGGCGAGCATAACGGGAACGGGCGAGAGGGCCGCCGCCAGGGTGGGACCGTGATCCGCCACCTTTTCCCAATGGGGCGTGACGAACCCGCCCGTATGGAAGGGCTCGGCGGAATATTCGCACTGGATCAGGCTGCTGCCGCGGCGAACCATCTCGGCGTCGACGGCGGAGATCATCTCGCCCGCGGCGGCCTCAACGCTCGGCATGTCCCTCATATGCAGCAGCAGCATCCGCGCGGCGGAGAGATAGGCATGGGAGCATTCGTTGAAGGGGCTCGCTTCATCGGCGATCGCACGCGGAGCAAGCCCCCACAGGCAGTAATAGTTCTGGATGCGGGCATAGTTCCGAAGCTTGCGGAAGACAGGGTCCGATTCCCTCGCCCGGTCGGCGAGACGGAGAATGGGGCCATAGTATTCGTCGAGCACCAGCAGGGCGCCGTGCGACAGGCTCGGAATGGCAAGGCCGGTGGCGTTGTAGGATGCGGCACGGCTGCCGTGCGCCTCGGCCTGGCCGGCCGCCAGGGCAAGGCCGATGAGGAGGAAGAGCAAGCGCAACGCGGTTCTCCTGCCGTAAGGGGAATGCCGCCCGACGGCGGCACTCCATCTCGCCGCGTCAGATTCCCGCGGGAACCGCGCGATAGTTGCCCGAGCGCCGGAGGCTCCTCTCGGCCAGATAGCCGAAGACGAGGGAGAGAACCGTCCAGAGCGTGAGCTGCAGCCCGATCGTCGCCAGACGGAAATCGTAGAGCGCCGTCGCCGGGAAGTTCTCAGGTACCTCGTTGATACCGGGAAGCAGCCGGAAGACGATCGCCAGGAACACGACATAGGCGATGCCGGCGACGATCGCGCCGTTCCAGCGGCCGAGGTGCTCGCCGAGGCGGCGGGCGAAGGCGACGGCGAGCGCCAGCGCGAAGATCGAGGCGGCGAGCGTCACGAAGAACAGCCCGGTTCGCACGCCGATCGTCTCGGGATCGCCCACGGCGGGCGGGTTCGGCGGGTACTTCAGGTCCGGAACCGCGACGAGCGCCACGAAGGTGGCGGCGCCGAGCACCAGCGCCAGGGCGCGGGGGCTCAGTCGGCCGACGCGGCCATAGAGACCGGCAAAGACGAGCGAGAAGATGCCGCCCATCGCCACGCTGTAGGTGACGACGCCGGTGAAGAGGCCGAGGCCGGCCTGGGTTTCACGGCTGACGGCTTCCGGCTCCTCGGCCGCGCCGTCCGCCGGTGCCTCGGCCGCCGCCATCAGCTCTTCGAACGCAATCGCCCGATCGACCTGGGGCTCGCCGTAGACGCGCGCGAAACCGAACGCGACAAGGCCCGCGACGAGGCCTGCTATCATGCCTCTCAGCAAAAGATGACCAGTCATGTCCGTTCCTCAGTGGCAGGGGAAGCCGAGCAGATGCCGGCCGTCGTGCACGAATTCGTGGACTTCGAGGCCGGACAGGACGCGCGCGGCGCCCTCTTCCGTGCTGACGAAATAAAGGGCGAGCAGCATCAGCAGGCCGCCGAAGAGCGCCCACGGAAACAACTGGCTTGCGGGAATGGGTGTGACTGTGGTGCCGTGACTCAAGGTAATGTCGGACATGGATCCCTCTCTGAATGCGCGTTCGCTATGGGCCGATATTCATGCACCCGAGGTCTGGCTTTCGCAGGATGCGATTACAGTGGCGCGACCGCTCCAGAATTTCACTGGCTTCCCGAGGTGGTGCGCCTATCTATCAACGGCGTTTCCGGCGTGTCAACGCGGCGGGGCGACCGGCGCTTGTTCTTTTACGGCACTCTCGACGGTTTCAGCCAGTCGCCGCCAGCGCCAGGCCGGTTTCAACCGCTTCGAGGACCCCGTGGCCGGGCGCGTCGTCGTCCATCGCCGCAGCATCCGCCGTGCCGTCGAGCGCGTTGCGCCACCTGGAGACCAGTTCGAGATAGGAGCCGCCGCCGAACCGCTCGGCGAGCCTGTATTGCTGGCGCAGCGTGATGCGCACCGTGGCGCGGCTGAAGCGGTCGGACGGCGTCGGGAACTGGTCCGGTTCCAGGCGCCTTGCGAGCCCGTCGAGAACCGCCTTGCGCACGATGGGCAGGTCCGGGCGGGCGAAGCGCTCGAAAAGCGCCTGGAACCGGGCATGATCCTCGATGTCGAAATTCCGATCGCGCCCCATGCCGTCCATGACGGGATTGGCGGGGTGAAGATAGCCGAGCGGCATGTGGTATCGCGGGATCGGCGTGTTGGCCGAATGGGTGCGACGCGATTTCAGCAGTTGCGGAAGAAGATGCGTGTGCGGCCCCGCGGGCGAGACGCCGCCCGTATCCGGCCCGCCGATCTTCTGGAACACCTCGATGCGGCCGATCCGGGTCAGCGCGACGCGGTGCGGATGCGCCTTCAGCACGGCCGCGGCCGCCGGGTTTCCGGTCTCGAACAGGCTGCGCCCGGCACCGGCGCGCAGGATCGCCAGCAGCGCCGGATCGCCGGTGCGGATGCAGAAATCGCACTGCGGAAGGTTGAGGCCAACGTCGAAGAGAATCGCCCGCCTGTCCGCCGGGCGCACCGCGTCCCCGTCCGGGCCTAGCTCGGTCAGGACCTTGCGCCGCTTCATCGCTGCATCCTTTTCCGGCAGGCACAGCGCGATACCATGGCTCCAGCGGTGCGGCCGGGGGCTGAGGGCCTCATAGGCGACCGGAACGATCTGCTCGACCCCCTCGGAATCGAGCCGGATGGCGCCCCGCGGGGTGGCACGCACCAGCATGGCCGGGGCATCGGCTTCCAGATATTCCCCCTTGTCCTGATGGAACTCGGCGACCGCGCCGAAGGAGCCCATGCTCCACCCTGCCCTCTGGTCCACGAGGTGGCTCTTCAAGACGTCCCAGAGATCTGCCATGTGCTTGTCCTTCATCGTGGCCGCCGCGCCGGTTGCCGTGTCGCAAACGCGAATCGGCGGGCGGCTTGCGAAATGTTTCCGGACGAGGATGGAAAGGGGAAGGAACGGGGCGGCCCCGAGAGGGAACGCCGTTCGCCTCCCGATCGCCCACCGCAATCGGCCGAGTCATCAATTCATGGCTGGTTTCCGGGCTTCGGAACCGTCCTGAAGGACGCTCTCGACGCCTTCCCGGCCGGAGCCAGTGGCATTCGTCGAGATTTTGCTCCGCTACCGTTGCGGGGGCAGCACCGGCCTTGGACCGGTTTCCCAATTATCCATCCCGACCATGCCGGGATGGCACCCTGAATGCATCCAGCAAACCACCCGGCGGGCAAAAGGACCATCGGGAATGCGACATCCGCGGTGCCCGTAACGACACAGGCGAAAAGCCCCGCCTATGCCGGACCGCCATCGTGGCGGACGACCGGAACCGGGCGGTCCCTTTCATCGACCGCGACCATGACGAAGCGGCCGGTCGCGGTCAGGGCGCGGCTTCCGCTCATCAGGTCCTCCGACCAGAGCTCGACCGCCACGGTCATCGAGCTGCGTCCGACACGCACCACCGTCGCGACCGTGTCGACGATCGATCCCACGGCCACCGGCGCGCGGAAATCGACCCGCTCGGACGCGGCGAGCACCGTGATTTTCCGGCCGTGCCGCGTGGCGGCGATGAAGGCTGCCTTGGTCATTGCGGCAAGGGCCTCGCCGCCGAACATGCGGCCGAAGCTGTTCGCCTGGTCGGCAAAGACGATGTCGCTCGCGCGCAGGCCGGGAGCCAACTCCTCATACGCCGCGGAAAGGGGCGGCAGATGCCAGTCCGGCGCCTTGCCTTCGGGAACGGCCACCATGCTGAAGCTGCCGCGGGTGCACAGCCGCCGTTCGCCGCTGACGAGGCCTTCGGCGATCATCTCCACCTCCACCGTCATGGACTTGCGTCCGACGCGCGTCACGCGCGCCAGGAACTCGACCAGTTCCCCGACGCGGGCCGGCGCCTGGAAATCGACGCGGTCGCAGGACGCCGTCACGAAGGGGACGCGCCCATGGCGGGTCGCGGCGATGAAGGCGATGCGGTCCATCAGCGCGAGCCCCGCCCCGCCGAAAAGCGTGCCGTGGTGGTTGGTGTCGCCGGGAAAGACGAGGTCCAGCAGGCGGCTCGACGGCGCCGGGATTTCTCCCGGCGCCGCGAAGGTCTGTTCGCCCGCGCTCACTGCGCTACCTTGCGCAGTTCGCCGGCCGCGGCCACCATGTTGACGAGCGCCGGCCGGACCTCGTCCCACTTGCGGGTCTTCAGGCCGCAATCGGGATTGACCCAGAGCTGGCGATCGTGAAGGCGCTTGCGGGCGAGCGACAGGAGGCCGGTCATCTCACCCACGTCGGGCACGCGCGGCGAGTGGATGTCGTAGACGCCGGGACCGATCTCATTCGGATAGTCGAAATCGCGGAACGCATCGAGCAGTTCCATCTTCGAGCGCGACGTCTCGATGGAGATGACGTCGGCATCCATGGCGGCGATGGCCGAGATGATGTCGTTGAACTCCGAGTAGCACATGTGGGTGTGGATCTGCGTTACGTCCGCGACACCGCTGGCGCACAGGCGGAAGCATTCGACCGCCCAGCCGAGGTAGTGCTGCCAGTCCCGGTGGCGGAGCGGCAGGCCCTCGCGCAGCGCCGCCTCGTCGATCTGGATCATCTTCGCGCCGGCCTTTTCAAGGTCGACCACCTCGTCGCGGATGGCGAGCGCGATCTGCCGGCAGGTCTCGCTGCGCGGAATGTCGTCGCGAACGAACGACCAGTTGAGGATCGTCACCGGGCCGGTCAGCATGCCCTTGACCGGCTTTCCGGTCAGCGACTGCGCATATTGCCACCAGCGCACCGTCATGGGGTTCGGCCGCGAGACGTCGCCGAAGATGATCGGCGGGCGGACATAGCGCGAACCGTAGCTCTGCACCCAGGCATGCTGCGTGAAGGCGAAGCCCGCGAGCTGCTCGCCGAAATACTGCACCATGTCGTTGCGCTCGAATTCGCCGTGCACCAGCACGTCGAGGCCGATCTCCTCCTGCCAGCGGATCGCCGCTTCCGTTTCCTTCTGCAGGAACGCCTCGTAGTCCTTGTAGCTGAGCGCGCCCTTGGCATGGGCGGAACGGGCCTTGCGGACGTCGCCCGTCTGCGGGAAGGAGCCGATCGTCGTCGTCGGGAAGAGCGGCAGCCGGATCGCCGCCGCCTGGACCTTGCGGCGCGTTTCGAATGCGCTGCCGCGCGTCTTCATGCCCTCGTCGATGCCGGCGATGCGGCCCTGGACGAGCGGGTCGGTCACCTTCAGCGAGGCGGCGCGGGCGGCGATGGCCCTCGATGCACCATCGACAGCCTGCCTCACCGCGTCCTCCCCTTCGGCGAGCCCCCTGCCGATCGCCGAAAGCTCGCCCAGCTTCTGCGTGGCAAAGGAAAGCCAGGACTTGAGGTCCGCATCGAGCGCCGTTTCCAGTTCGAGGTCGATCGGCACATGCAGCAGGGAGCACGAGGCGGCGACCTCGACCGCACCGGCGCCGCGGGCGGAAACGACCGGCGCCAGCCGGCCAAGGATCACCGCAAGGTCCGCCTTCCAGATGTTGCGCCCGTCGATGACGCCGAGCGACAGGACCCGATCGGCCCCTATCGCCTTTGCGACAGGTTCGAGTTGCTCCGGCGCTCGCACCAGATCGACGTGGAGACCGGCGACGGGGAGCGCGGCGACCGCTTCCAGATTGTCGGCCAGCGCGCCGAAATAGGTCGCCAGCATCACCTTCAGGCCCGGCGCGGACCTGGCAAGCGCCTCATAGGCGAGCTTGAAGGCATGGCGCTCGCCTTCCGTCAGGTCGAGCGCCAGGACGGGTTCGTCAACCTGCACCCAGTCGGCGCCGGCGGCCTCCAGCCGGCGGAAGAGCTCCTCGTAGACCGGCAGCAGCCTTGCCAGGAGATCGAGCGGCTTGAAGGTCGACGGCCGGGCCTTCGAGAGCTTGAGGAAGGTCACCGGACCGAGCACGACCGGGCGCGTATGAATGCCGAGCGCCTTGGCCTCCAGGAAATGATCGACCGGCTTCTGCGCGGTGAGCGTGAAGGCCTGATCCTCGCCGACCTCAGGGACCATGTAGTGATAGTTCGTGTCGAACCACTTGGTCATTTCGAGTGCCGGCACGCCCTGCGCGTGGTGCGCATGGCCGCAGTCGGCGTGGGCGTCGCCCTGGCTGCCGCGCGCCATCGCGAAATAGATCGACAGCGGCACCTCGCCGCCCGTCCAGCCGTAGGCGGCCGGGATCGCGCCGACCATCACGGCGGTGTCGAGTACATGGTCGTAGAGGGAGAAATCGTTGGAGGGAATCTTCGTGATGCCCTGGTCGCGCTGGAGCGCCCAGTTTTCGGCGCGCAGCCTGCGGGCCGTTTCGAGAAGGTCGCGTTCGGCGATCCTGCCGGCCCAGTGGCCTTCGAGAGCGAATTTCAGCTCGCGGTGGCGACCGATGCGCGGGAAGCCGAGGGAGGCGACCGGGAGAGTTTGCTTGGACATTGACATACCCCATAGGTTTCAGGGGGCATGGGTAAAGCGGACGCGAGCAGGCATCGCCGTTTCAGGCGAACTGCAGCAACCACCGGGACACCCCGCCCGTGGACGTTATTTCGTCTTGGCAGGTCTCCTGGCTCACGGGTCGTCACCCTGTCCGTCTTCCCAAGGCCTTGGCCTCAGTGACATCGGTGGACAGCGGCTCGCCGTTTACAGTTGCGGGGGCAGCCCCGGCATTGCCGACGGATCGACGCACCGGATTCCCTCTTAGCCCTGGGACGGATAATGCCGCTCCAGGGAACCATGACGGGCACAGTTCTGGCCATAACGGAGGGATTGTCAATATACATAAAGAAATCTTTATGTCTTTATTTATTGCACTGATCGCGGAGCACCGCTCTCAGACGCGGCTGATCTCGTCGAGATACCACTCGATGTAGCGCAGTTCGTTGTGCTCCATCGGCGCGATGGGGCCGGGCACGAAATAGTGCGACTGCACGCCGCGGGCGGTGTGCTCGATGATCGCCTTGTCCTCCGCCGTCGTGACCTTCCAGAGCCAGGTGAGCTTCCCGAGATCGTAGTCCCTGCCCTCCTGCGCATCGCCGTCGACCAGCCAGATCAGCTCCATCTCGCAGCTTTCCGCCGTCTTCGGGATGAAGCGATAGATCATGCCGTGGTCGGGATAGCAGACGAGGAATGTCGTGCCGCCGAGATGGATGGAGGTGACCCCGCCGTCGAAATCGGTGAAGCGGCCCATCAATGGCGCGACCGCCCTGCCGTCCTCGCTGCCGCTCTGCACGCCGTCATAGAGCGCATAGCGGAAGGCGTGGATCGCCTCGCGGCCCTCGCGCGAGGTCTGCCAGTGATTGCCGGAGCCGACCTCGATGCCGAGCGCGCAGGTGCGCGCCTCCATCGCCTCGTTCAGCGCCTCGATCATGTGCAATGGCTGTTCCAGCGCATGGGTCTGCGAATATTCCGGATGCGCGGGGCCGCAATGGTAGCATTCCACATAGTTCTCCACCGCCAGCTTCCAGTTGGCGGCGACCGGATAGGTCTCGCGATGCGCGACCCTGGCACCCGCCCAGCCGTATTGGCCGCAGGTCGCGTGCAGCAGGTTCTCCACCTCGGAAAAGTCGAGCGGCTCTTCGGCGAAGGAGATGAAGACGAGCCCTTCGACGACGCGGACATGCAGCGTCTTCAGCCCGTGGTCCTCGCGCCTGAAATCCTTCGGCATCAGCCGGGCCGCCTTGAGGCTGCCATCGTTGCCGTAGGTCCAGGCATGGTACGGACAGACGAAGACCCGCGCATTGCCTTTCTGTTTCGTGCAGACCTCCGCGCCGCGGTGGCGACAGACGTTGAGCATCGCATGAACCGACCCGTCCGGCGCGCGTGTGAGAATCACCTGCTCTGTATCGATGCGGAAGACCTCGAAGTCATTGACCTCTGGAATGACGCTCTCGTGGGCGAGACAGTGCCAGTGGCGGCGAAAGACCCGCTCCATATCGCGCCGGTATATCTCCGGATCCTGGTAGAACGGCCGGGCAAGGCCATGCCCCTTGCGGTGCTCGACGATCAAGCGGGCGATTCCATCATTTGCACTATCGATTAGAGCGTCCGCAGCCTGCGCCATGCTTCTTCAACCGTAAAACGTTTTCGATGCAGCGCAGTATCAGCAGCGGCCCGGCGGCCGGCAAGGTGCCGTAATCGGGATAATTAATCGATAAAATCAATCACATGAAAATCCGGAAAACCGTTTGCATGTCGCGATCGGATATTGTCGTTCATGCAGGCCCGTGCACCGGGAATAGCAGATGCGCGACGAAATCGGCAACCGGATCGCGGGGTTGCGCCGCGGCCCGCCGCCAGGCGGCAGGCCTGCCGGGCCGGAAACCGCCCTCACCCGCTTTCCTGAATGCGTCATCGACCGGCAAGCCGGTCAGAACGCCTTGGCGGCGTCGATCACGCGAAACTGGATGCGCCGGTTGCCCTGCCAGCTATCGGCGGAAAGCGTGCCGGCCAGATGCACCGCCTGCCCGCGCTCCCTCATCAGGAAGAGGCCGAGATCGGCTTCCGCGGCGCGGAAGGCCATGGCGTCGAGCCGTCCGCCGTCGGGGCCTTCGAGGCTGACGCGCAGATGATTGACGCCGACGGGGCGCACGTCGCGCACGCGATGCGCCGGCAGCGCGAAGATCGGCTGCGGATGGCCGGAGCCATAGGGGCCGGCCTGTTCGAGCTGATCGGCAAGCGCCAGCGTGGCGCCGCTGGCGCTTAGCGCGCCATCGATCTTCAGCGTCTCCACGGCGACGAGGTCGCGCACGGTGCGTTCCGCGCGCTCCTCGAAGAAGCTGCGCAGCCGGCCGAGTTTTTCCCGCTCCACCGTCAGGCCCGCCGCCATGGCATGGCCGCCGCCCTTGACGAGGATGCCCTCCTCCACGGCAGCGCGCACCATGCGGCCGAGATCGAAGCCGCTGATCGAGCGGCCGGAGCCGGTGCCCTTGCCCGAGGGGTCGAAGGCGATGGCGAATGCCGGGCGGCGGAAGCGGTCCTTCAGCCGCGAGGCAAGCAGGCCGACGACGCCCGGATGCCAGCCCTCGCGGGCCGTCAGGATCACCGAGGCGCTTTCGCCGGCGCCGTATTCCGCCTGCGCCTCGGCCTCGGCCTCGGCGAGCATGGCGACTTCCATGGCCTGCCGTTCGCGGTTCAAATCGTCGAGCTGCTTTGCGATGCGCTCTGCCTCGCCCGGCTCGTCGATGGTCAGGAGGCGGCTGCCAAGGGCGGCATCGCCGATGCGTCCGCCGGCATTGATGCGCGGGCCGACGAGGAAGCCGAGATGGTATGGCGTCACCGGCCCGCCGATGCCTGCCTGCTTGAGCAGCGCCGTCAGGCCGGCATTGCCGAGATGGCGCGCGGCGACGAGGCCCTTGACCACATAGGCGCGGTTCAGCCCCTTCAGCGGAACGACGTCGCAGACCGTGGAAAGCGCCACCAGATCGAGCATGGAGAGAAGGTCGAAGCTTCCTGCGCGCGTGTCGCCGCGCTGGCGCAGCAGCCGCTGCAGCGCCACCAGAACAAGGAAGACGACGCCGGCGGCGGACAGATGCCCCTGCCCCGACAGGTCATCCTCGCGATTGGGATTGACCAGCGCCACGGCAGGCGGCAGGTCCACGCCGACCTGGTGGTGGTCGATGACGACGACGTCGATGCCGCGTTCGCGCGCGACGGCGAGCGATTCGCGGCTCGTCGAGCCACAGTCGACCGTGACGATCAACTGCGCGCCGCGGTCGATAAGCTGGCCGATGGCATTGGGATTCGGCCCGTAGCCCTCGAAGATGCGGTCGGGAATGTAGATCTCCGCCGGCACGCCGAAATGCGCGAGGAAACGGTAGAGCAGCGCCGAGGAGGCAGCGCCGTCAACATCATAGTCGCCGAAGATCGCCACGCGCTCGCCACGCTCGACCGCGCGCGCCAGCCGTTCCGTCGCCGCCTCGCAATCCATCAGGCCGTAGGGTTCCGGCATCAGCCGGCGGAGCGTCGGATCGAGGAACTCCAGCGCGTTCTCGAAGGCGACGCCGCGTCCCGACAGGACGCGGCAGATCAGGTCCGGCAAGCCGTGCGTCTGGCTCATCGCCAGCGCGCGGTTCTCCCCCGCCTGGTCGAGCCGCGCCACCCAGCGCTGCCCGGTCGCCGAGCGCTCGACGCCGAGGAAGGCCCGGCTGACGGGATCTGCGTTTTCCAACATGCTCATGGCGGCTCCGGCAACCAGACTGCAGGCAAAGTCGCGTCAACCTCTCCTTCGTCATGCTCGGCCTTGAGCCGAGCATCCACCCGCCTTCCCGGAGGATGCATCCTCGGCTCAAGGCCGAGCATGACGACAGTGGGTGTGGCGAGGTTCATCAACGACCCGATACCACGCCTTGCCGAAGACGCGAAAATCAGGCCGCCTTCGGCCGCTCGATGCGGATCACCTGCGGCTCGCCGACAAGATAGCCCTCGCTCTTGATGGAAGCGACGGCCTTGCGGACGGAATCCTCCATGGTGGCGTGGGTGACGAGGATGATCGTCTTCGGATCGGTCGATTCGGCCGTCGACTGCGCGCGCTGCACGATGGATTCCAGCGAGATGCCGTTCTCCGCCATGTGCCGCGCGATGCTGGCGAAGACGCCCGTGCGGTCCTCCACCGAGAGACGGATGAAGTAGCCACCGTGGTGCTTGCGGATCTGCGCGCGCTTGTAGGGCGCGAGCGCGGCGGCCGGGCGGCCGAGCGCCGGCACGGTCTGCGCGCCGGGGCGGCTCTTGGCGATGTCGGCGATGTCGCCGAGCACGGCCGAGGCCGTGGCATTGCCGCCCGCGCCGGGGCCGACCATCAGCAGCTCGCCGAGAATGTCCGATTCGATGGCGACGGCGTTCGTCACGCCGTCGACCTGCGCGATGACGCTGTCGAGCGGCACCATGGTCGGGTGCACGCGCTGTTCGACGCCCGTATCGGTCTTCTGCGCGACGCCGAGCAGCTTGATGCGGTAGCCGAGATCGGCGGCGGCGCGGATATCGTCGATGGAGATGTTGGTGATGCCTTCGAGATAGATGTCGTCGGCCGAGATCCTCGTGCCGAAGGCGAGCGTCGTCAGGATCGACAGCTTGTGTGCCGTGTCGTTGCCCTCGATGTCGAAGGCGGGGTCGGCTTCGGCATAGCCGAGACGCTGGGCTTCCTTGAGGCATGCCTCGAAGGAAAGCCCCTCCTTCTCCATCTTGGTCAGGATGTAGTTGCAGGTGCCGTTCATGATCCCGTAGACGCGGGAAATGGTGTTGCCCGTCAGGGATTCGCGCAGCGCCTTGATGACCGGGATGCCGCCGGCGACCGCCGCCTCGTAGTTGAGCAGCGAGCCGTGCTTCTCGGCGATGCCGGCAAGCTCGACGCCGTGGGCGGCGAGCAGCGCCTTGTTGGCCGTCACGACATGGACTCCGCGCGACAGCGCCGCCTTGACGGCGGCAAGGGCCGGATCGCCCGCCCCGCCCATCAGTTCCACGAAGACGTCGATCTTCGCCTCGCGGGCGAGCGCCACCGGATCGTCGAACCATTCGGCAGCGGAGAGATCGACGCCGCGATCGCGGCCCTTGCTGCGCGCCGTGACGGCGACGATCTCGATCGGCCGGCCGCACGTCGTCTCAAGCATGTCCCTGCGTTCGACGAGAATCTTCGCGAGCGAGGCACCAACGGTCCCCAAGCCCGCAATGCCGATCTTCAGGGCATCAGCCATGGTCATGTCCTATGAGTTCTGGAAAAGCCCTCCGCCGAACGCGGAGGGCGGATTTCATTAGCGATGGGCGTTCAGCGAGATGACGTTGTGCATCGTCTCGTCGGCCGTGGAAAGGAACTTCTTAATATTGCGCGCAGCCTGGCGGATGCGGTGCTCGTTCTCGACCAGCGCGAGGCGGACGTAATCGTCGCCGAGCTCCCCGAAGCCGACGCCGGGAGCGACGGCGACATCCGCCTTCTCGACGAGCAGCTTGGAGAATTCCAGCGAGCCGAGATGGCGGAACTTTTCCGGGATCTTCGCCCAGGCGAACATGGTCGCGGCCGGCGGCGGCACTTCGAAGCCGGCCTTGCCGAAGGTCTCGACCATCACGTCGCGGCGGCGCTTGTAGACGTTACGCACTTCCGCGATGTCCGAGCCGTCGCCGTTCAGCGCATGGGTCGCGGCCACCTGGATCGGCGTGAAGGCACCGTAGTCGAGATAGGACTTCACGCGGGTCAGCGCGGCGATCAGGCGCTCGTTGCCGACCGCAAAGCCCATGCGCCAGCCGGGCATGGAGAAGGTCTTCGACATGGAGGTGAACTCGACGGTGATGTCCATCGCGCCCGGCACTTCCAGCACGGACGGCGGCGGCGTATCGTCGAAGTAGATTTCCGAATAGGCAAGGTCGGAGAGCACGATGATGTCGTGCTTCTTCGCAAAGGCGATGACGTCCTTGTAGAAATCGAGCGTGGCGACCTGGGCCGTCGGGTTCGACGGATAATTGAGGATCAGCGCGAGCGGCTTCGGGATCGAGTGGCGCACGGCGCGCTCGAGCGGCGGGAAGAAGCTCTCGTCCGGCTCGACCGGGATGGAGCGGATGACCCCGCCGGTCATCAGGAAGCCGAAGGCGTGGATCGGATAGGTCGGGTTCGGGCAGAGGATGACGTCGCCCGGCGCGGTGATCGCCTGCGCCATGTTGGCGAAGCCTTCCTTGGAGCCCAGCGTCGCGACGACCTGCGTCTCCGGGTTCAGCTTCACGCCGAAGCGGCGGGCGTAATAGGCGGCCTGCGCGCGGCGAAGGCCCGGAATGCCCTTGGAGGAGGAATAACGGTGCGTGCGCGGGTCCTGGACCACCTCGCAGAGCTTGTCGACGATGGCCTTCGGCGTCGGCAGGTCGGGGTTGCCCATGCCAAGGTCGATGATGTCGGCGCCGCCCGCTCGCGCGCTTGCTTTCAAACGGTTGACCTGTTCGAAAACATATGGCGGCAGACGCCGGACCTTGTGAAACTCTTCCATCTTTTACCCCGTTGAGCGCGGAGCCCCTCCGGCGGCCTTGCCGGACGACGCAAAACTCCGCGCGTTTCAAGTACCGAGTAAGGGCGAAAGCGTTCGAAATGAAGGCGCTCCGCCCGCGCCGGCGGCCAAATGGCCGTCTTTGGCTTTGCTGCCAAACGGCAAGAAAGGCAAGCGCTATTTCTTGCCTTCGATCTCGGCGAGCGTCGCCTTGCCGTGGCTGTCGCGCAGCGCCTGCAATTCGGCAAGCTGCCGGCGATATTCGGCTTCCGAGATCGTCCCCGCCCTGCGGCGATTGGTCAGCGCGGTCAGGCTGGCGCTGTAGCTGGCCGCCTCCTCGTCGCTCATCTGCTGCGTCTCGGCGCTGACGATGGCGGTGATGTCGGGATAGACGGCCGCGCGGTTCGCACCGGCATTGACCGTGGAGGGCGCTTCCGACGAGGCGCAGGCTGCCAGAGCCGCCGGCACGGCGGCCAAGAGAAGAACGGCGCGGAAGCGCCTGAATTCGAAAGCCATGTGGCTGTATGCTCCTGTCGAAACGACGGGTTCCCGATCTTGCGGCGAAAGGCTGTCAGGCCCTTGTAATCTGTTTCGCAGAGAATGTAAAAATACAAAAGTAACAATACAATCGGGAGGAAGCCATGGCCGAGGACAGCAAAGCGGGCGAACGCGATGCGGCTGGCGACAAGCCCGGTTTCCAGCCCTTCGACCCCGCCGCGATCGAGCCCTACATCGTCAAGGATCCCGAGGCGCTGACGGTCAATCTCGCCCGAACCGTCGAACAGCTCGGCAAGGCCGCCTCCGCCTGGCTTGCCCCGCGCGAGACCGGCGAGAAGGTCGACACCGTCGCCGAGCCGATGGTCGACATGGTCAAGACGCTCTCCAGGGTCTCCGAATACTGGCTGGCGGACCCGCGCCGCACGCTCGAAGCGCAGACCATGCTGCTCGGCAGCTACTTCAACATCTGGTCGCGCACGCTCAGCAAGCTCGGCGGCAACGAGGTCGAGGACGCGCCCGATCCGCACGGCAAGGACAAGCGCTTCTCCGACGAGGACTGGGTGAAGAACCCGTTCTTCGATTTCCTGCGGCAGGTCTATTTCGTGACGTCCGACTGGGCGGAGAAGCTGGTCGCGGACGCCGAAGGCCTCGACGAGCACACGCGCCACAAGGCGGCGTTCTACGTCAAGCAGATCGCCAGCGCCATCTCGCCCTCCAACTTCATCACCACCAATCCGCAGCTCTACCGCGAGACGGTCGCCACCAACGGGGCGAACCTCGTGCGCGGCATGAAGATGCTGGCCGAGGATATCGCCGCCGGCCGGGGCGATCTCAAGCTGCGCCAGACGGATACCAGCAAGTTCGCCATCGGCGAGAACATGGCGCTGACGCCGGGCAAGGTGCTGGCGCAGAGCGACGTCTGCCAGGTTATCCAGTACGATGCGACGACGGACAAGGTACTGAAGCGCCCGCTCCTCATCTGCCCGCCCTGGATCAACAAGTTCTATATCCTCGACCTCAATCCGACGAAATCCTTCATCAAATGGGCGGTCGACCAGGGCCATACGGTCTTCGTCATCTCCTGGGTGAACCCGGACGAGCGTCATGCGGACAAAGGCTGGGAAGCCTATGCCCGCGAAGGCGTCGGCTTCGCGCTGGACACGATCAAGCAGGCGACCGGCGAGGACGAGGTCAACGCCACCGGCTATTGCGTCGGCGGCACGCTGCTCGCCGCGACGCTGGCGCTGCATGCGAGGGAAGGCGACAGGCGCATCCGCACCGCGACGCTCTTCACCACGCAGGTCGATTTCACCTTTGCCGGCGACCTCAAGGTCTTCGCCGACGAGGACCAGATCGACGCCATCGAGCGCGGCATGAAGGCGACGGGCTATCTCGACGGCTCCAAGATGGCGACCGCCTTCAACATGCTGCGCGCCTCCGAGCTGATCTGGCCCTATTTCGTCAACAACTACCTGAAGGGCCAGGAGCCGATGCCCTTCGATCTTCTCTACTGGAATTCAGATTCCACGCGAATGCCCGCCGCCAACCATTCGTTCTACCTGAGGAATTGCTATCTCAACAACACCCTGTCAAAGGGCGAGATGGTGCTGGCCGGCGAGAAGGTTTCGCTGAAGGATGTGAAGATCCCGATCTACAACCTCGCCACCAGGGAGGACCATATCGCCCCGGCGAAATCGGTCTTCGTGGGCAGCAAGTATTTCGGCGGCAAGGTCACCTATGTGATGGCCGGCTCCGGCCATATCGCCGGCGTCGTCAACCCGCCCGACAAGATGAAATACCAGTTCTGGACCGGCGGCCCGGTCAAGGGGGAATTCGAGGACTGGGTGAAGAAGGCCGAGGAGACCCCCGGCTCCTGGTGGCCGCACTGGCACGAATGGATCAAGGCCGAGGACGACCGCATGGTGCCGGCCCGCAAGACCGGCGGCACCATGAACTCCATCGAGGAGGCTCCCGGTTCCTATGTGCGCGTGCGTGCCTGACGCCTTGTGAAGTACATCCCATGAAATTCGATCCGCCGCTCGTTTCCGGCACGCTCGTGCAGCGCTACAAGCGCTTCCTCTTCGACGCCATCCTCGACGACGGGACGGCGATCACCGGCTCCTGCCCCAATACCGGCTCGATGCGCGGGCTGACCGCGCCCGGCTCTCGCATCTGGATGTCGGAAAGCGACAGCCCGACGCGCAAGCACCGCCACCGCCTCGAACTGGTGGAAGCGGACGACACCGTCGTCGGCATCAATACGGGCCTGCCGAATCGGCTGGCGGAGGAAGCGATCCTTGCCGGCCTCGTCGCCGATCTCGGCAGCTACCCGGTGCTGGAGCGGGAAAGGAAATACGGCCGCAACTCGCGCATCGACATCCTGCTTTCCGGCGATACCCGCCCGCCGGCCTATGTCGAGGTGAAGAACGTGCATTTCCGCCGCACGCCCGGCCTTGCCGAGTTTCCCGATACGGTGACGGCGCGCGGCGCAAAGCACCTCGAAGAGCTGGGCGACATGGCCGAGGCCGGCTTCCGCGCTGTCATGCTCTATCTCATCCAGCGCGAGGACTGCGATCTCTTCCGCATCTGCGCCGACCTCGACCCCACCTATGCCGGCGGCTTCCGCCGCGCGCTTTCGCGCAGCGTCGAGGCCTATGCGGTCAAATGTGCCGTTACACCCGGGCAAATCCGGCCTGTGGCATCGATCGCCATGGACGAACCCGGTGTCGCTGTTTTATGACGGTACGACAAAGACGAGTGAAAGTTCGACCATGGTGACCTATATCGACGCGACCTCCGCGCCGCTGAAGAACACGGGCGTGATCCGCCTCTACGATGCGGACGCCTTTGCCGGCATGCGCAAGGCCTGCCAGCTCACGGCCCGCTGCCTCGACGAGCTCTATCCGCTGGTCAAGCCGGGTGTCGCCACCGACGTCATCGATCGCTTCGTCTTCGAATTCGGCATGGATCACGGCGCCCTGCCCGCGACGCTCAACTACCGCGGCTACACGCGGTCCACCTGCACCTCGATCAACCACGTCGTCTGCCACGGCATCCCGAACGACAAGCCGCTGCGCGAGGGCGACATCGTCAATATCGACGTCACCTATATCCTCGACGGCTGGCACGGCGATTCGAGCCGCATGTATCCGGTCGGCGAGATCAAGCGGGCCGCCGAACGGCTGCTCGAAGTCACCCATGAATGCCTGATGCGCGGCATCGCCGCCGTCAGGCCCGGCGCGCGCACCGGCGCCATCGGCGAGGCGATCCAGGCCTATGCGGAAGCCGAGCGCTGCTCCGTCGTGCGCGACTTCTGCGGCCACGGCGTCGGCCGGCTCTTCCACGACGCCCCGAACATCCTGCATTACGGCCGGGCCAATGAAGGGCCGGAAATGAAGGAAGGCATGATCTTCACCATCGAGCCGATGATCAATCTCGGCCGCCCGCATGTGAAGGTGCTGTCCGACGGCTGGACGGCGGTCACGCGCGACCGTTCCCTCTCCGCCCAATACGAGCATACCGTCGGCGTCACCGCCGACGGCTGCGAGATCTTCACGCTGTCGCCCGGCGGCCTCGACCGCCCCGGCCTTCCCGCATAGGCTCCCCATGACAGGATCGCGCGGCCGCTCGGACACCTCATCCGCCGCCTCACCGGTGGATGACCCGGCGACTTCCGGCGACCTTTTCGGCGCGGAAGACGAGCGCGGCCACTTCTTCGAGCAGCCCGCGCGCACGGCTCCGGCCGCTCCCGCCGTTCCCGCAACGGCGGCGGAGGACAAGCACTATCACGGCCACCGCGAGCGCCTGCGCACCCGCTTCCGCGACAATGGCGATACGGCGCTCGCCGATTACGAAATCCTCGAACTGCTGCTCTTCCGCCTCATTCCCCGCCGCGACACCAAGCCGGTGGCCAAGGCCCTGCTCGACCGCTTCGGCACGCTGTCGGGCGTCTTCGGCGCAACGCCCGCGCTGCTGCAGGAGGTCAAGGGCATTGGCGAGGCCGTGGCGCTCGACCTCAAGCTCGTCTCCGCCGTCGCGCAGCGCACGCTGAAGAGCGAGATCCGCAACAAGACGGTGCTCGCCTCCTGGTCCTCGGTCATCCAGTATTGCCACGCGGCCATGGCGCACGAGCCGCGCGAGCAGTTCCGCATCCTCTTCCTCGACAAGCGCAACACGCTGATCGCCGACGAAGTCCAGGGCCGCGGCACGGTCGATCACACGCCCGTCTATCCGCGCGAAGTGGTGCGCCGTGCGCTGGAACTCTCGTCGACGGCCATCATCCTCGTGCACAACCATCCCTCCGGCGACCCGACCCCGTCGCGGGCAGACATCGACATGACGAAGACGATCGTGGAAACTGCCCGTCCGCTTGGTATCACGGTGCACGACCACATCATCATCGGCAAGGACGGGCACGCCAGTCTCAAGGGCTTGAGACTGATGTAAACCGCGAGATGGAGTGGGCGATCCTTCATCCGTTTGAAACGGTTTGCTGCCACTTTCCGTTGACGAAAACTGACCGGCGAAGACAATTGCTGCAACGCAATACGATTCTGGCCGGACAAGACTGGGACACACGCATGCAGGAATTCGATCTCGTCGTCGTGGGCAGCGGCCCCGCAGGCCGCCGCGGCGCCATCCAGGCGGCAAAGCTCGGGCGCAAGGTTCTCGTCATCGAGCAGGGAAAGCGCGTCGGCGGCGTGTCCGTGCATACCGGCACGATCCCGTCCAAGACGCTGCGCGAAACCGCGCTCAACCTCTCCGGCTGGCGCGAGCGCGGCTTCTACGGCCGCGCCTATCGCGTGAAGCAGGAGATCAGCGCCGACGACCTGCGCCGCCGCCTGCTCATCACGCTCGACCACGAGGTGGAGGTGCTGGAGCACCAGTTCGCCCGCAACCGCGTGCAGCACATACGCGGCAAGGCGAAGTTCCTGACGCCCGAGACGATGGAGATCGTCAAGGAAGACGGCGAGACCATCCAGGTCGGCGCCAAGAGCATCATGCTCGCCGTCGGCACGAAGCCCTACCGCCCGGACAGCATCCCCTTCGACGGCGAAAGCGTGCTCGACAGCGACGAGCTGCTCGACATCAAGGAACTGCCGCGCTCCATGGCCGTCATCGGCGCGGGCGTCATCGGCATCGAATATGCCACCATCTTCTCCGCGCTCGACACGCAGGTGACGGTGATCGACCCGAAGCCGACGATTCTCGACTTCATCGACCGCGAGATCGTCGAGGACTTCATCTACGAGCTGCGCGACCGCAACATGAAGCTCATCCTCGGCCAGAAGGCCGACAAGGTGGTGAAGCTGCCCAACGGCAAATGCGAGATCACGCTGGACAACGGCCGCCATGTCACCTGCGAGATGGTGCTCTATGCCGCCGGCCGCGTCGGCGCGACGGACAGCCTCAATCTTGCCGCCGCGGGCCTCACCGCCGATCCGCGCGGCCGCCTCAGCGTCAACCCGGAGACGTTCCAGACAGAGGTGCCGCATATCTACGCCGCGGGCGACGTCGTTGGTTTCCCGAGCCTTGCCTCGACCTCCATGGAGCAGGGCCGCATCGCCGCCCGGGTCGCCGTCGGCGCGATCGCCAAGGAACCGCCGAAATACTTCCCCTACGGCATCTACGCCGTGCCTGAGATCTCCACCTGCGGCCTCACCGAGGAAGAAGTCAAGGAGCGCGGCATTCCCTATGAATGCGGCATGGCCCGTTTCCGCGAAACCTCGCGCGGCCACATCATGGGCCTCAATTCCGGCCTGCTGAAAATGATCTTCTCGCTGAAGACGCGCCGCCTGCTCGGCGTGCATATCGTCGGCGAAGGCGCGACCGAGCTCGTCCATATCGGCCAGGCCGTGCTGAACCTGAAGGGCACCGTCGAATATTTCGTCGAAAACACCTTCAACTACCCGACGCTCGCCGAAGCCTACAAGATCGCCGGCCTCGATGCCTGGAACCGCATGGGCGACCTTTCGCAGAAGGAATAGGCCGCCGCGCCGGCGCTTCCCGTTGCCCGAATGCAAAAAGGCCGCCCGATGGGCGGCCTTTCGGTATGCGATGTGAAGAACCGATTACTCGGCGTCGCCTTCGGCGGCCTTCTTCTTGGCCGGGGCCTTCTTCTTCGGAGCGGCTTCCTCGCCTTCCGCAGCTTCGGCCTTGGCGGCAGCCTTCTTCTTCGGCGCGGCCTTCTTGGCTTCCTTCTCGGAACCCTCTTCGTCGTCAGCCATCAGCTCGTCCTTGGAAACGGTCTTGTCCGTTACCTTGATCTCGCCAAGCAGGTGATCGACGACCTTCTCTTCGAAGATCGGGGCGCGCAGCGAAGCGGCGGCGCCGGGGGTCTTCTGGAAGTATTCGAGGATCTGCTTTTCCTGGCCCGGGAACTGGCGGAGCTGCTGGAAGAGCGACTGCTGCATTTCCTCGTCCGACACCTGGACGGCGGCCTTCTCGCCGATTTCCGAGAGGACGAGGCCGAGGCGGACGCGGCGTTCGGCGAGCTTGCGATATTCCTCGCGAGCGGCCTCTTCCGTCGTGTCTTCGTCGGCGAAGGTCTTGCCGGACTGGGCGAGGTCCGTGTTGATCTGGCGCCAGATGTTCTCGAACTCGGCGTCGACCAGGCGTTCCGGCGTGTCGAACTTGTACATCTCGTCGAGCTGGTCGAGGATCTGACGCTTGACCTTCTGGCGGGTGACCGAGCCGTACTGGCTTTCGATCTGGCCGCGGACGATCTCGCGCAGCTTGTCGGCCGATTCGAGGCCGAGCTTGGAAGCGAGCTCGTCGTTGATCTCGATGTCGGCGGCGGCGGCGACTTCCTTGACGTTGATGTCGAAGGTGGCTTCCTTGCCGGCGAGGTTCGCAGCCGGGTAATCGGCCGGGAAGGTAACGGTGATGACCTTCTCGTCACCGGCCTTCAGGCCGACGAGCTGCTCTTCGAAGCCCGGGATGAAGCGGTTGGAACCGATGACGAGCTCGGCGTCCTCGTCCTTGCCGCCGTCGAAGGCAACGCCGTCGACCTTGCCGAGATAGTCGATGGTGACGCGGTCGCCATCGGCAGCCTTGCCCTTCTTCGTCTCGTAGGAGCGGGCGCTTTCGGCGATCTTGAGGATCTGCTCGTCGACTTCCTTGGCGTCGACCTCGACGACTTCGCGCGTGACGGCGATGCCGGAGTTATCCTTCAGCTCGATGGCCGGGATGACTTCGTAGGACAGCGTGAACTCGAAATCAGCTTCGCCGTTGAGGATCTTTTCCGCTTCGGCCTGGTCCTCGGTCATCGCGACTTCCGGCTGCGTTGCGGACTTTTCGCCGCGCTCGGAGAGAATCGCGGACGGACGGTCGCGAACGATCTCGTTGACCAGTTCGGCCATCACGGACTTGCCGTACATCTTCTTGAGATGGGCGAACGGCACCTTGCCCGGACGGAAGCCGTTGATGCGGACACGGCCCTTCACGTCTTCAAGACGCTCGTTCATCTGAGCTTCCATGTCCTTGGCCGGGATGACGACCTTGATTTCGCGCTTCAGCCCTTCAGCGAGCGTTTCGATAACCTGCATGTTCAAACCTTCATTTCGAGTTGGCGGTGCTCAAACCGGCCTTCCGGTTATGGCGAGCACCCCGCCGGTCCATTTGCCGGCAGTGGCTTTACTGAATTCGGTGGCCTTTTGGCAAGCAAAATGGCGCTCTCAATGCTCCACAGGACGCGGAAACCTCCATTTCCACGTCTGGTGGCTCTGGTGCGGGTAGAGAGACTTGAACTCCCACGCCTTGCGGCACCAGAACCTAAATCTGGCGTGTCTACCAATTTCACCATACCCGCGTCTCAGAAACCGATTTGCCACAGGGGGCAAGGCCGCTCCCGTGGCGCCTTCCGAGCGCGGCGTCTCTATATCACCCGTTTTCGGCGGATCAAAGGAAAAATGCCGCCATCCCGGTGTTCGCGCCTCAATAAAGCGGTTCATCGTAGACCGGTTCGCCCCTCAGGATCAGCCGGGCGATCTGCGGCGTGCCGTCCGTGGCGACGCGCGCCTCCACCTCCAGTTCCTCCTGGTTGCGGGCATCCTCCAGCACCCTGCCCTCGCCCTCCGGCACATAATAGCGCTCGATGCCGTACTGGACGAAGAGCGTTTCGGGGAGGCCGTCGGCGGCAGAGGTATAGAGAGTGAGCGGCAGCGTGCGCAGGACGACGCTGCCCTCCTCCGGCGCAAGGGGAGCGAAACTCGCCTGCGTCGCCGTCCACAGGCCGTCCGCACTGGGCTTCACGCGGACGAAAAGGCGCTGGCGCGTGCCGGCCTGCGGTACCCCGCCGGTGACGATCGACTTCGGGATGGCGGAGATGGGATAGGAGAGCGTCACGAAATCGCCGCGCAGCAGGTCGCGCGGATCGACGGGCATCGTCCTGAGACGGATGTCCGTGCCGTTGCGCAGGATCGAAGCACGGCTCTCGACCATGTAGCCGATCACGGCCGTCTGGAGCGCGGCCGCGACAATGGCGGCGACGAGCGGCGGGAGACGGAAGAAGCTGGATGCGGTCATGGTTCAGGCCTCCACCTTCGTTGCGGCCTTGGAAAGGCGCTGTTCCAGCTTGATGACCGCCCAGGCGATCAGCGCAACCACCAGGCCTGCGACAAGGAAGAAGCCCGACGTGCCGATGATCGAGCCGATCGTTTCGGAGGCAAGATAGAGCGTCTCGGCGGCGAAGGCGGCATAGCCGAGATAGCGAACCGCGCCGTTCTCCTTGCCTGACAGTGCGATGCCGGCGATGGCGGCGCCAAGCGTGACGATACCGACGAGGAGCCGGTCCGCCACGCCGCCGAACTCGGAATGCAGGACGAAGAGGCCGAGCAGCAGCACGAGGTAGGAATAGAAGGCCGGGGCCGCGCCGGCGCTGCGGGCGAGCGCATGAAGCGGTGACTGCGGCAGCGTGGCGGCAAGATAGGCGATCGCGCCGAAAGCGGTGATGGCCATGGCGACGACGGCCGCTTCGCTTTCGCCGTAGAGATAGCCCAGCCAGACGACGAGCAGCAGATAGGCAAGATGGCGGACGCGGTCGGCGCCCGTATAGCGCACGAGCAGGATGACGATCACCGCCATGAGCGGCATCAGCCACAGCAGCACCGTATCGTCGACGCTGTAGGATTGCGTCCAGTCGGCGCCCGCCACGACGAAGGCGAGGAAGCCTGCGACCGCGGTGACGGCGCCGGAGCGGAAGAGCGCGGCGGCCATCACCGCGCCGGCGAACCACACGAGCGCCGCCTGGAACGCATCGCCGGACAGGTGATACATCTGCCCGACCAGCGCAATGGCACCGCCGAAGGCAAGCGTGCCGAGCACGAGGAAGGCCGCTGCGAGCCGCTCCGCCCCGCGCAGGATCAGCACGCCGCCCGCAAGATAAGAACCCCATATCAGCGCCGCGATGCCGAGAAGGCGGACGAGGCGCGGAATGACCTCCCAGTTGGCGGCGACGAGCAGGAGCACGGCGGCCGAGACGAGGAGGGCCGCGATGATCATCAGCACGCGGCCGAGGCTGAAGGCGCTTTCGCGGGAATCGTATTCGTCGAGCAGCCTCCCGGCCGTCCCGGTGTCGATCAGGCCCTGCGCCGTCCAGAGTTTGAGATCGCGCTCAAGCCTGCCCCTGTACATCCATTCCCTCTCCGTTCGCTTTTCGCCATGCCGAACGGGACGATTCCCGCCGTGTCAATGGCGACGATACAGAGACGGCAGAAATTCGCAATCGGAGCAAAATTCCGAATTTTGGGCAATTATTCACCGCGATACGCTTGAAACGGCGCCGCCGACCGCCAAGATTAACCGGAAATAAAGAAATCCATGATAAATCTGACCACGAAACGGCCGATCGGCCACCCGATTGAGGACATGCAGCGCACGCATATCATCCATGCCCATATTGCACTGCACAAAATCGGGAAGCGCGTCTATAGTGCAGACATCGGATCAGAAATGATCCAGCCCGGAAATCGAGGCGCCGCGTAAAGTAGGGCGACCGAGGAACGGGAGGGCGGATTGGTCGAACGCCCGGCATGATGCCTTAGACCCGATGCTCCGGAAACGGGCTCGACAGGAATTCGGAGCGACGCACTCCTCCTCCCAGCGTCTCTCCGATGCGATTGGCAACACTCCTCCTCCCAGTTGCCAATCATCATTATGACGCCCGCTGGATCTCCTCCCCCAGCGGGCGTTATTCTTTGCGCCAGATGCATGGCGAAACGACCTCCCCACACAGAATGCCGCCGATTTCCGGCTTTTCCGCCTAGGGCCAATCCACATTCATGGATTCCGTTTTGTTTTGATTGCTGAATCAATGCGTTCCGGATTTGCTGATTCGGAGTGGACTGATGGGTGTGAAGCGCTATGAGTTGAGCGAGGCGCAATGGGTTCGCATAGCGCCTCTGCTGCCCGGAAAAGTCGGCGATCCCGGCCGCAGCGGCACTGATAACCGCCTGTTCGTAAATGGCGTTCTGTGGGTGCTTCGTTCCGGCGCGTTCTGGCAGCATCTGCCCGAACGCTACGGCAAGTGGAAGAGCTTGCATGCCCGCTTCACCCGCTGGGCCAAGGCCGGCGTGTGGGAGAAGGTGTTCGCCGAACTGATCAAGGACCGCGACAACAAATACCTGATGCTCGACACCACTCTGGTGCGCGTCCACCAGCAGGCGGCGGCCGGAAAAGGGGGGCCAAAACTCAGGCGCTGGGGCGTTCCCGAGGTGGTTTGACCACCAAGATCCACATGGTCTGCGACACGCTCGGCCGGCCGCTGCGCTTCATGCTCACCGCCGGCCAGCGACACGACAACCTGACCGCAAAGTCGCTGCTCGACGGCTTCCAGGCAGAAGCCGTGCTGGCCGACCGGGCCTATGACAACAACGACTTGCGCCAGACCATCGCCGACATGAACGCCGAGGCGGTCATCCCCTCGACACGCTCCCGCAAGGTCCCCATCCCGCACGACACGACCATCTACAGGCTCCGCAACCGCATCGAGCGCTGCTTCAACAGGCTCAAGCAATTCAGACGCTTCGCCACACGATACGACCGACGAGCCGAATACTTCCTCGCCTTCGTCCATATCGCAGCTATCGCCATATGGCTCCGCTGAATGTGGATTCGTCCTAATCCCCGAGCAGACGCATCCGAGCCGCGCGCGCCACATGCATCGTTTGCATGGGTGCCATTCCAATCGAGCGCTACCGCTGTCCGCCACCGCCGGCTAGAAAGAACCCGTCAGCCGGCGACGCACTCCTCCTCCCAGCGTCCCCGGCGGGATTGGCAGCCCCTCCTCCTCCCAAGCTGCCAATCGAGATCAGCAACGCCCGCCGGACCTCCTCCCCCGGCGGGCGTTGCTTTTTGCGCTGCATTCAAGCGCTGACGCATAGCGGCATTAACCTTTGTGGCGAAATGCACGGAATTCAGCCAGAATTTTGCCGAAATTTCCGCTTGACATGCATGAAACGCATAGGTGCCGTGCCATTCGAGCGCTGTTCATTTCGCCAGCGCAGCGTATATTCCAAATCAACAGATCGGGGCGGCGCCAAGGACGAGCGGCCGCCCAGCAGGAAGCCCAAGAAAGGGGTAAAGACATGAACCTGGCACGCTCTTTCAACAACTGGCGCAAATACCGTCAGACCGTCAACGAACTCGGCCGCATGACGGACCGTGAACTTCGCGACCTCGGCATCGGCCGCAGCGATATTCCCTACATCGCCCGCAAGGCCACCAACTAAGCCGGACGATCCCTTCCGGGATCCTCATTCGAACGCCCTTCGGCCTCCCGCCGGAGGGCGTTTTCGTTTGCCTCTCTTTTTTGCGGCGCACAATGTCGCAGATCGTCATCTGCGACAAAAAGACCGGCCTTCCCTTCCTTACGGGCGGAATTGCTATTTGTCTGAAACTTCGACGCTTTCCGCCTCTTCTGCATGCAGCCGGCGCAACTGCCTCATCCGTGGTCGTCTTATTGCACAAATGCATAGCAGATGCATTTTCTTTGCACTGCACATAGACAAGGATGTCGATTATATAAGCCTCAAGAGCCGGTGGGAGAGACCTTTCGGCCAACACTTCGAGGATAGAACCATGAACCCGATCCGCATCGCCAAGAACTGGATTTCCTACCGCCGCACCCTGAACGAACTCGGCAACCTGTCGAACCACACGCTCTCGGACATCGGCCTGACCCGCTACGACATCCGCGACATCGCTTCGCGCTCGTTCCGCTAAGACATCGCCGGTTTCCGCCGCTGCGGCCGGAAACGGCGACGCGCGGGGAACGCTTCAAACGGCACCATCCGGTGCCGTTTTTGATTCCGGGATACCACCCACGCGCGCAGCGCGCTTTTCCTTGGAATGCGGCGGGCTCCATGGTAACCAACCGCCCATGACACAGCCCTCTTCCACTGCTCCCATCCATGTCGTCGGCGGCGGCCTTGCCGGCTCGGAAGCCGCCTGGCAGATCGCCGAAACCGGCATTCCCGTCGTCCTGCATGAAATGCGCGGCGTGCGCGGCACGGATGCCCACAAGACGGACGGCCTTGCCGAGCTCGTCTGCTCCAACTCCTTCCGCTCGGACGATGCCGCCAGCAATGCCGTCGGCGTGCTGCACGCCGAAATGCGCCTTGCCGGCTCGCTGATCATGCGCTCAGCCGACGCCAACCAGGTGCCGGCCGGCGGGGCGCTCGCCGTCGACCGCGAGGGCTTCTCCGCCGCCGTGACGGCCGCGCTCGAAAGCCACCCGCTGATCACGATCCTGCGCGAGGAAGTCACGGGCCTTCCGCCTGAGGAATGGGACCAGGCGATCATCGCCACCGGCCCGCTCACCACGCCCCGGCTGGCCGAAGCCATCCAGGCGCGCACCGGCGCCGATTCGCTCGCCTTTTTCGATGCGATCGCGCCGATCCTGCACACGCACAGCATCCACATGGACATCTGCTGGTACCAGTCGCGCTACGACAAGGTCGGCCCCGGCGGCACGGGCAAGGACTATATCAACTGCCCGATGGACGAGGCGCAGTACAACGCCTTCATCGACGCGCTGATCGCCGGCGACACGACCGGCTTCAAGGAATGGGAAGGCACGCCCTATTTCGACGGCTGCCTGCCGATCGAGGTGATGGCGGAGCGCGGCCGCGAGACGCTGCGCCACGGTCCGATGAAGCCGATGGGCCTCACCAATGCACATAACCCGACCGTCAAGCCCTACGCTGTCGTGCAACTGCGCCAGGACAATGCGCTCGGCACGCTCTACAACATGGTCGGCTTCCAGACGAAGCTGAAATACGGCGCGCAGGCCGAGATCTTCCGCCTCATTCCCGGCCTGGAGAATGCAGAATTCGCCCGCCTCGGCGGCCTCCACCGCAACACCTACATCAATTCGCCGACGCTGCTCGACCGGTCGCTTGCGCTGAAGGGACGGAAGGGCCTGCGCTTTGCCGGCCAGATCACCGGCTGCGAGGGCTATGTGGAAAGTGCCAGCATCGGCCTGCTCGCCGGCCGGTTCGCCGCCGCCGAGCGTCGCGGGGAGACGCCGTCCCTGCCGCCGGAGACGACGGCCTTCGGCGCGCTGCTGAACCACATAACGGGCGGGCACATCGTTTCCGACGACGAGCCCGGAAAGCGCTCGTTCCAGCCGATGAACATCAATTTCGGCCTTTTCCCGCCGCTGGAGCCGGGCGCGGTGACGAGGCCGGAGGGCATGAAGCGGTTCCGCGGCAAGGACAAGGCGCTCGCCAAGAAACAGGCGACTGCCGCCCGCGCGCTGGACGACTGCGCCCGCTGGCTTGCGGGCTGAAAATCAGCCCGGCTGGCCGACGATCCGCGGGTTCTGCCCGGCAAAGCCGGGCATGAAGCTGCCGAGCAGCCAGAGCGAGACCTCGGCGGCCTCCTTCTCGTCCCGGAACTCGAACATGCCGCCCTCGAAGGCGGCATTGGAGAACCTGACGTTCAGCCGCTTCGGACCGGCGCTGGTGACGTGCACCATGCCCGGCTCGATGAGGTGGCAGGAATAGTGGTGGCCATGCGCGTTCATGCAGCCCGCCTTGCCGTCATGCAGGCGCAGGAAGACCGTGCGGCCGTTCGCCGTGCTGATGACGGCGCGAATCGCCTCCTCCGGGAAGGCGCGGCCGAACTCCAGGATGGCGAGCCCGGCATCGCCCGCCATCTCGATCTCCTCGTTGCGCTTTCGGAAGCTCTGCCGGAAGATCAGGCCGGCCAGCAGCAGGCAGGCGATTGTGATGGTCCAGAGCATCGACTCCCCTCCTCCACGAAAACTATCCCGTCGCTGTAGCGTACAAGGCTTGCGCCAGTTTTGCGCTTCCTCGGCTTTTCAGAAGGGACCGCGCCGCAGCGCCCGCCACATCCGCCATTGCCGCCGCCACTGGGGCGGCTGAAGAACGCGCTCGAGCGTCGCCGCGCCTGCCTTTTCCGCCGCCGCCAGTATAGGCGGAACGAGGGCGGCTGGCAAAAAGGCCGGCCGATTCGCCACCGAAACACCGTTTGCGGCGCGCGCCCTTGCAAAATGCTCGCGTCCCAAGCCGACGAAAGCCGCGATGGCACGGCCGGCGGCGGCCTTGTCGCTGCCGTCGAGAAGGGTCTCAGGGGTCAGGCCGGTGGCGGCCAGAAGGTCGGCCGGCAGGTAGACCTGACCGCGCCGCCGGTGGATCGGCAGCATGAGCAGGATACCGGCAACCGTCTGCGCGACGCCGGCATGGCCGGCCGCCTCCGCAGAACCCGGCGCGCCTTGCGGATCGAGGATCAGGCTCGCGAGCTGGACCAGGGCCGAGGCCGTTTCGCCGGCATAGCCTTCCAGCGACGCGCGGCTTTCCATCGGGTCGTTGTAGAGGTCGAAGATGCGCGCCTCGATCATGTCCGTCAGCACGGCGACGGGCAGCCTGTGCTCCTCGACGCAGGCCATGAGCCCGGCAGCAAGCGGATTGGCCACGGCATCGCCCCCCGGCACGCCCTCCAGCAGATCGCGCCACCATTGCAGGCGGATCTCGCCGGGCAGCGGCTCGCGCACGACGTCGCGCACGCGGGCGATCTCCGCATTGAAGGCATAGAGCGCGGCGAGAGCGCCGCGCTTTTCCGCCGGGGCCAGCAGGCAGGCAAGGTAGCGGTCGCGATCGGTGTCGCGCAGCACCGTCATGCAGTGCGCATAGGTCTCTTGTCTCTTGTCGGTCACGTCGAAAGAACCGCCTTCCGGTCACACGGCGATGAGCGCGGCGGCAACCGCGCGGTTTTCGGCCAGCATGACGTTGAACGTGCGCACTGCGGCGCCCGTGCTCATCGGATCGGAGCTGATCCTGCGCTCGCGCAGCGCCGCCTTGATTTCCGCCGGGAGCGGACGGATTTCCTTGCCGGTGCCGACGAGCAGGACCTCGATCCCGTCCGCCTCGTGCAGCACGCGCTGCAGGTCGGCCAAAGTCAGCGGTGTCTCTTCCGTCTTGTCCCAGCCGTGGATGCCGGACGGCAGGCAGAGGATGGAGCCGCGATGCGACATGTCGGCAAAGCGGAAACCGCCATTGCCATATGCGTCGATCGGCGCACGCCCGGGGAAATGCGCCTCCCGGATTTCGATGCCTTTAGCCATTGGCTCCCGTCGCCTCCGCGACCGGTCCCTTGCCGCCCTTGCCCGGGCGATAGCGCTCCGGCCGCAGACGGAACAGGATGAGGATCGGTCCGGCAATGTAGATAGAGGAGATCGTGCCGATCGCCACCCCGAAAAGCAGCGTCAGCGCGAAGGTGCGGATCGCCTCTCCGCCGAAGAACGCGAGCGCGGCAAGCGCGATCAGCGTCGTCGCCGAGGTGAGCAAGGTGCGCGAGAGCGTGCGGTTGATCGCGTCGTCGATGAGGATGGGCAATGGCATGCGCTTGAAATGCCGGAGATTCTCGCGGATCCGGTCGTAGACGACAATCGTGTCGTTCAGCGAATAGCCGGCGACCGTCAAGAGCGCGGCGACGGCGCTGATGTTGAACTCGATATTGGCTATGGCCAGGAAGCCGAGCGTGAAGAACACGTCATGGGCAAGCGCGATCACCGCGCCAATGGCGAAATGCCATTCGAACCGGATCCAGATATAGGCGACGAGCGCGAGGAGCCCCGCGACGAAACCGAGCGTCGCCGTATCGATCAGCTCGCCGGAAATGGCCGGGCCGACCACTTCGACACGGCGGAAGTCATAGGCATCCTCCAGCTCGCCGCGCGCGATCAGCACCGAGGTCTGCTCGGCGTTCTCGCCCTCGCCCTGCGAACTCAGCCGCACCAGCGCCCGGCGGGCGCTGCCGTGGGTGTCGACGCTCTGGACATTAATGCCGGCGTCGGCAAGACGCGCCGAAATATCGAAAAGATCGACGGTGCCGGACTTGGCCTGGATTTCCACCGCCGCGCCGCCGGTGAAATCGATGCCGAGCCTCAACTCGCCGACGACCAGCAGGCCGGCAATGACGAGGGAGAGCGCGGCCGTCGCCAGGAACACCACGTTGCGGACCGCCATGAAGCGCAGGTTGAGCCGGTCGAAAATGCCGGTGCGCACGCCCTTCGGCAGGTGCGTGGGCTTGCTGCGGCGAAGCCAGGCGCGCACGAGGCGCCGGGTGACCGTGAACGTCGTGAAGATGGTCGCGAGAAGGCCGATGCCGACGGCGAGCGCGAAGGCGCGCACCGGCGTTGCCGAGAGCAGGAAGAGCACGGCGACCGCGATCAGCATCGTCGCGGACGAATCGTAGACCGTCGCCCGCGCCCGGCCGAAACCGACAGTGACGGCATCGCGCAGCGCCCGTCCGTTCTTCGTCTCCTCCCGCATGCGTTCGAAAATCAGCACGCTGGCATCGACCGCAAGCCCGACGGTGAGGACCACGCCCGCGATCATCGACAGCGAGATCGGCAGGTCGATGAGTGCGAGGATAGCGAAGGTCAGCAGGACGTTGAAGAACAGCGACAGCGACGCGATGACGCCGAGGATGCCGTAGAAGAAGGTCATGAAGGCGACCACCGCCGCCACGGCGACGACGAGCGCGAGCACCACCGTTGCGACCGAGGTGGTGCCGAGGGCGGGCTCGATGGAGCGCTCCTCGATGATGGTGAGCGGCGCGGGCAGCGGGCCGCTCGCGACGATGCGCGCGATATTCGCCGCGCCCTGCGCGTCGAAATCGCCGGAAAGCC
This sequence comes from Shinella sp. PSBB067, assembly GCF_016839145.1. Lineage (NCBI taxonomy): Bacteria > Pseudomonadati > Pseudomonadota > Alphaproteobacteria > Hyphomicrobiales > Rhizobiaceae > Shinella > Shinella sp. PSBB067. The sequence goes on along the minus strand of NZ_CP069303.1, from coordinate 1,277,766 downwards.
GGCCGACGCCGTCGGTGATGGCGCCCTGGATCTGCGAGGTGGAGATGACCTGGTCGTCGAGCAGGATGGCGATGGTGCGGCCGGCATTGTCGCGGGTGAAAGCGGCAAGGCGGTCGGCCGCCTCCCCCTTGAGGACGAACTCGACCACGGGCTCGCCGTCGGCGGCCGGCTGCGCCGAAGCCACGTCCACGGCGGTAAAGAGGTCTTCCTGCCTGACAAGATAGCCTTCCGGCGGCTCTTCGGCCGAGTACAGCACTTCCGAGCCCGCCGGCGGGCCGTTCTCGATGGCCGTGCTGACCGGCATGCTGTCGTCGACGATCCGGGCGGAAAGCCGCCCAACGGTCGCCAGCATGTCCTTGACGCGCTGCGGATCGGTCAGGCCCGGCATCGAGACGACGATGCGGTCGTGCTCGCCGCGAGCGACGAGCAGGGACGGAATGCCGAGGCTCTCGACGCGGCGGCGCACCGCATCGACGGCGCCGAGCGAGGCTTCGCTGATGAATTCGTCGACCGCCGCAGCCGGCAGCGCGATGCGGAACCGGCCGCCTTCCGGCTCGCCGAGCGCACCGAGGCCGAGGCCCGAAAGGGTCTGGCGTGCCGCATCGATCCGGTCGGGCGCCGTCACGGTCACCTCGATCGTGCCATCCGCACCGTTGAGGTCGCTGTAGGGAACGCGCGCGGCGCGAAGGGCGTTGCCGATCGTGTCCACGGCGGCGCGCAGCCGATCGGCGGCGATGTCGGTGCGGGAGACCTCCAGGACAAGGCGCGAGCCGCCCGTAAGGTCGAGTCCGGGGACGAGGCGATGGGCGGCCAGCCAGCCCGGGAGCCCGGCGGCCATGCGTGCCGGCAGGAGGCTCGGCAAGACGAGAAGAAGGCTCGCCACGAGGACGAGCCAGAGCAAGAAAGTCTTCCAGCGGGCGGATTGCAGCATCGCGGTCTCGGCTAAGGTTCGGCGGCAATGCCGGCTGAAAACCAGTCGGGCCGCCGGCCGAGCCTATCCCCGACCGGCCGGCAGGCCAAGCTTATTCCTTGACGGGTTCGCCCTTGACGCGGACTTCGCTGATGCCGCTGCGCACGACGCGCACCTTCACACCCTCGGCGACCTCCACTTCGAGCTCGTTGTCGTCGACCACCTTGGTGACCTTGCCGACGATGCCGCCGCCGGTCACGACCTGATCGCCGCGGCGGATGTTCTTCAGGAGCTCTGCCCGGCGCTTCATGGTCGCGCGCTGCGGGCGGATGATGAGGAAGTACATCACCACGAAGATCAGCAGGAACGGCAGGATCGACATGAGAATGTCTGCGCCGCCCCCTGCCGCGCCGGGTGCCGCCGTCTGTGCGAAGGCCTCGGTAATGAACATCAGCTACTCCTTGAAATCTTGGTTTTGCGCGGCCGGAGGGGCCATTTCGGTTGCCGGAATATAGGCAAGCCCACCTTTAATGCAACACACGAGACTGAGAAGCGCTCGGTTTTCAAGCACTTTCCCCCTTTTCGGCCCCCGCCGGCGCATGCTACCCGGCAGGGCGCACAAGGAGAGAGACATTGCAGGAAGATCACGTCAAGCTTCTGCTGGCCGAAATCGGCCGCATCACCGCCGCACTGGAACGCCTCGCCGGCCCGGCCCCCGCCGTCAACGACTGGGACGCCGCCGACGTCTTCGTCTGGGCGCCCGCACGCCTTCAGGTACAGCCCGTCAAGCGGCCGAACCGCATCGACATCGAGCTCATCCGCGGCGTGGAGCATGTGCGCGACATCCTCGTCGACAACACCGTCCGCTTCGCCCGGGGCCTGCCGGCCAACAACGTGCTCCTGTGGGGCGCGCGCGGCATGGGCAAGTCGTCGCTCGTCAAGTCCGTGCATGCGCTTGCCGCGAAGGAAACGGAAGCCAGGCTGAAGCTCGTGGAGGTGCACCGCGAGGACATCGCGACCCTGCCGGCGCTTCTCGACATCCTCAAGGAAGTGCCCTTCCCCGTCATCCTCTTCTGCGACGACCTTTCCTTCGACCACGACGACACGTCCTACAAGTCGCTGAAGGCGGCGCTCGACGGCGGCGTGGAAGGCAGGCCGGACAACGTGCTGCTCTATGCGACGTCGAACCGCCGGCACCTGCTGCCGCGCAACATGATCGAGAACGAGCAGTCGACGGCGATCAACCCGTCCGAGGCCGTGGAGGAAAAGGTCTCGCTCTCCGACCGATTCGGCCTCTGGCTCGGCTTCTACAAGTGCAGCCAGGCGGAATATATCGAGATGATCGACGGCTATGCCAGCCATTTCGGGCTCGACCTGCCGCAGGAGCAACTGCACGCCGAAGCCCTCGAATGGGCCACCACCCGCGGCTCGCGCTCCGGCCGCGTCGCCTGGCAATATGTGCAGGACCTCGCCGGCCGCCTCGGCAAGTCGCTGGCAAAATGAAAAGGCCCGGCAAGCCGGGCCTCTCAACCGTGGTCTGCCGGACCGATCCTATTCCAGGAAGGTCATCGGGTTGACCGGGGTCGCGTTCTTGCGCACCTCGAAATGCACCTTCGGGCGGGTGGCGTTGCCGCTCATGCCCGAGGCGGCGACCGTCTGGCCGCGCTGGATCTTCTGGCCGCGCTGGACGTTCAGTTCGCCGGCATGGCCGTAGACCGTGACCGTGCCGTCGTCGTGGCGGACGAGAACCGCGTTGCCGAGTTCCTTCAGGCTGCTGCCGGCATAGATGACGACGCCGTTTTCGGCGGCCTTGATGGGCGTGCCCTCGGGAACGGAGATGTCGATGCCGTCGTTGCGGTTGCCGTCGACATTGGCGCCGTAGCCGGCGATGACCGCGCCGCGCACCGGCCAGCGATACTTGCCGATGCCGGTGGCTTCCGGCGCGGCGTCCGTCACGTCGGACTTTTCCGTGGCTTCCTTGACCGAGACCGTCTTGACCGGCGCCTTGTAGGCTTCCGGCTTCTTTTCGGCCGCATCGAGCTTCTTGCTGACGGGCACAGATGCGGTCACGGTCCTGTCGGTCGCGGCTTCGCCGGCGGCCGGGATGACCAGCTTCTGGCCGATGCGGATCGACGCGGTCTGCATGCCGTTCGCCTTCTTCAGCGCCTCGACCGAAACACCGTTGCTGCGGGCGATCTTGGCGAGCGAATCGCCCGGCTGCACCTCGTAGCCGCCCTTGCCCTTGCCCTCGCCGGCATCGGCGAGGTTGGAATTCGCCTGGCCGCTTTCCGACTTCACCTTGTCACGGGTGGAGGTGCCGGGCAGGATCGCGACCTTCTGCTCGCCGCTGCGCTCGGGCGCCGGCAGCCTGTTGTCGACCTTCAGCGTGCTGTCGGTGGAGGCCTTGGCCGCGCTTGCCGTCGTGCTGAAGGTGGGAATGACGATCTTCTGGCCCGGCTCGGCGTCCGAGGCGCGCTTCAGGCCGTTGGCGGCGAGGATTTCCTTCTCCGGCACGCCGTAGCGCTTGGCGAGCGTCGTGACGCTCTCGCCCTGGCGAAGCATGACGACCGGCGCGTTGTTCGTCGACCAGCCGGCCTTGCTCTTGACGGTCCCCGTCGTGAGCGTGTCCTCGACGATCGGCTTTGCCTTGCGCGGCGGCATCTCCTGCCCGAGCGAGGCCTGGCGTTCGGCCGCACGGCTGGCGGTGGGATCGGCCAGTTCGCCGCGCTGGACGCTCATCGGTGTGGTCGCCAGGCGCGTGCCGGAACCGGTGGTCGTCGAGGTGTTGATCGGATCGTAGGAGACGTTGCCCTGACCGGGGAACGGCTGGTTCAGCGCCTCGCTGCGGGAGCCCATCTGGCCGCCGGAGGCATATTGCTGCCCGCCGTTGCCGATATCGCCGCGCGGAACAGGATTGGCGTTGCCGCCGAAAAGCGTGCGGCGGGGGACCGAGCTCGTGGTCATGTTATCCTGACCGGAGCTGGAAAAAAGGCCGCCGAAGCGGCTTGCGTCCGAGCTGCACCCGGTCGCGACGCTTGCCAGCAGGGCTGCCGCCATAAGGCGGGTCGCGGTCCTACCAAAACTCGGCGATACACTCTTACGCATGAAACTACCCAATCGGTACGCTACTTGATTTAGACCGATTAAAGCGCGTTAGAGTTACTGCCCGGTTAAAGCCGGACGTTTCGCAATTTTTTTTGATGAATTGATAACCATGGCGCCTTCGCGCCGTGGCTCGATGACGGCGGGCGGGGTCAGAAACCGGTCGCGTACATCGCGTCGGCGCGCGAGATCCGGCCGGCGACACGGGCGGCGTTCTCGAAGTCGCCCTGCCCCGGCTGGAAGATCGCCGAAATGGGCGTGGCGCGCCGGGCCGTCCGTTCGCCGGCGCTCGTCGCATTCTCCAGGGCGCTCCCGGGCACCGTCATGTCGAGCGCGCTTTCGTTGTAGGCGATGGCGCGCAGGGCGGCGATCGCCGGCTCGCGGGTTCCGGCATAGCGGGCGCTGCCCTGGTCCTGCGGCGGCATGCTGTCGTAATATTCGATATAGGCGCGATAGTAGGCCTTGCGGTCGCCCTCGTCGAGGAAATGACCGTAGGCCGCATATTCGCGCTTTTCGAGTTCCGTCGTTTCGAGATTGTCGCGCTCGGCCGCGGTCAGCGCGGGCTGATTGTAAGCGATCTCTTCCTTCGCAACGCTCAGCACCAGCAGCGCGTCCACCGACAGGCCGACATGGGCCGAGGGATCGTAGCTGCCGCCTGCAAGTTGCGCGCTCGAACCGGCCTCGGCATTCTCCTCGACGGCCGTGCCGGCAGCCCTCGTCGCCAGATAAGCGAGGCTGTCGCCGGTAGAACCGCTTGCGATCCTGTTCGAGACGTACATTTCCCTCTCCATCGGAACGGCCGAACCCGCTGGGAAACCGGCGTTCCACGCGGAACCTTCTGCTTCGCTTTCCGGCCTACGCCCCGAAGCTTGCGCGAGGCTTGCGCAAATTAACAAAAGGTTAACGCGCTGTATTCGTGCGGAGAATCCGTGCCCTGCGTGCAGCGACTGGAGGAGGATGCGTGGATTTGCGCAAAAAAAGCCGCGGACTCAGCGGGCGAATGCCTGCCGAGCCGGGCAAATCGACGATGGGAAACGGATCTAGAGGGCCTGCGCCATCTGGGAGACGATGGGCAGGTAGGGCACCGCGAAAAGGTCTTCGCGGTCGAAGCGGCTGCCGGTCTTCACCAGCTTCAGCATGCGGCACTCGGTATCGCTCACCATGACCGGCGCGATCAGCATGCCGCCGGACACGAGCTGCTCGGCGAAGAAGCGGGGCAAGGCGGGAAAGGCGGCGGTGACGAGGATGCGGTCGAAGGTGCCCTCGCCCGGCATTCCGTTGCTGCCGTCGGCCTGGCGCACGATGACGTTGCGGATGCCCGCCTTCTCGATGGACTGCTGCGCATTGGTGACGAGCGTGCGGTAGCGGTCGATCGTCAGCACCCGTTCCGTCAGCCGCCCCATGACGGCGGCGGTGAAGCCGCTGCCGGTGCCCACCTCCAGCACGCGCTGGCCGGCCTTGAGGCTGAGGAGATTGAGCAGGCGGACCGCAAGGTCGATGCCCTCGATGAAGGAGCCGCAATCGAGCGGCAGGAGACGTCTGGAATAGGCCTCGCCCGCGAACTGCGGCGGCACGAAGAGCGTGCGCGGCGTCTGTTCGACAGCCGTCAGAAGGTCGAGATTGTTGATGCCCTCGCCGCGCAGGCGCAAGGCCAGCGCGGCAAAACCTTCCTTCTCGATCACCCGGCCCGTGCTCAATCGTCGCCCTTTCCGCTGAGTGCGCGCTTCACGCGATCCAGCACGGTATAGTCCGTGAGGTCGAGCTTGAGCGGCGTGACCGAGATCTTGTGGTTCTTCACGGCATGGATGTCGGTGCCCGAGCGGAAGTCGCCCTTGCGCTCGCCGAAGCGCAGCCAGTAATAGGGAAAGCCGCGGCCGTCGGCGCGCTCTTCGATCGTCAGGCCGAAATCGAGCTTGCCCTGGCTCGTCACCTCGACGCCCTGCAGATCCTTGGGAGGGCAGTTCGGGAAGTTGAGGTTGAAGAACGTCCAGTCCGGCAGTTCCACGTCCATCAACTGGCGGATGAGGTTCGGGGCAAAGCTCTCCGCCACTTCCCACGGCACGACGCGGCCGCCGGCATGGTTGTAGGCCTGGCTCAGCGCCATCGACTTGATGCCCTGCAGCGTCCCCTCGATGGCGCCGGCGATGGTGCCGGAATAGGTGACGTCGTCCGCCATGTTGGCGCCGGCATTGACGCCCGAAAGAACGAGGTCCGGCTTCCTGTCGAGCACCTCGCGCACGCCCATGATGACGCAGTCCGTCGGCGTGCCGCGCAGTGCGAAGCGCTTGTCGTCGATCCTGCGCAGGCGCAGCGGCTCGGAGAGCGTCAGCGAATGCGCAAGGCCGCTCTGGTCCGTCTCCGGTGCCACGACCCAGACGTCGTCGGTGAGTTCACGCGCGATCCGTTCGAGGACCGCGAGGCCCTCGGCGTGGATTCCGTCGTCGTTGGTCAGAAGGATGCGCATTCCGTTCCCCCGCCTCAGGCGGCCTTCTCGATCTTCGTGAGCCCGCCCATATAGGGAAGCAGGACCTCCGGCACAGTCACCGAACCGTCGGCATTGAGGTAATTCTCCACCACCGCGATCAGCGCGCGACCGACCGCCGTGCCCGAGCCGTTCAGCGTATGGACGAAGCGCGTCGCCTTCTCGTCCTTGCCGCGATAGCGCGCATTCATGCGGCGCGCCTGGAAATCGCCGCAGACCGAGCAGGAGGAGATTTCGCGGAACGTGTCCTGTCCCGGCAGCCAGACTTCGAGGTCGTAGGTCTTGCGGGCGCCGAAGCCCATGTCGCCGGTGCACAGCGTCATGACGCGGTAGTGCAGGCCGAGGCGCTTCAGCACCTCCTCCGCGCAGGCCGTCATGCGCTCCAGTTCGTCGATCGAGCTGTCCGCATCGGTGATCGAGACCATCTCGCACTTCATGAACTGGTGCTGGCGCAGCATGCCGCGCGTGTCGCGGCCCGACGAGCCGGCTTCCGAACGGAAGCACGGCGTCAGCGCGGTGAAGCGCAGCGGCAGCTTCTCCTGGTCGAGGATTTCCTCGCGCACGAGATTGGTGAGCGAGACTTCCGCGGTCGGGATCAGCCAGCGGCCGTCCGTGGTGCGGAAGAGGTCTTCGGAAAATTTCGGGAGCTGGCCGGTGCCGTACATGGCGTCGTCACGCACGAGGAGCGGCGCGTGGACTTCCGTATATCCGTGCTCCTGCGTGTGCATGTCGATCATGAACTGGCCGAGCGCGCGTTCGAGGCGCGCGAGCTGGCCCTTCAGCACCGTGAAGCGCGAGCCGGCGATCCTTGCGGCCGCCTCGAAATCCATCCACCCAAGCGCCTCGCCGATGTCGAAGTGCTCCAGCGCCTTGTGGTTCCAGCCGGGCTTGTTGCCCCATTTGCGCGTCTCGACATTGCCCGCCTCGTCCGAGCCGACCGGCACGTCGTCGAGGGGGATGTTCGGGATGCGCGACAGGGCGTCATTGAGCTCGGCCGTCACCTGGCGCTCCTCCTCTTCGGCGGCTGGGAGCTGGTCCTTGATCGCCGACACCTCGGCCTTCAGCTTCTCGGCGAGCTCGGTATTCTTGCCGGCCATCGCCGCGCCGATCTCCTTGGAGGCGGCGTTGCGGCGCGACTGCATGTCCTGCGCCTTCTGGATGACGCTGCGGCGCCTCTCGTCGAGGTCGATCAGCGTCCGGGCGAGAGGGCTCGCACCGCGCTTGGCGAGAGCGGCATCGAGGGCGTCGGCGTTGTCGCGGATCCATTTTATATCAAGCATCGTCGTTCCAGGCGTTTTCCGTGGATGAAACCCGACGGCGCCCGGCAGCGACCTGCGGCAACGCCGCCGGCAAGACCTCAGTCGGCCTCGCCCGGCGTTGCAACGACCTCGTTTTCCGCATCCTGCGCTTCCGAGGCGCGCGCCCGCTGCCGTTCGATGAGTCGGGCCGTGTAGATGGAAATCTCGTAGAGAAGGATGGCCGGCAGCGCAAGACCGATCTGGGAGACCGGATCGGGGGGCGTCAGCACCGCGGCCACGATGAAGGCGATGACGATGGCGTATTTGCGCTTGCTGACCAGCGCCTGCGTATCGATGAAGCCCGCGCGCACCAGGAGCGAGGAGACGACCGGAAGCTGGAAGACGAGGCCGAAGGCGAAGATCAGCGACATGATCAGGCTGAGATATTCGGAAACCTTCGGCAGGAGCTGGATCGAGACCTGCCCCTCGCCGCCGCCCTGCTCCATGGCCAGGAAGAACCACATGACCATGGGCGTGAAGAAGAAATAGACCAGCGCCGCGCCGATGAGGAAGAGGATGGGCGACGCGATCAGGAACGGCAGGAAGGCCGCCCGCTCGTTCTTGTAGAGGCCCGGGGCGACGAACTTGTAGATCTGCTGGGCGATCACCGGGAAGGCGATGACCAGCGCGCCGAACATGGCGACCTTGATCTGCGTGAAGAAGAATTCCTGCGGCGCCGTGTAGATCAATTCGACATGGCGATGGGAAAGGCCCGCCCAGCTCACCGCCCACTTGAAGGGCAGGACGAGCAGGTTGAAGAGCTGCTTGGCGAAATAGAAGCAGACCAGGAAGGCAATGAAGAACGCGCCGACGGCCCACAGCAAGCGCCGGCGAAGCTCTATCAGATGCTCGATCAGCGGCTGGGGCTTGTCTTCGATATCGCCGCTCATGCGTCGCCCTTCTTGGTCTTCGTCGTCTTCGGCTTGGTGGCGGCGGTTTTCCTGGCCGCGGGCGCCCTGGCCGCAGCGGCCTTCGGCTCGCCCTCAGGCTTAGCGGCGGCCTTGCGTGGCTTTGCGGCTTTGGCGGCGGTCCCGGCCGGCTTCTTCTTCGCCGTCGCGCTGGTCGGGCCGGCCTTCAGCGGCACGGCGGCGACAGGTTCTGCCGATGCCGGCTTTGCAGCCTCCGAGGGCACGGCGACCGGGGCGCTCGAAACGCTCTCTGCCGGGCTGGAAGCCGGTGTCGGGGAGACGCTGGTCGACTTCTGCAGATCGGCCTTGATCTCGTCGCCCATCTGGCGCAGCGGATTGACCGCGTCCCGGATGGTGTTCAGCGGATTGAGCTTCTGTGCCTCGCCGATCGTCTTGCGCACATCTTCGAGATCGGCCTCGCGCAGCGCCTCGTCGAACTGCTGGCGGAAGTCGCTCGCCACGCCGCGCATCTTGCTCATCATGCGGCCGAAGGTCCTCAGCATCTGCGGCAGGTCCTTCGGACCCACCACGACGATCAGGACGATGGCGATGACGAGTATTTCGGTCCAGCCGACATCAAGCATGGGATACTGTCCTTAGAGGCCGCAGGCCGTTGCCCGCAGCCGAACGCCGGTTACTTGGCTTCGTCAGCCTTGTGATCGACCGTCTTCGACTGGTCGGCGGCGCTGTTTTCCTCGTCGGACATGCCCTTCTTGAAACTCTTGATGCCCTTGGCGACGTCACCCATCAGTTCCGGAATCTTGCCGCGGCCGAACAGCAGCAGCACCACCACCAGAACGATCAGCCAATGCCAGATGCTGAAAGAACCCATTCCCTTAACTCCCGTTGAAATCTGAACCCGATGTAAGCCGTTCAGCCGTCTTTTTCAAATACCACTATGTCGCGGTGGTTAGCCGAAAGCATGACATTACGCAATCCGGGCGATGATTGTCGAGCCGGCCGTGTGTGGTGGACACGTCCCGGCAGGGCCGTGTCTCCCGAAGGCGAGCGCCCCGCGAAGGCCGCCGCCGAAACCCGTCTCGTCTCGATGCCGGTGGAACCGGACGGGTCCGAAGCCATTTTCGAAGTCTTTCCCTGCCGCCGGCCATCTGCCGACGCAACGGCCGTTCACAAGCCTCGGCCTATTCGTCCTCTTTTCCGCCCGGTGTCAAGAGACCGAGCTCCTCAAGGTCGAATTGGGTGATCGGATCCTCGTCCTCCGCCATTTCCTCCTCGCCGAGCGGCAGGGGCACCTGGAAATTGGAGGGAATCCGGCCGGAAAGCAGGCCGGCGCCCTTCAGTTCCTCGAGGCCCGGCAGGTCGCGCACGTCCTCGAAGCCGAAATGGTCGAGGAAATCCCTTGTCGTGCCGAAGGTTACGGGGCGGCCCGGCGAGCGCCGGCGACCGCGCAGGCGCACCCAGCCGGCCTCCATCAGCACGTCGAGCGTGCCCTTGGACGTCTGCACGCCGCGGATGTCCTCGATCTCGGCGCGGGTGACCGGCTGGTGATAGGCGATGATCGACAGCACCTCGAGCGCGGCGCGCGACAATTTGCGCATCTCGGTCTCGTCCGTGCGGATGACGAAAGACAGATCCGGCGCGGTGCGGAAGGCCCAGGCATCGGCCACCTGCACGAGATTGACGCCGCGGCCGGCGTAGAGCGCCTTCAACTCGCGCAGGACATGCGCCACGTCCACGCCGCGCGGCAGGCGCTCGGCGATATAGGCCTCGGAAACCGGACCGGCGGAGGCGAAGACCAGCGCCTCGGCGATTCGCGCGGCTTCGTGCAGCCGGCGCGGATCGACCACCATGCCGCCTTCCGCCCCGTGCGGTGCGCCGTGCTCATCCTCTTCAATCACGCCCGGCGCTCCCGTCATCGTCCTCGGGCTCGCCGGCCTTCGGACCGCGGCGAAGGTAGAGCGGCTGGAACGCGCCGTCCTGCCGCAGTTCCAGGCGCCCTTCCCTGACGAGTTCGAGCGTCGCGGCGAAGGCGCTGGCGATGGCCGTCGTGCGTTCGGCCGGATCGCTGAGGTAGCGCAGCATGAAATGATCGAGCGCCGTCCAGTCGTCGTCCACGTCACCGACGAGCAGGGAGAGGATCGCGCGCGCGTCGGCGAGCGACCAGACGGTGCGCTTCTCGATGGTGACCTGGGTGACGGCATGGCGCTGGCGCAGCGACGCATAGGCGTTGAGCAGGTCGTAGAGCGAGGCCTCGAAGGCGGAGCGCCGCTCGGTGGGGATATGTTCCGGCATGCCGCGCGCGAAGACGTCGCGGCCGAGGCGGTTGCGGTTGACGAGCCGGGTGGCGGCATCGCGCATCGCCTCCAGGCGCTTCAGGCGGAAGGCGAGGCTTGCCGCCATCTCCTCGCCCGAGGGTCCGTCGTCCTTCGCCTGCTTGGGGATCAGCAGGCGGGACTTCAGATAGGCGAGCCAGGCGGCCATGACGAGATAGTCGGCGGCAAGCTCGATGCGGATCTTCCGCGCCCTGTCGATGAACACGAGATACTGCTCGGCGAGCGCCAGCACGGAAATGCGGGTGAGGTCCACCTTCTGCGTGCGCGCGAGATGCAGGAGAAGGTCGAGCGGGCCTTCGAAGCCGGCAAGATCGACGACGAGGCTCTCTTCCGAAAGCCCCCGCTCCCCGGCGTCGTCCTGCCACAGGTCGGCCATCGGCGCCTGCGCGCCGCGTCCCTTCCCCGGTGGCTTCGAGCCCGTTGCCTGCACGTCGCTCCCCGCTGCCCCTGCCGCGGCCGTCAGGCGACCGCGATCATGGCGTTGAATTCCTCGCGCAGCGCCTCCTCGTCCGCACCGTCGGGCGCCGGGAAGCCTGCGCGCACCGCATTTGCCCGCCGCAGGCTCTCGCCGGCCAATGCGGGAACGTTTTCGGTCACCGCAACCATTTCGTCCATGATGCCATGGCAATGCAACACCATGTCGAGCCCGGCAGCGATGATTCCCCGGCTTCTTTCGGCAATATCGCCGCGAAGGGCGTTCATGGACACGTCGTCGGACATCAGGAGCCCGTCGAAACCGATATGGCCGCGGATGACCTCCTCGACCACCTTCGCCGAGGTGGTCGCCGGATTGTCGGCATCGATGGCGGTGAAGACGATATGGGCGGACATCGCCATCAACTCGTCCTTCATGCGCCGGAAGGGCACGAAGTCGCAGGCTTCCAGCTCCTTGCGGCTTGCGTGGACGACCGGCAGGTCGTGGTGCGAATCGACCATGGTGCGGCCATGGCCCGGCATGTGCTTCATGATCGGCAGCAGGCCGCCGGCCTTGAGGCCGTCCGACGCCGCCTTGCCCATGGCCGAGACGATCTCCGGCTCCTGCCCGTAGGCGCGGTTGCCGATGACGTCGTGCACCCCCGGAACGGCGACGTCAAGCACCGGCAGGCAGTCGACATTGATGCCGAGGCGCAGCAGATCGAAGGCGTGCAGGCGCGACATCAGCCAGGCGGCGCGCAGGCCCCGCTCCTCGTCCGCACGGTAGATGGCGCCGAGCGCGGCGGCGTTCGGATACTGCTGGACATGCGGCGGCTTGATGCGCTGGACGCGACCGCCCTCCTGGTCGATCAGCACCGGAATGTCCGCGCCGCCGCCGATGCAGGCGCGCATCTCGGCCGTCAGGTCCGCGACCTGTGCCGGCTCGCCGATATTGCGGCCGAAGAGGATGAAACCCCAGGGACGCTCGTTGCGGAAGAAGGCCTTTTCGTCGTCGGTGAGGCTCAGGCCCTTGCAGCCCGAAATGAAGGATTTCGATTCGCTCATGTCCGCAATCTTAGGGGTTCGGGGAAGACGAAGGGCGCATGGCCCGGGAATCGAAGAGGCGCGGACCGTGCCGCGCCTCGTCAGGAATCGGGGTCAGCCTCAGCGGGTGACGAGGCAGCTTCCGCCCGCGCTCTTGTAGCGGCTGCAGAGGGTATTGGCCTCTTCGCGCGAGCCGGCCGGAATGCGGACGCGGAAGAAGGTGCCCTTGTTGGGGATTTCCGCCTTCTTGATGTCCACGCCGCGGCCGCCGATCACGTTGCCGAACTTGGAGGACAGCGAGTTGTAGGTCTTCTGCGCTTCGGCCTCCGAGGGGAGCGAGGCGATCTGGATGACGTAGCCGCCCGGCGCGACCTGGGCCTGCTCGGCGCTCGCCTGCGGGACCTGGGTCGCCGACGCGGTCTCGGTGGCCGAAACCCTGCCATTCTCGGTGACCGTGCCGACGACGTTCACCGGCTGGTCGGCGGGGCGGGCTGCCGGAACGGGCGCGTTGTCGCTGGCCGTGGCCGTTGCCGCGGCGCCGATCGTCGTGGTCTTCACGGTGCGCACCGGCGCCGTGCCGTCGACCTGGGTTTCGGCGACTTCCGCAAGCGCCGAACGGGGCTTTACTTCCGCCGCTGTCTGCTCGGCGCGCAGCGAGGCGTCCGCATCCAGCGCCGCGTTTGCCGTCGCGGCCGCCTCGCCGGAGGCGCCGCCGGTCGTGGCGGTGGCCTTGGCGTCGAGCTGCGCGGTTTCGGTGACCGTGTCCTCGCGGGCGACGAGCGTGCCGTCCGGCTTGACGATCATCGTCTTGACCTTGCGCGGGGAAACGACCGGCTTGTCGCTGGCCGCGGCCGCGGCTGCTGCCGTCTCCGGTTCGTCGACACCCGGCAGGAGGCGGTTGTCCTCTTCGGATGCCGCGAGATCGGGACCGTCTTCCGGACCGTCGAACGGCAGGGTCTCGGGCGTCAGCGTGCGCTGCACGACATCGACCGGCTCCTCCGTGGAGGTGACGAGCTGTTCCTGCTGCGGCCGGCTGGTGGTGTCGCCCGCGACGCGGTCGTAAACGGCCTTGTCCTGGTTCGGAACGGTCTTGCCGCCCTTTTCCTCGGGCACGATCTTGATCGGCTCCTTGTCGGCAAGGATGACGCGCGGCTCGCCGGAACCGCCGACCGAGCCGCCGGTGAAGGCCGACCAGGCGTAGACGGCGCCCCCGCCGATCAACAGCAGGCCCGCGACGGAGGCGGCGATCAGCATGCCGCGGCGCGGGCGGGCCGTCTCGTCATCGTAGCCGTCGCCGGAATAGAGCGTCGTCGCCTGGCCCGGATCGACCGGGATCGCCATGCGCTCCGGCTGGTTCAGCGAGCGGCGGAAGTCCTCTTCCAGCGCTCGCTCGAAATCGTCCACATCGTTGATCTGCGTTACCGGCTGGGCGGCGGCGGTAGCCGCGCTGGCGGCGGCGCCTCTCTGCAGGTCCTCATTGCGCGGCCTGGCGGCAGGCTCGGTGAAGAGCTGCGCCATCTCGGCGTCGATGTCGAGATCGTAGTCGGGCTGGTAGGCCGGCGGCTTCTCCTTCTCGACGACGGGAAGGTGCGGCACGTCGAGCTCGGTGACCGGCGAGACGCCCTCGTCCGTATCTGCGATCATCGCCGGGTCGAACGGCAGGACGCCGTCATTGGCCTCGGCGGCGACCGGCTGCGGCCTGGTATAGGTGGAAACGGGGATGGCGACGGCCGGCTCGCGCCGGACGGGCGTCTCTGCCGCTACCGGAGGTGCGACTTCCGGCTTCACCTCGGCGGGCCTGGCCTCCTGCTTCACCGGCTCGTCGTCCAGCGAGAAATCGGAGAGGTCGAGGTCTATGTCCGAAAGGTCGAACTCCAGGCTCTCGAAATCGAGCTCGGGCTCGGAAACGGCCGGCGCAGGCGTGGCGACGGGTTCGCGCCGGGCCTCGACGACAGGAGGTTCAATGGGCTGGACGGGCGCCGCCGCCGGCTCGACGAACGGCGTTGCGGCCTTCTCGACGACGGGTTCGCGGTGCACGGTCGGCGTCGCACGGCCGAAGATGGCGGAGATATTAGCGGGCGTGTTGCTGCGCGCGGCGGCTGCGGCAACGACGGCGGCCGCCGCGGCGGCCGTTTCGGCGGACAGCGGCGAACGGGATTCCGGCACGGGGAACCGCTCGACCTCGGCCAGCAGCGCGTCGCGATCGTAATTGCCGCCGGTCTCGACGGACTCCACCTGATAGGCGGGCTCCGCATCGAAGACGGGCTCGGTCGCCTCGGCCTGCCACTGCGCCTCGATCCGGGCGGCGGCGCGGGCGCGGTCCTCCCGCGTCTCGAGCGGCATCTGCGCCACGAATTGCGGCTCCTCGCCGGCATAGGCGGGTTCGGCGTGGAACGGCTCGGCGTGCTCGACGCCGGAATCGGCCGGCATCCAGCCGTCGAAGCTCGGCTCGATATTGGTTGCGACGGCCTCGACAGCAACCGGAACCGGCGCGACGAACGCGGCTTGCGCGCCATCGTCCGGGCGGCCATCCGCCACGCGCTCGTCGGCAAAGCCGTCGCCGATCGAAAGTTCCAGCTCGTGCTCCAGATCGAGGCCGATGTCGCCGGCGGCAGCGTCGTCGCCGGACAGCGGCTGAAGCCCCAGGAAAACGGGCTGCTCCTCGACATGGGACGCTTCCTCGAAACGCGGCTCGGCAACCGGCTCGTGGCGCGCCGGCTCCTCGAAGCGGGGCTCGAACCGGTCGGCAAAGAGATGGCCCGCATGAAGGTCCGGACCGGCATCGACCGGCGGCACGTCGCTGACGGACGTCTCCAGTTCGTCGGCGAGAAGCAGGGCCGGATCGGCCTGCGGCCCGGGCTCCACGAACGACTGCCCGGCGAAAGCGGGCTCGACGGCCTCGTGGAAGGACGGCTCCTGGTGTACCGGCCCGCCGGGGGCAACGCCCCGCGTCGGGATCTCGTCGATGAAGGACGCACGGTCTTCCGCGACGGGCGCCGGCTCCTCGAAAACGGGCTCGACATGGCGGGCCACCGCCGGCTGGGCGACGACCGGGTCCACGGCGGGCGCCGGGGCATCGTACTGCTCGAAGGCGCGCAGCAGCTCATCCTCGAGAGCGAAGACGGGATTTTCATGCCGCGGCGCCGCCTGGACGGCGTCGGAGAAGGACCTGTCGATATCCTGAACAGGACGCGGCTCGAGACTGACGAGGCGGGCAAGCTCGCTCAACGGGTCATCTTCTGCCAAGAGACCCCTGTCGGCGGTTCCGCTTCGCGCGAAGTTCTTGTCTGCCATACTGCTTCCCACTCGTAAGCTACAAAGACGCGTTTGCCAGCTTATTGTGGGCAAATGGTGACGTTATCGCATTTCGTCCGGTGCTGCGGTGCCTGTAATGGACAGGCCCGACTTAAGAACAGACGCGACAGCGTGCACCAGCCCAAGTCTGGCGATGCTCAATTCTCTATTCTTATCGTTAACAAACCGTAATTCCGGCTGTTCCTTACCTTTGTTCCAGTGCGCATGGAACGCGCTGGCAAGATCATAGAGGTAAAACGCGATGCGATGAGGCTCCTGCGCCAGTGCAGCGGCCTCGATCACACGGGGATATTCTGCCAGTTTTGCAAGAAGCTGCAACTCGCTCGGATCGGCGATGTTTCCATCGATCGCGCCGGCCAGATCGAGCGCGGCGACATCGAGCCCCGGGAAGGCCTCGGCGGCCTGCCGGAACACCGACATGCAGCGCGCATGGGCATACTGCACGTAGAAGACCGGATTGTCCTTGGACTGCTCGGTCACCTTGGCGAAGTCGAAGTCGAGCGGCTCGCTGTTCTTGCGGTACAGCATCATGAAGCGCACCGGATCGCGGCCGACCTCGTCGACGACGTCGCGCAGCGTGACGAAATCGCCCGAACGCTTCGACATCTTCACCGGCTCGCCGTTGCGGTAAAGCTTGACGAGCTGGCAGAGGAGGACCGTCAGCTTGGCCTTGCCCTCGGAGACGGCGCGCGCGACGGCCTCCAGGCGCTTGACGTAGCCGCCATGGTCGGCGCCGAGCACGTAGATCATCTCGTCGAAGCCGCGGTCGAACTTGTCCTTGAAGTAGGCGACGTCGGCGGCGAAGTAGGTATAGGAGCCGTCCGACTTGATCAGCGGACGGTCGATGTCGTCGCCGACTTCCGTCGAGCGGAAGAGCGTCTGCTCGCGATCCTCCCAGTCTTCCGGCACCTGGCCTTTCGGCGGCGGCAGCACGCCCTTGTAGACATGGCCCTTGAAGGTGAGGTCGTTGATCGCGGTGCGGATCGGCGCGCCGTTGCCGGCGTGCAGCGAGCGCTCGGAGAAGAACACGTCATGCGTGACGTTTAGGGCGGCGAGGTCCTCGCGGATCATCGCCATCATCGCGGCGATGGTCTTCTCCTTGACGATCGGCATCCACTGGTGTTCGGGCATGGCGCGCAGGGTCGTGCCGAATTCCTCGGCGAGCGCCTCGCCGACCGGCACGAGATAGTCGCCCGGATAAAGGCCGGAGGGAATCTCGCCGATCGTCTCGCCCAGCGCCTCGCGATAGCGCAGGAAGGCGGAGCGGGCCAGCACGTCGATCTGCGAGCCGGCGTCGTTGATGTAGTATTCCTTGGTCACGTCATAGCCGGCAAAGGCGAGCAGGTTGGCGAGCGCATCGCCCACCACGGCGCCGCGGCAATGGCCGACATGCATCGGGCCGGTCGGGTTGGCCGAGACATATTCGACATTGACCTTGCGGCCGGCGCCCAGCGCGCCGCGGCCGTAATCCGTGCCGGCCGTGACCACGGCGGCAAGCAGCTTCTGCCAGTAGGGAACGGAAAGGCGCACGTTGATGAAGCCCGGGCCGGCGACGCTGACATCGGCGACCTCGGGGTCGTTCTTCAGCTCGGCGACGATGAGGTCGGCAAGCGCCCGCGGATTGAGGCCGAGCGGCTTGGCCAGAACCATCGCCGCATTGGTCGCGACGTCGCCATGGCTCTGGTCGCGCGGCGGCTCGACGCTGACGCGGCCGAAATCGAGTTCGGAGCGCTTTTCACGGACGATCTCAAGTCCTTCGAGTACGTTTTTGATTCTGCTGTCGAAGTCTGTAAAAAGGTTCATCTCATCCATCCGCGCGCAGCGGCCTCCCGGAGGGCCAGGCCTGCGAAGAAGTTCAGGTGGCGGCTGACTATCGCAATTCGGGGGTATGGTCAAACAGACGGCGATGCGTGTTGATCGCGTAATTGTCGGTCATTCCGGCGAGATAATCGCCGACATGGCGGGCGCGCGCCGATTCCGGCATGGTCGCGATGCGGTCCACCCAGTAGTGCCCCTGCATCAATTGCGGGTCGTCCATATAGGCGTGATAGAGGTCCGTCAGGATGGAGGCGGCGTTCGCCCGCACCCGCATCACGTCCGGATGGCGGTAGATGCGGGAGAACAGCAGCTTCTTGATCTGCCTGTCCGTCACCGCCATCTCCTCGGAGAACGTCGCCAGGCACCGGTGAGCCTTGCGCACGTCGTCGGCGCTTTCCGGCCGCTCGACGCGGATCGCCTGCTGGGCATAGCTGATCACGTCCTCGACCATGGCGGTGATCTGGCGGCGCATGATCTCGTGGGTGAAGCGCGGCGCTTCCAGGCCGGGGTAGCGGTCGTGCACTTCCTTCATCAGCCGCGCGAGAAACGGCACCTCCTCCAGCATCTCGAAGTCGAGATAGCCGGAGCGCAGGCCGTCGTCGATGTCATGGGTGTTGTAGGCGATGTCGTCGGCGATCGCCGCCACCTGCGCTTCCAGGCTGGCGAAGCTGCCGAGCTCCAGGTCGTGCACGGCGCAGTATTCGAGGATCGGGCGCGGCACGGCGTCACCGTGCGTGCACTCGCCGGTCGGGCCGATCAGCGGACCGTTGTGCTTGACGAGGCCTTCCAGGCTCTCCCAGGTGAGGTTCAGCCCGTCGAAATCGGCATAGCGCCGCTCCAGCTTGGTGACGATGCGGAGCGACTGGGCATTGTGGTCGAAGCCGCCGAAGGGCTCCAGCACCGCGTGCAGCGCGTCCTCGCCGGTATGGCCGAACGGGGTGTGTCCGAAATCGTGCACCAGCGCGACGCCCTCGGCGAGGTCCTCGTCGAGCTTGAGGGCACGGGCGAGCGCGCGGGCGATCTGCGCGACCTCGATCGTGTGGGTGAGCCGGGTACGATAGTGATCGCCGTCGGCGGCGATGAAGACCTGGGTCTTGTGCTTGAGGCGGCGAAAGGCCGTCGTGTGGACGATACGGTCCCGGTCGCGCTGGAAATCCGAGCGCGTCGGGCTTTCCGGCTCGGGAAAGAGCCGCCCGCGCGTCGCCCAGGGGTCGGAAGCGTAGATGGCGCGCTGCCCCGCGCCGAAACCCAGCGCATGTCTGTCAAACGTCATTCGTCACCTGCATTCACGCCGCCCATTGACGCGGCCTCAATGCCTTCATACCTATAGTGTGCATAGCGGCAAGTCCGGCTGCAAGGCGCGCTTGAAAGACAAGTCTTTTCAGGTATTTGTTTCAGACCGTGCGCAGCAGTCCGAACGTTCCGGCGACAAAATCGCCGTCCGTACACGAAGCGATTCTCTCCGGATCTTGACCCCGGCAGGAGGCAGACATGACCGATAAGTCCGTAACTATCTCCGACGCCGCCGCACGGCGCATCGCCTCGATCCTCGGCTCGGCGCCGCAAATGCAGGCGCTGCGCGTTTCGGTCGAAGGCGGCGGCTGTTCCGGTTTTTCCTACAAGTTCGACCTCGTCGAGGACCAGCAGGACGACGACCTCGTGCTCGAAAAGGACGATGCAAGGGTGTTGATCGACCAGCTCTCCCTCGTCTACATGGACGGGTCCGAGATCGACTTCGTCGACAACCTGCTCGGCCAGTCCTTCCAGATCAAGAACCCGAACGCCGTGGCAAGCTGCGGCTGCGGCACCAGCTTCTCGGTCTGAACCAACCCGACAGGAACCCGCATGCCGATCAAGATTGCCACCTGGAACATCAACGGGGTGCGGGCGCGCATCGACAATCTGGTCGCCTGGCTCAAGGAGTCGGCGCCCGACATCGTCGCCCTGCAGGAGATCAAGACGGTCGACGAAGGTTTTCCGCGCGGCGAGATCGAGGCCCTCGGCTATCACATCGAGACACACGGCCAGAAGGGTTTCAACGGCGTCGCCCTCCTCTCGAAGATCCGCCCCGACGAGGTGAACCGCGGCCTTCCCGGCGGCGACGGTGACGAGCAGGCACGCTTCATCGAGGGCGTGTTCTCCGTCGACGGCGGCGCGATCCGCGTCTGCTCGATCTACCTGCCGAACGGCAACCCGGCCGACGATCCGGTGAAATATCCCTACAAGCTCGCCTGGATGGACCGGCTCGTCGCCTTTGCCGAGGACCGGCTGGCGCTCGAGGAACCGCTGGTGATGGCGGGGGACTACAATGTCATCCCCGAGCCGCATGATTGCTGGGACGTGAAGGTCTGGGAACGGGACGCCCTCTACCTGCCCCCGACGCGGCAGGCCTTCCGCCGCCTCGAAAACCTTGGCCTCACGGATGCCGTGCGCGCCACCTCGGACGGTGTGCCGCTCTATACGTTCTGGGATTACCAGGGGGGATGCTGGCCGAAGAACTTCGGGATCCGCATCGACCACCTGATGCTGTCGGCGGAAGCCGCGGACCGTCTCGTGTCGACCGGCGTCGAAAAGCATGTCCGCAACTGGGAAAAGCCGTCGGACCACGTTCCCGTCGTCGCAGTGCTCGATTTCGCCGCCTAGCTCTGCCGCGCAGCGGGGCGCACGGGCCGGTGGATTATTCGTTGGGATTGAAGCGGATGCTCTGCGCGAGCGCGACGCCCTTGCGGCGGTCCTCCTCGCTGGCGACGGAGAAGGCTTCTTCCTGCGTTGCCTGGAGCCAGGCACAGTCCTTTGGCGGGCAATGATCGAGCGCGGCCGTCATCATCGCAAGGCCCCGCGTCGTGTCGCCCTCCTGGAAGAGGATGTTGCCGAACAGTCCCATGGCGCCGGCATGGCCGTTGTTGCGGGCGCGGTTCAGCCACTTCTTGGCCTGGTGCACGCTGACAGAACCGCCCTCGCCCGTCAGCATCATGCGACCGAGCTGGAACTGCGCTTCGGGGATCCCGAATGCGGACGCCGCCTGGAAATAGAGCTGGCGCGCCTGCGAAAGGTCGATCTTCACCGGACTGTCGGGAATGCCGCGGCGGTAGTAGCTGGCAAGCGCGATCAGCGCATTGGCGAAGTAACCCGTGTCCTCCGAGCCGGGCTCGACGCCGGCCTGGGCGATCTCGCTGTAGATCTTGAAGGCTTCGAGGTCGTTTTCCGGCACGCCGTCGCCGTCGGCATACATGTTGGCGAGCGCCCAGCGCGAACCGGTATGGCCCTTTTCCGCCGCATAGCGGTAGGCCTCGACGGCATCGCTCTTGCGGCCTTCCTTGTAGGAGAAGAAACCGAACTTGAAGAGGTCGAAGGGGCCGCTTTCCTTGCTGACGCCGGCCTGGGGATCGAATGCGAGAGCCTGCGGCGCCATCCAGGAGGACAGCGAAAGGCAAAGGCCCATTACCACTACTTTCATCGGCAACAACTCGGACTTGGGCATCACTTTTACAATTCCGCGCCAAGGCTTCCTGCCTGTGCCGAACCGGACATGCACGGGCTTCGTGCAGGTTTCCGGCATTTCCGGCGACAATGACATCGGCTGGCTCATCGTTTCCCTTGGGCGCGGTTCCACGCGTCTACATGCCCCTATCGCTGCGCCCCGTTTGTGGCGGGAAATGGACATTTCGTCGCTTCCCAATGGGTGTAGCAAACTCTGGAAAAAAATGTGTTGCGATTCCGTCACATATTTTCAGAGCCGCACAGGACTACCCGTTTCCGGCGCTTCGGAGCAACCAAACGTTAACCAAGAAAAAGGGCCCGGCTATGGCGCCAGGCCCGATTGCTGACCAATAAAAGTTAGCCGATCAGAATTTGACGAGGTACGACACGTTCGCACCGTATGCAAAGTCACCACCGACAGTCGCATTGAAGTCTGCTAGATCAGCACGCTGCGTCTGCGAGCCGGACGTCAGATAGCTGACTGCGCCACCGATGCGAAGTTCGCCGGGCCCTGTTTTGATCGCCGTGCCGAGACCGACGGTCCAGGTGTCGGTCATGATATCCGCTCCTGTGCCGACACCTCGGTCCCAGGTCAGGCTCACCGCGCCGGAAATATCGTCCGTGAACGAGTGTCCGACACCGCCCATGATGGTCCAGCCGTCACGGAAACGGAAATTCTTCTGAAGATCACCAAGACCCGTAATGGTGTAATTCAGCGTCGGCAAAACGCTCCAATCGGTCCACTTTACGGAACCGAATGCCAGCCAACCGGGAGCAATGCCGGTTTGCATGTTGAACCTGAGAGATTGCGGCAAGCTGCCGGCACCAACCGCCGGGAGCTGGTAGCCCGGCGGCAAACCACCAGGCAACGCAACGGAACCTGTCGGGCTGAGCGTGAAGCTGCCGTCTCCTTTGTGATCCACTTGCGAACGATACATAACTTCGGCGCGTAGCGCGATTTCGGGAATCGAATAGGCGGCGCCCACACGATAGCCGAGCTCGCTTTCGTCCTTGAGACGTAGCGTGCCCATACGTGTCACTTCCTCATAGTCAAAAGACTGGAGGAAGACACCACCGAGAATATAGAAGCGGCCCTTTTCGAGATCGAAGTTGGCTGCACAGGTGAGCCCGTATTCATTCGTCGTGAATTCGGCTTCGATTGTGTGATTTTGAATGGATGATGTCGCCTGATCAGCTAAGCGCGCTTGCGGACCATAACTTGAAGATGCGCCGAATGGTTGCGTATAGGTCCCGGCACACGAGAAGTTGTCCGTAATCCGAGCCTTGCCGGCTAAACTGGGAACGAAATAGTTATTCGTGTAGTCGCCGTCGGTGGCGGTAGCTCCGTTGATTGTATCGTATCCACGCTGAGGCGCCACAAAGGTTGCCTTTGCACGGAATGCGGCGGCGCCGTCTTCATACAGAATTTCCGTATCAGCTTCGCCGCGACTAAAGCCACCTGCATGAGCGGCGCTTGCGAGCGCTGCCAGCGCCGCTGCCGTCAGAATTCCATGCTTGAAGATCGTGTTGATCATTCATACTCCCCCAATATCACTGAGCGGCCTCCACCGCCTATTCCGAGGCCGACTATCGAAGAGGAGCACCGGCTTGGCAAACCCCACTTCTCATCAGGGAATCCTGCGTGCGGTTCGCAAGATTACGTAAGTTTTTTCTGAAGCCCCTCAGCATTCGAGACGTACGAAATAATCTTCCAAACACTCCTTAAAATTCTCTAAAATATAGATCGCCATTTCAACTGGGTGGGGCCGTGTCACATTTGGGACACAGCCGGATTTTTGCGACCCGGGCCTTGAATACAAAACCGCGCCGGGGCTTCCGGCGCGGTTTTGCGGTTCCTGCAACGATTGCGGTGGCAGAATCAGCCGGCTTCGCTGACGCGGGCAAGCGCGACGGAGAGGCTTGCGAGCTGCTGCTCCAGTTCGGCGGCACGCTCGCGCTCGGCCTCCACGACCTCCGGCTTGGCATTGGCGACGAACTTCTCGTTCGACAGCTTGCCCTCGATGCGGGCCGCTTCCGCCCTCGCCTTGTCGATCGCCTTTTCCAGGCGCGCCTTCTCGGCCGCAAGATCGATCAGGCTGCCGAGCGGCAGGCAGGCCGTCGCCTCGCCGACGACGATCTGCGCCGCCCCCTTCGGGGCCGCGTCCGCAAGGCGGATGTCCTCCACGCGGGCAAGCCGGCGGATGGCCTGGTCGTGCGTGACGAGCCGCTTCTGCGTGAGGGCGTTGGCGCCCACCACGACAAGCGGAGCGGTCGCGCCCGGCGGCACGTTCATCTCGGCGCGCACCGAGCGGATGCCGGAAACGAGATCGACCAGCCAGTTGATCTCGTCGGCGGCCGCATCGTCGCCGTAGGCCGGCGTCGGCCATTCCGCGTGGCAGATAAGGCTGTCGCGCGTTACGCCCTCGCCCGCCGTGTGCGCCCAGAGCTCTTCCGTCATGAAGGGCATGAACGGGTGGAGGAGCTTGTAGGTCTCCTCCAGCACGTAGGCGGCGCAGGCCTGCGATTCCGCCTTGGCGGCCTCGTCCTCGCCGCTGAAGACGGGCTTCAGCAATTCCAGGTGCCAGTCGCAGAACTGGTTCCAGATAAAGCGGTAGAGGGAGCCTGCCGCATCGTTGAAGCGGTAGGTCTCGATCGCCTCCGTGACGTCGCGCGCCGTGCGGGCAAGCTCCGTCAGGATCCAGCGGTTGATCGTCAGCGAGGCGGTCTCCGGCACGAATTTCGGATCGCTCTTGACGCCGTTCATCTCGGCAAAGCGCGTGGCGTTCCAAAGCTTGGTGCCGAAGTTGCGGTAGCCGGCGATGCGGGCCGGGTCGAGCTTCACGTCGCGGCCCTGCGCCGCCATGATCGCCAGCGTGAAGCGCAGCGCGTCCGCACCGTATTCGTCGATCAGGTCGAGCGGGTCGATGACGTTGCCCTTCGACTTCGACATCTTCTGCCCGTTCTTGTCGCGCACCAGCGCATGGACATAGACGGTGTGGAAGGGCTCGACGGGATTGCCGGACTCGTCCTTCATGAAGTGCAGGCCCATCATCATCATGCGGGCGACCCAGAAGAAGATGATGTCGAAGCCGGTGACCAGCACGTCGGTCTGGTAATACTTCTCCAGTTCCTTCGTCTGTTCCGGCCAGCCGAGCGTGGAGAAGGGCCACAGCGCGGAGGAGAACCAGGTGTCGAGCACGTCCTCGTCGCGCGTCAGGATCTCGCCCGGCGCGAAGTTCTCGATCTTCTCCTCGACCCAGGCTTTCCACGGGCCTTCATGGGCGATGTAGTGCTGGATGGCGGCGTGCAGCGCCTCCTCCTCGGTCTTCTCGACGAAGACCTGGCCGTCCGGGCCGTACCAGGCCGGGATCTGGTGTCCCCACCAGAGCTGGCGGGAGACGCACCACGGCTGGATGTTCTCCATCCACTCGAAATAGGTCTTTTCCCAGTTCTTCGGCACGAATTTGGTTCGGCCCTCGCGCACGGAGGCGATCGCCGGCTGGGCGAGCGTTTTGGCGTCGACATACCACTGCTCGGTCAGGCGCGGCTCGATCGGCACGCCGCCGCGATCGCCATGGGGGACCATGTGCTTGTGCGGCTCGATCCTGTCGAGCAGGCCGGCCTCCTCGAAGATGGAGACGATGATCCTGCGCGCCTCGAAGCGGTCCTTGCCTTCCAGTTCGTCCCAGGCGCCGTGCAGCGCGGCGGGATTGTCGAGGCCTTCCAGGAAGTCCTCGTTCTCCTTGATGGTTATCCTGCCGTCGACCGTCAGCACGTTGACCTGGCGCAGATCGTGGCGCTTGCCGACGTCGAAGTCGTTGAAGTCGTGCGCCGGCGTCATCTTGACGGCGCCCGTGCCGGCGGTCGGATCCGGGTATTCGTCTGCGACGATCGGGATCTTGCGGCCGACGATCGGCAGGATGACATGCTTGCCGACGATGGACTTGTAGCGTTCGTCCTCGGGGTTCACGGCAATGCCGGTGTCGCCGAGCATCGTCTCGGGGCGGGTCGTCGCGACGACCAGATAGTCGCGCGTCTCGAATTCCGTCGGCTTGCCGTCCTCGTCGAAGGCAACGGGATGCTGGTAGGTGACGCCCGGCTCCAGCGGATAGCGCAGGTGCCAGAGATTGCCGTTGACCTCGACCTGCTCGACCTCGAGGTCGGAGATCGCCGTCAGCAGCTTGGGATCCCAGTTGACGAGGCGCTTGTCCTTGTAGATCAGGCCTTCCTTGTAGAGCGAGACGAACACCTCGCGAACGGCTTCGGAAAGCCCCTCGTCCATGGTGAAGCGCTCGCGCGACCAGTCGCAGGACGCGCCGAGGCGCTTCAACTGGTTGAAGATCAGGCCGCCCGATTCCGCCTTCCACTCCCAGACCTTCTCCACGAAGGCCTCGCGGCCCATCTGGCGGCGGTGCTGCTGGGTTTCCATCAGCTTGCGCTCGACGACCATCTGGGTCGCGATGCCGGCATGGTCCATGCCCGGCTGCCACAGCACGTCCTTGCCGCGCATGCGCTCGAAGCGGACCATGATGTCCTGCAGCGTGTTGTTGAGCGCGTGGCCCATATGCAGCGAGCCCGTCACGTTCGGTGGCGGGATGACGATCGTGAAGGTCTCGGCGCCGGGCTTTGCGCCCTCGCCTGCGCGGAAGGCGTCCGCATCTTCCCACGTCTTGGCAATTCGCGGCTCGACCGCTGCGGAATCATAGTTCTTTTCAAGCATTTTCGTGCATGGCCTGCTGTTTGTCGTGGGGTTTTGTAAACCGGATGGCCGGGATGGAGTCAACATATCAGAAGAAAAGCCGCGCCGGGGCATCCGGCGCGGCTCTACTGCTGTTTTTTCGGGAACCGGCGGAAAGGTCAGCGGCGCGGGCCGCGCGCCACACGCTCGATCTCCTCGCGCACCAGCCGTTCCACCAGCGTCGGCAGGTTGTCGTCGAGCCATTCCTGCAGCATCGGGCGCAGCATGTCCTCGGCGATCTCGTCGAAGGAACGGCGCGGGCCGGAATCGAGCGCCTCGGCCAGCGCGCCGAAGGACTGGGCGACCCGCTCGCCGACCGCAGGCGATACAATCGCGGCGATGTCGCGGCCGCCGATCGTCTCCGCGGGGGCGCGGGCATCCGAGGCCCTCACGGGCTCGGCGAGCTGGAACGCCTCGGCGACCGGTTCGATCCGCTCGACGGGCGCAGGCGAAAGGCGTCCCGCCCCGGCCGCCATGCGGCTCGTCACCAGCGGGCTCTCCTCGCGAACGGCCTGCACCGGCTCGATGTCCACCGGCTCGCGCTCGGCCGCCTCCCGGTTCGCGGCGACATGGCGCTCGGATGCGGCGCGGACGCGGGCGGCGACATCGGCCAGCGACATGGCCGGCTGGGCGCCCTGCGCCGGCTCGGCGCGCGGCAGCGGCTGCACGACCGAAGAGCGACGCTCCTCCGCATGGAACTCTTGCGCCATGACGGGACGGTCCAGAAGGCTGGAATGGCTCTCGGTGGTGATGTCGAAGCCCTCGTCGTCCGCAGCGTCCGCGGCCAGGTCCGGCTCTGCTTCGTTGTTCTCGATGATCTTGCGGATGGACGCCAGGATTTCATCCATGGACGGTTCACGCGCTACATTCGGCTGAGCCATTTCTATCCCCGTTCTCTGCGGCGTCCATGGCCTGCCGCAGAAGGCGTACCGGACGTGCCGAAGACCCTAGGCGAGTTCGGCGGCGAACTAAATCGCTGCGAATCATGTGTTATAAGTGATGCACAGATTTGTTTGGCCTGCCAAGGGCAAGGCCAGCGGGGTGCCCGTGACGGAAAAGGCCCGCCGCGATATGCGGGCGGGCCTTTCGGGTCAGGAGCGACGCCCGGGCACCGTCAGAAAACGAATTCCTTCACCTTGCGGAAGCCGGGCAGCGGCTTGACGGCGGTGTTGAAGACGTTGCGCTCGGCAACGCGGCCGCCTTCCTTGATGTAGAGGCGCGCCTGCGAGGCGTTGCCGTATCCCTCGACGACGACGAGGCGGCCGCCGTCGCGCAGTTGCGAGAACAGCGCACCCGGCAGGACCTCGACCGCGCCGTGCACGAAGATCACGTCATACGGCGCTTCCGGCGCATAGCCGGCTTCGAGGTCGCCTGTCACCACGGCGACATTGTCGTAGCCGAGGCGGGCGAGCGTTTCCGTCGCGGTGGCGGCAAGCGCCGCGTCGCTCTCAAGGGCGACGACCGAACTGCCGAGCTTCGAAAGGACCGCGGAGGCGTAGCCGGTGCCGCAGCCAACCTCCAGCACCACGTCGCCCGGGGCGATCTCGGCAAGCTGGACCAGCTTGGCGAGCGGCGACGGCTCCATGAGGTAGCGGCCGGGGGCGATCTGCACGTCGTTGTCGATATAGGCGAGCGGCCGGGCGGCCGCGGGCACGAATTCTTCCCGCGGCACGGTCAGGAACGCGTCGAGCACCTCGCGCGACGTCACATCCGTCGTGCGGATCTGGTTATCCACCATCTTCGTGCGCGCTGCTTTGTAGTCAATCATCTCTGGCCCTTAGATAAAACGGCGAAGACCGGCGCAAAGGCCCGGGCGGTGCCGGGTGCGTCGGCAATTCTCTTAGTGCGGTTTCGGGCCGGGTGTCCATAGGCGGCGGGCGATTGCGCGCAAAAACCGCGCCCTGAAATCCCCGCCGTTATTATGAATAATTTACTCAACATATTATTGCCTGCCATATGCATAATGTCGTATTGAGCACTCAGGTCCCGGCGGCCTGGCCGCACTGCCCCGTCTACGCGGGCTTCACTTGAATTGAGACATGCAAGAGGAATACGCCGTGCTCAAACGGTCTCGACTGTACTTCGCGATGATCCTGATGGCGCTTGCCGTTCCGCACGCCGTTTCGGCGCAGGCCCAGGAGACGCCGGCCGCCCAGACGGATACCGGACAGCCCGCAGGCGGAAGCGCCGCGCCGGCGACGGGTACCACCTCCCGGCCGACGGCCGCCGAGAGCCAGGCGACGGAAGCCCCGGCAACGCCGGGCCAGGCGATCCAGGGCCAGACGGGGCAGGATCAGGCAACGGACGCCGAAGTGCAGGACGACGGGGACGCGACCGAACTCGACGTCATCGATGACGCCGAAGGCGCACGCCAGGCCGGCCTGCCGCACGACCTTTCGCCCTGGGGCATGTTCATGGCGGCCGACATCGTCGTCAAGGGCGTGATGATCGGCCTTGCCTTCGCCTCCGTCGTCACCTGGACGGTGCTGCTCGTCAAGCTGGCCGAGCTCGGCGCGGCCCAGCGTTCCGCCGGCCATGCCGTGCGCCAGCTCACCGCAGCCCGCGGCCTCGATGACGGCGAGCAGGCGCTCAGCCGCAACCGGGGCGTCGCCGCCCACATGACCCGCGCCGCCCGCGAGGAGATGGACGCCTCCGAAGCCGTGCTCGACCATGTGTCGGACGGCGGCGTGAAGGAGCGCATCGCCTCCCGGCTCGCCCGCATGGAAGTGCGCGCCGGCCGCCGCATCGCCA
Organism: Shinella sp. PSBB067; assembly: GCF_016839145.1. Taxonomy (NCBI): domain Bacteria; kingdom Pseudomonadati; phylum Pseudomonadota; class Alphaproteobacteria; order Hyphomicrobiales; family Rhizobiaceae; genus Shinella; species Shinella sp. PSBB067. The sequence goes on along the minus strand of NZ_CP069303.1, from coordinate 1,249,212 downwards.
AGGGCACGGGCCTGCTTGCGACGATCGGCTCGACCGCGCCCTTCGTCGGCCTGTTCGGCACGGTCTGGGGCATCATGAACTCGTTCATCGGCATCTCGAAGGCCCAGACCACGAACCTTGCCATCGTCGCGCCCGGCATCGCCGAAGCCTTGCTGGCGACCGCCATCGGCCTCGTCGCCGCCATCCCGGCCGTGGTGATCTACAACTTCCTCGCCCGCGCCATCACGGGCTATCGCCAGCAGCTTGCCGATGCCTCGGCGGCCATCGAGCGCCTTGCGAGCCGCGACCTCGACATGCGCCGCGCGCAGCGCCACCCCGCGCAGCGCGCCGAACGTGCCGGCGGGTCCTTCGTGAAGGTCGGGTGACGCCATGGCCAGCAAGATCAGGGAAGGCGGCGGCGACGACCTGGAGGAAAACAGCGAAATCAATGTGACGCCGTTCATCGACGTCATGCTGGTGCTGCTCATCATCTTCATGGTGGCCGCCCCGCTCGCGACGGTCGACATCAATGTCGACCTGCCCTCCTCCGTCGCCCAGCCGGCGCCGCGCGAGGACAAGCCGGTCTTCATGACGCTGAAGAAGGACCTCACCGTCTCCATCGGCAACGGCGAGATCGCGCGCGACAATTTCGGCCCGGAACTCGACGTCGTGACGGAAGGCAAGAAGGATACGCGCATCCTGCTGCGCGCGGACAAGGCCGTCGACTACGGCAGCGTCATGGACGTCATGAACCTGCTGCGCGGCGCCGGCTATGCCAAGATCGCGCTTGTCGGCCTCGAAGGCGCGCCTGCCCAATAGGTTCGAACGGCGCGCTTGCGGGCGCGCCTTCCGCCGCCGCCAAAAAAAGCTTGGCATTCGGCATGAATGCCTCTTGCACCCTTTCTGAATTCGTTCTAAACGCCCGGCACCACTCGCTTTATAGCAAACGGACGGCCTCGTGGCGGAGTGGTTACGCAGAGGACTGCAAATCCTTGCACCCCGGTTCGATTCCGGGCGAGGCCTCCACTCTTTTCTCATTCCCCCCAAGCCGTTGAATTGACTGCTCAGGTCTCACCGCCGCGGCGTCGGCTGAAGTCGACCCGGACGACGTTGCACGCCGGCTTTCGCTCCGGCAGCGGCGGATGGGTGGCAGGCGCATCGCCGGCCGTGGTTTCATCGGCCTTTCGTGGCTGCGCGCCATCGGCGCCCGCCTGCATGGTCTTCAGCTTCCGGTACATCTGCACCACGAGCTTCTTGTAGAAGGCGACGATCTGCTGGTGCTCGCAGCGCCGGATATAGAGTTCGTCGAACCGTTGATTCATCTTCCTCGGGCCTCCGCTGTGCGAGGACGAATTCCCGAGAATTTCATCTGTTCCTAAAGCACTGGCCGTATGGCTAACGATTCCCGACCGGGAGCGCCATGAGGGGCAACACCTGCCGACGCTTCAGGCAAGCGCCGGGCCGTTTCGCCGGGTCCGATGGCGCTTGCCGATCCGATGCATGTGGCACGCCGCGCCTTCGTCAACCCGCGCGGATTTCATCCGTCACGGCAGTCGCCCTGAAATCGCCATAGATGCTAACGGATTGTTTTCATTACAGCATTGTAATGTTTCATTCAGTTTTCGTTCATCGGCCGGGTCCTAGGGTCCTTGCATCAACAACGAGGAACCGAACGATGAAACTCTTCACCCGCACGCTTCTGGCCGCCGTCGCCCTCTCCTTCGCCGCCGCCCCGATGGCGCAGGCCCAGACCTACGGCCATGGCCACGACCGCAAGCCCGGCTATGCCTCGTCCTGGGACAAGCACAATGCCAAGAAGCGGCATCACTGGCGCAAGGGCGAGCGTTATTCCGACTGGAAGCGCCGTCCGCCGGTCCGCGACTACCATCGCCATGGCCTGCGCAAGCCCGGCCGCGGCCAGCAGTGGGTGAAGGTGGACAACAGCTATCTCCTGATGAGCGTCGCCACCGGCCTCATCCTCGGCATCGCCGCCGCCCGCTAAGATACGGATGCCACCGCCGCTTCGGCCGCGGTGGCATCTTCATGCGTGACGGTCAGCGCAGAAGGAGCGCCGTGCCGTAAAGCCCGAGGGCGAAGACAGTGTGCGCGACGAGATTGAGCATGCGCACCGTGTTGGCATTCGGCAGCCTTGACGCGGCGACACCGATCCCCAGGCCGGGCTGCAGCAGGAACCAGCCGGCCCCGACGGTGACGATGCCGAAAATCCAGGCGGGCAGGAAGGTGGGCGCCGCAAACCACCCCTCACCGACGACCAGCGCCAGAACCACGCCGTAGAAAATGCCGACCGCATAATGGCCGATCCAGCCGAGCGCCTGCTCGTTCGCATAGGGCTCGGCCCTGCCGATATCGTCATGAAACACCGTGCCGTCCTTCAGGTGCCAGAACCAGCGCCCGACCGGCGCCCAGTTCGGCCGCGGCTGAACGGACATCTTCCAGAGAAGAACCGCCCACGCATCCATCAGCACCGTCGCGCCGAACCCGATCACGGCGCCTTTCACCAGCAGTTCCATGCAACACCCCTCACCTGACAATGGTCAAGGGTTAGAGCAGGTCCGCTCTTGCGGCGCAACGGGCTCAGCGTGTGCCACGCTTCGTCCTGCGGGTGGCCCACCACACGGCGAGGCGGCGGCGCTGGCGGCGCACGAAATGGGAATCGTGGGAGAGCACGAGCAGGCCGAGCGGGATCATCCAGAAACCGAGGACCGGCAGGAAACCGAGGATGCCGCCGCAGACCAGCAGCACGCCGATCACCGTGCGCAGCCAGCGCGATTCCGGCAGCTTCATGCGGAAGGAGCCGACCACGATCTGCCGCGTGCGGGGATCGATCCCGAAATGCATCTTGGTCTTTCGCGCCGCCATTCATTGTCCAGTCTGCTGCGTTGCCCGGATTTCCGAGACTCTTCCCCCTCCCAATTGGAGAGTTCTCCACAATCAATCAAGTCCGGTGCATTTTTTTGTCAAAAAGCGCTTGGCAAATCGATCAGGCATTTGTATTACGCGCTCACTCCGCAGCGAGCGGATGATCCCTGGTAGCTCAGCGGTAGAGCATTCGACTGTTAATCGACAGGTCGCCGGTTCGAATCCGGCCCGGGGAGCCAGTTTCTGGAAGGGTCGTGCCTGATGGTGCGGCCCTTCTGCTTTTCGGCCATGCGCACAGTTGAAGGGCCGCCCCTCACGGCAGCCCTCCTGTTTTAGATTTCCGGGTCGGATGTTTCTATCGGGCCTTCGGCGGCGGGCGCCTGGTGTTCATCTGCAATTCATGGCGACTGGCGAAGCGGCCGAAGAGACGAAGGAGCTTGCGCTCTTCCGCCTTGTCCAACCCGTTCTTGCGGCAATGCTCGACGACATCGAACACATTGCGGGTCTGCCGCGGACCGAACTGGCGATTGTCTATGTGATGGGTCATCGGGGCTCCTCCGTTCGCACGGCAGGAAAACACGCCCGGCCGCGCTTTGTTCCCGGCGAGCCGTCGCTCAGGGCACCATCCCGAAACCCGCCTGGCGCACCGTCCTCGCCGCGCCGTAGTCACGCTCGTGCGCGTTGCGGCGGAAGGTCTGGCCGCGCTCGCGGGGACGGGCGGAAGGATCGCCCAGCGGCGTTCCGATCACCCCGTCCGCATAGGTGCCGGTGGCGATGTCATCCTCGTCGGTTTCGGCGATCTTCAAAAATCCGAAAAGCATCATGGTCCTCCAGTTTCCACCCAAACGAGCCGGCGGGATTTCCGTTCCCTCGGCGCATCGGATAGACGCAAAATTAACCATGTTTGCTAACAGTACGTTAAAGCCCGGCACTTTTGCGACCACCCTCGTGAGCTTCCGGCCGCCCGACATGGCGCGTGGAAAAAATCCCTAGCGAAGCCAGCTCCCGGGAAACACGATTGCTTGCAAAGCGCCGCGCGCCGGCCGAAAAGACGCTTTCCTTGATACATAACGCGCGAGGCTCGTGTCCCATGTCCATTCTTCCGTCCGTTCTGGATGCTATCGGCAACACGCCGCTGATCCGGCTCAAAGGGGCCTCGAAGGCGACGGGCTGCGAAATCCTCGGCAAGGCGGAATTCCTGAATCCCGGCCAGTCGGTGAAGGACCGCGCGGCGCTCTCCATCATCCGGGCGGCGGAGCGCTCGGGCGCGCTGCGCCCCGGCGGCGTCATCGTCGAGGGCACGGCCGGCAACACGGGCATCGGCCTTGCGCTGGTCGCGCGGGCGCTCGGCTACCGCACGGTCATCGTCATCCCCGAGACGCAGAGCCAGGAAAAGAAGGACGCGCTGCGCCTGCTCGGCGCCGAACTCGTGGAAGTGCCGGCCGCTCCCTACAGGAACCCGAACAATTACGTGAAGCTTTCCGGCCGCCTCGCCGAACAGCTTGCAAGGACCGAGCCGAACGGCGCGATCTGGGCCAACCAGTTCGACAACGTCGCCAACCGCGACGCCCATATCGAGACGACGGCGCCGGAAATCTGGCGCGACACGAACGGCAAGGTCGATGGCTTCGTTTCCGCCGTCGGCTCGGGCGGCACGCTCGCCGGCGTCGCCGCCGGCCTGCGCGCGAAGAAACCGGACATCAAGATCGCCCTTGCCGACCCGGATGGCGCCGCGCTCCACAACTATTATACCCATGGCGAACTGAAGGCCGAGGGCAGCTCGATCACCGAGGGCATCGGCCAGGGCCGCATCACCGCCAATCTGGAGGGCTTCACGCCGGACTTTTCCTACAACATCCCGGATTCCGAGGCCGTCGCGCTGGTCTTCGACCTCATCGAGAAGGAAGGCATCGCCGTCGGCGGCTCCTCGGGCATCAATATTGCCGGCGCCATCCGCCTTGCAAAGGACCTCGGCCCGGGCCACACGATCGTGACGATCCTCTGCGACTATGCTAACCGCTATCAGTCCAAACTTTTCAACCCGGACTTCCTTGATTCGAAGGGCCTGCCGGTTCCAGGCTGGCTGAAGGCGAAATCGGGGATCAAGGTCCCCTATCAGCCGGTCGAATAGGTCTCATGTCCCTTCCCACCACTGCCCTCTTTCGCGACGATTTCTATCTTTCGACAAACGAGGCGGTGGTGACGGCGGTGCACGAGGACGGCGGCATCGAGCTCGACCAGACCTGTTTCTACGCGACGTCGGGCGGCCAGCCCGGCGATACCGGCTTCCTGGAGCGCGCCGACGGCAGCCGCATTGCGCTCGGCCAGGCGGTGACGGGCGCGACCAAGGACATCATCGTCCACCGGCCGCTCGAAGGCGAGGCCCTGCCCATCGTCGGCGAGACGGTCGTCGCCCATATCGACTGGGCGCGCCGCTACCGGCTGATGCGCATGCACACGGCCTGCCATCTTCTCTCCGTCGTCTGCCCTTACCCCATCACCGGCGCGGCCGTCGGCGAGGAGGACAGCCGCGTCGACTTCGACATGACCGACACCATCGACAAGGACGAGGTGACGGAAAGGCTGATGAAGCTCGTCACGGAGAATCATCCGGTCTTCGTCCAATGGATCACCGACGAGGAGCTGGCGGCCAATCCCGGCATCGTGAAATCCAAGAACGTGCGCCCGCCGATGGGCCTCGGCCGCGTCAGCCTCGTGTGCATCGGCGAGAATTCGTCCGTCGACAGCCAGCCCTGCGGCGGCACGCATGTTTCCGAAACGCAGGAAGTCGGCGCCATCCACATCGCCAAGATCGAAAAGAAGGGCAAGGAGAACCGCCGGTTCCGCATCCGTTTCGGTGCGCCGGGTCCTCAGGCCTAAGGGAGAGATCATCATGTCCAGTGAAAAGAGCAGGTTCGTCGTCTCGGCGGATTGGGTGGAAAAGCAGCTCGGCGCGCCCGAGTTCCGCATCGTCGACGCCTCCTGGTATCTTCCCGCGCAGAACCGCAACGGCGCGGCCGAATATGCCGAAGGGCACATTCCCGGCGCCGTCTTCTTCGACCAGGACGTGATCAGCGACCAGTCCAGCAGGCTGCCGCATACGGTGCCTCCGGCGGATTTCTTCGCCACCGAGGTCGGCAAGCTCGGCATCTCGCATACGGATACGATCGTCGTCCATGACGGGCCCGGCATCTTCACCGCGCCGCGTGTCTGGTGGCTGTTCCGCACCATGGGCGCGAAGAACGTCTTCGTCATGGACGGCGGCATCGACGGCTGGAAGAAGGAAGGCAGGCCACTCGAAACCGACCTGCCGGAACCGGCCCCCGCCGTCTTCCACACCAATTTCAATCCCTATGCCGTGACCTCCTTCGAGGAGATGCGCGGCATCGTCTCGACTGGCTCGAAGCAGATCGCCGATGCGCGCGGCGCCGGCCGCTTCACCGGCGAGGAAGCCGAGCCACGCGCCGGCATGCGCTCCGGCCACATGCCAAGCGCGAAAAGCATGCCCTCCGGCACCTTCTCCGAGGGCGGCAGGTTCAAGGACCTCGACGCGCTTCGCCGGCATTTCGAGGCATCGGGCATCGACCTTTCGAAGCCCGTCGTCACGAGCTGCGGTTCGGGCATCACGGCCGCGATCATCACGCTCGCGCTCCATTCGCTCGGGCACGAGGACAACACCCTCTATGACGGGTCTTGGTCCGAATGGGGCAGCCGCGAGGATACGCCCGTCGTAACAGGCAAGGATTGAACCATGGCGAAGAAGGCCCAGCCCGCACCGATCGCCGTACATATCACCGCGCTCGAAATGACCGCGCCGCCCAAGCAGAGCCTGCCGGTGCCGGTGAACGTGCACACGGCGATCCTCGGCGCACCGGACATCCCGCTCGCCTTCTACCGCTTCCTCTACCGGCAGGTCGGCAGCCGCTGGCACTGGGTCGACCGGCTGCGCATGGACGACGAGACGCTGGCGGCGACGATCCACGACAAGCGCAACAGCGTGACGGTGCTCTATGTCAACGGCGCGCCGGCCGGGTTCTTCGAACTGCTGAAGATCGACGAGGACACGATCGAGCTTTCCCATTTCGGCCTCTTCGAGCGGGCGCTGGGGCTCGGCATCGGCAAGTGGTTCCTGCTGCAGACGCTCTATGCCGCCTGGGCGTCCGGGCCGACATGCGTGACCGTCACCACCAACAGCCTCGACCATCCGCGCGCGCTCCAGCTCTACCAGATGTTCGGCTTCTCGCCGGTCGGCACGCGCGATACGGAAATCGTTCCACTCTCCGAGGCCGAAATGCTGGCGCTCGCCAGGCGTGACTGTCCGATGCCCGCCGAGCGGCGTTAAACACCCTGAACGGCGCCCAACGGCCGGTTCATCTTTCCTTCAGGCCGCCCGTGGCACGTTCCGCCCCGAAAGACGAAACAAGCCCGATAGACGAAACAAGAAGGAGACACCGTCCATGCAACGCCGCGCCTTTCTGACCGCGTTTGCCGCCACCCTCGCCGCCCCGGCCTTTTCCGGCCTTGCGCTTGCGCAGGAAACGCCCTCGGAGGAGATGATCCTGCGCCGGCTCGATGCCGCGCCCGCCCGCCGCATGCGCAACGACGAACGGGTGACCGTGCGCGAGTTCAAGCGCCGCTCGGACCTGCGCCGCGCCGCACCCTCCATCGACATCCAGTCGATCAACTTCGCCTTCGCCTCGGCCGAAATCCCGCGTTCGGAATACCGCAAGGTGCGCCAGATCGCCCGCGCCATGGAGCAGATCCTGCGCCGCCGCCGCCGCGCCATCTTCCTGATCGAGGGGCACACCGATGCCGTCGGCTCGGCCGCTTCCAACCAGATCCTTTCCGAGCGCCGCGCCGATTCGCTGAAATGGGTTCTGGTGCAGGAATTCGGCATCCCTTCCCGCGCGCTGGAGACTGTCGGCTACGGCGAGGAATACCTGCTGGTGCCGACCGAGCGCGAGGAATGGCGCAACCGCCGCGTCACGCTGCGCCGCATCGACGAATTCGTGCGCTGATCGCTTAAGCTTCATTCTCACCGCCGGCCTCGCGCCGGCGGTTTTGATTCCAGGCAGGAAACGGGTGTCGGGCGGGCGGGATTGCATGGATGCTCTCCGCATCAAACGGAGCACCGCCATGACCATCCGCTTCCTGCCCATGCCCACCGAAACCGCGACCGCCTACTGGAGCGGCGGCCCGGATGCCTATGGCATGGCGCCCGAGCGCCATGTCTCCGACGGCGATGGCGTGCCCTGTCGGCATTGCCTGCGGTTCGTCGATGCCGGAGAGCCCTACCTCATTCTCGCCCACCGCCCGTTCCCGGCGCTCCAGCCCTATGCCGAAACCGGGCCGATCTTCATCCACGCCGCGCCCTGCAAGGCCCACGAACCGTCAGATGCGATGCCGCCGATGCTCACGAGCCGCGACTATATCGTGCGCGGCTATTCGGCGGAACACCGGATCCTCTACGGCACCGGAGCGGTGGTGCCGAATGCCGAGATTCCGGCCTATGCGGAAACTTTGCTTGCGCGCGAGGATGTCGCCTATCTGCATATCCGCTCGGCGCGCAACAATTGCTACCAGTGCCGCGTGGAGCGCGCATGAGAAAGGCCCGGATCGCTCCGGGCCTCACAAGCGGCTGGCACGCCCTCACCTCTCCTTCGTCATGGCCGGGTTCGACCCGGCCGTCCATGCTCCGGGCGACGCATGGATCCTCGGGTCAAGCCCGAGGATGACGTGGCGTGCGGGGCGGGTATCCCGGCAGATCGAGCCCGGGCCTTTCCGGGCTCTTCCGCTGCCACTCTCAAGCCACGTTCAGCACCGCCTCGGGCGCGAAGGATTCGTAGCCGAGCGCTTCGGCCACCGGGCCATTGGTGACGCGGCCCCGGTGCACATTGAGGCCGGCGCGCAGATGCCGGTCCTCGGCGATCGCCTTCAGGCCCTTGTCGGCAAGCTGGAGACCGTAGTGCAGCGTCGCGTTGTTGAGGGCGTGGGCCGAGGTGACGGGCACGGCGCCCGGCATGTTGGCGACGCAGTAGTGCACCACGCCGTCGACCTCGTAGGTCGGGTCGGAATGGGTCGTCGCATGGGAGGTCTCGAAGCAGCCGCCCTGGTCGATGGCGACGTCGACGATGACCGCCCCCTTCTTCATGCCCGAGAACATTTCGCGGGTGACGAGCTTCGGGGCGGCGGCACCGGGGATGAGCACGGCGCCGATGACGAGGTCGGCGGAGAAGACCTCCTCCTCCAGCGCATCGATGGTCGAGTAGCGCGTGTGGACGCGGCCGCCGAAGAGATCGTCGAGCTGGCGCAGGCGCGGGATCGAGCGGTCGAGGATCGACACGTCCGCGCCGAGGCCGGCGGCCATCTTCGCCGCATGCAGGCCGACGACGCCGCCGCCGATGATCGCCACCTTGGCCGGGAGCACGCCCGGCACGCCGCCGAGCAGGATGCCGCGCCCGCCATTGGCCTTCTGCAGCGCCGTGGCGCCGGCTTGGATGGAGAGACGCCCGGCGACCTCCGACATCGGCGCGAGCAGCGGCAGGCCGCCGCGGTCGTCCGTCACCGTTTCGTAGGCGATGGCGGTGACGCCGGAGGCAAGAAGCCCCTTGGTCTGTTCCGGATCGGGGGCAAGATGGAGGTAGGTGTAGAGAATCTGTCCGTCGCGGAGCTGCGCCCATTCGGCGGGCTGCGGTTCCTTGACCTTCACCACCATGTCGGACTTCTGGAAGATGTCCGCGGCGGTGGGTACGATCTTCGCGCCGGCGGCGCGATAGGCGTCGTCGTCTGCGCCGATGCCGGCGCCGGCCTTGGTCTCGACGATGACCTCGTGGCCGTGGGCTACATATTCGCGCACGGCACCGGGCGTCAGACCGACCCGATATTCATGATTCTTGATTTCCTTCGGACAACCGACACGCATGCGCGTTCCTTTCCCAGTGGTGTGTTCCCTTTGTTGCCGCCGCTTCGGCGGAGACACCATGGAAGCAGAGGACGCGTGCAATGTCCTTGCAAAGCCCGTTTGCCGCAGGAGTGATTTTCGAATATTCTTCGAATATCGGGACGATTTCCGGAGAAAATTCGAATGGCGCACCTGGATGCAATCGATGCTGCGATCCTGAAAGCGGTCCAGCAGAACGGCCGGATCTCCAATGCCGAGCTTGCCGAACGCGTCGGGCTGTCGCCGTCGGCCTGCTCGCGCCGGCTCGACATCCTGGAAAAATCCGGCGTCATCAACGGCTACCACGCCCGCGTCTCGCCCAAGGCGCTCGACTACAAGATGATCGCCATCGTGCATATCTCGCTTTCCGGCCAGTTCGCCAAGACGCTGGCGGAGTTCGAGGCGGCGGTGAAGTTGTGTCCCAATGTGCTGGTCTGCTACCTGATGTCCGGCGAATACGACTATATCCTGCGCGTCGCCGCCAAGGACCTGGAGGACTACGAGCGCATCCACCGCGACTGGCTCTCGGCCCTGCCCCATGTGGTGAAGATCAATTCGAGCTTCGCGCTGCGCGAGATCATCGACCGGCCGAATGTCGGGGTCTGACGGCGGGCGGCGACGTCTCGGGTTTCCCCCTCAAAACCGCAGGCTGATGCCTGCGCGGCGCAGCAGCCAGTAGAACAGCGCCGTGGCACCGACACCCAGCATCATCGCCCAGAAGAAGCCGGAACTACCTTCGCTGAGCGGAAGGCCGGCCGTGTTCATGCCGAAGACGCCGACCACCAGCGTGCCGGGCAGCAGGAGCGCGCTCATGACGGCCATCGCCCTCAGGCTGCGGTTTGATTCGTCCGCGAGCTCGGCCGCCATCTCCTCCTGGAGCAGGCGGGCGCGGTCGTTGACCATGACGATCTCGCGGTCGAGCCGCTCCAGCCGCAGGGAAAGGCGCCTGAGGACGGCATGGGCGTGCTCGGACAGCGTCCAGTCTTCCCGGTCCTCCTCCTCGAACAGCGCCACCATGCCCGCGACGGGCCGGTGCAGCGACACCGCGAGGCGCCGCACCTCCTTGAGGCCGCGCCGTTCGTCGCTCAACCGCTCGGTGACGAGGCGGTCCTCCACCGCATCGAGTAGGCCCGCGGCCTCCTTGAGCCTGACGGCGGTGTTCTTGCAGAAGGCCGTGACGATGGCTTCGAAGAGCTCGTAGGCGGTTGCCGGGCAGAAGCCATCGGCAAAGGCGCGCCGCACCCGGTTCACCGCTTCCACGGGATGGCGCCGGCCGGTGACGAGCAGGCGTTCCGTGAGGGCGAAATGCAGCCGGCCGATGGTGGTGGAGGTCCGCTCCATGTCCTGCTGGAGATCGGCGACGACACCGTGGACCATGCCCGCCTCGCAGCCGAGGACGAGGCTTTCGTCATGTCCTTCGAGGACGGCCCGCGCGGCCAGGGGCAGTTGGCAGCGGGCCGCGAGCCAGCCCGGCATGCGCTGGTCGACGAGATCGACATGCAGCCAGACCCAGCCGTCCCCGGCGGCAAGCGCCGCGTCAATGTCCTGCGGCGCCAAGGGCGCAACCGGCCCGCCGGGGCACGCCCGGTAGGCGCCGACGAGGCCCGGCGCCATGCCCCTTTCCCTCTGGTCCAGCAGGTTCAAGTGCGCTGACCGGCGTCAATAGGCTTCCGGGACATACATCTCGGCCGGCGGCTCGTTGCGGATATAGTCGTCGTGGCGGACACGCTCCGGCAGATCGATGGCGGATTTCGGCACGTCCTCGTAGGGAACCTGCGCCAGGAGGTGGGCGATGCAGTTGAGGCGCGCCCTCTTCTTGTCCACGGCCTCGACGATCCACCAGGGCGCCTCGGGAATATGCGTGCGCTCCAGCATCTCCTCCTTCGCCTTGGTGTAGTCTTCCCAGTGGACGCGGCTTTCCAGGTCCATCGGGGAGAGCTTCCACTGCTTCAGCGGGTCGTGGATACGCATGCGGAAGCGGAACTCCTGCTCCTCGTCGGTGATCGAGAACCAGTACTTGATGAGCACGATGCCGGAGCGCACCAGCATGCGCTCGAATTCCGGCACCGAGCGGAAGAACTCCTCCAGTTCGTCCTCCGAGCAGAAGCCCATGACGCGCTCGACGCCCGCGCGGTTGTACCAGGAGCGGTCGAAGAGGACCATTTCGCCCGCCGTCGGCAGGTGCGGCACATAGCGCTGGAAGTACCATTGATTGCGCTCTCGCTCCGTGGGCGCCGGCAGGGCGACGACGCGGCAGACACGCGGGTTGAGGCGCTGGGTCACGCGCTTGATGGCGCCGCCCTTGCCGGCCGAATCGCGGCCCTCGAACAGCACGACCATCTTGAGCTTCTTGTGCTGCACCCAGTCCTGCAGCTTGACCAGTTCGTGCTGGAGGCGGAACAGCTCGCGGAAATAGACGCGGCGCTCCAGCGTCTGGGCAGGCACTTCGGACATGCCCTCGGCGATGAGGTCGTCCAGCCGCTCCTCCTCGATCTGCATTTCCAGCTCCTCGTCGAAGCTGTCGGCAATTTCCGCCTTGATGCGGTTCAGGTGATGGTCGTCGAACATGAGCGCTATCCGTCGATTGGGGAGGTGAGAGGCCTGCCGGCGCAAGGCCGCGCGCACTATGAGAAGCGCGACGCCGCCTGCCCGTATAGGCAGGGCGCATGACCCTTTTGTGACAGCCATCCAGCCGTGAAGCCGCGCTGAAAGGGCCCTGCCCTAGCTGGAAACCACGCGGTTTCGGCCCGCGCTCTTGGCGGCGTAGAGCCGCGCGTCGGCGGCCGAAAGCAGCGCGTTCAGCGTCGTGCCGTCTTCATAGCTGTTGGCGACGCCGATGCTGACGGTGACCGGCATGCCGTCCGGCCGGCGGATCTGCGCCTCCACGGTGCGCCGCAGCGCCTCCGCCCGCTCGGCGCCGGCCTTCGGCCCGATGTCCTCGCAGATCACCACGAATTCCTCGCCGCCGAAGCGGAAGACCCGGTCGTTGCCGCGCGACGCCCGTTGCAGGCAGGCGGCGGCGTCCTTCAACACGCCGTCGCCGGCGAGATGGCCGAAGCGGTCGTTGACGTCCTTGAAATGGTCGGCGTCGATGATCATCAGCGCCAGCGGCCGGCCGTCCGCCAGCATGGCCGAGAGCATGCGCGGCGCTTCGAATTCCATGCGACTGCGGTCATAGACGCCTGTCAGCGCGTCGCGGCCGGAGCGGTCGAGCAGGTCTTCGTAGCGCTCGCGGAAGGTGAGGTCGGCGAAGATGTCGGAGATCGGCCGGGGCGATACGGGAATGGCGGAGATGCGCGAATAGTGCAAGTAGACGGTGATGAGCACCGCATAGGCGCAGGCTGCCATCATCTTGGCGATCCAGCCGCCCCAGAAGACCTCCGTGGGCGCGCCGTTGAGGAAGTGCAGCGCCGCGAAGAAACCGACCTGGTCGAAGGTCAGCACGACGACGCCCGAGACGAAGAAGCGCATAGCCATGCTTCGCTTGAAGACCCGTCCGAGCCGTTCGTACATCAGGATGATGGCGAGCGAATCGACGTAGAGCAGCATCGTGCCCCACAGCATCAGCCAGCCCATCTCGTCGATGAAGGCGAGGTCCGCGACACGTCCCGGCACCGCGCCGATCGTCTGGTGGTGCCGCAGGAAGAAGCCGAGGCCGACGGTCAGGAAGTTGCCGGCCAGCAGCCCGTAGATCGGCGCGCGCACGACCGCGGCGTCCTCCTTCACGTAAAGGAGGAGGATCATCATCAGCTTGCCGGAAAACAGCACCGAGGAGCCCGGCGAGATCACGCCGAAGGGCAGCTCGATGTAGAAGACCGCCGCGAGATAGGTCTCGAGGAAATGCATCACGCCGAGCGCGGCGATGAACACGCCGATGCCGACCTGATGGCGCAGGTGCAGGAGGCCCACCATGAAGACGAAATAGAACCCGGCCTCGATGAGAAGCAGGATCAGGTTTTCAGTTCCCATGAGCGGTCCGCAGATTCTCGACGCCCCCACTTAATAAGATGAGGATGGTCGCGACAAGTCGTTTTCCTGCGGATACAGGCAATCGCGCCGGTTCTCCAGCGTCTTCGCGCCGTCCGGCAGCGTTAATTTCAGGAGAAGGCCGGAATTGCCGTCAGACCTGCCGGCTGTCCTCGCCGTCGCCGAAGAGCGAGGCGCCGTGCTGGTCGGCGATCTGCCTTGCCTTGCGGAAGGTCGAGGCGACCGTATCGTCCCGCGAGGAAAACAGGTCGGCGCGGATGAAGGTGCGGATCAGCACCCGGTCGCCGTCGCGCTTCTCGATACGCCCGGCAAGACGGTACTGGCCGCCCTCCGCTATGGGAGCCGCCACGAGGAGAAGGTCGTTATAGGCCTCGGTTTCCTCGGCGACCTTTGCCGGAGTTGCCGAATCGCCTGCGCGACCGAAGAGTTTTGAAAAGAACGATGCCATGGCCGATTGCTAGCACAGGCGGCGGCGCGCTCCAAGGGGAACGCGCCATCCGGCCCCATGTCCCTAGATGATGAGGTTTGCGAGAATCTCGTTCTCGGTGATGTCCTGGTAGCGCATGCCCGCGGCATCGAAGGCCTTCTTGAGCGCGGTGAAGTTCTCCGGCGCCTTCGTCTCGATGCCGATGAGGATCGAGCCGAAGTTGCGGGCGGACTTCTTCAGGTACTCGAAGCGGGCGATGTCGTCGTCCGGCCCCAGCATGTTGAGGAAGTCGCGCAGCGCGCCCGGGCGCTGGGCAAGGCGCAGGATGAAGTATTTCTTCAGCCCCGCATGGCGCATGGCGCGCTCCTTGACGTCGGGCAGGCGCTCGAAGTCGAAATTGCCGCCGGAAACGACGGCGACGACCGTCTTGCCTTCCAGCGCCTCGCGGCCGAGCGCGTCCAGCGCCGTCAGCGACAGCGCGCCGGCGGGCTCCAGCACGACGCCCTCGACGTTCAGCATGTCGATCATCGTCACGCAGATCACGTTTTCCGAAAGCAGCATGACCTGGTCGGCGGAAAAGCGGCTGAGCGCGGCGAAGTTGAGCGTGCCGATCCGGCCGACCGCGGCGCCGTCGACGAAGTTGTCGACCTGGTCGAGCGTGACGACCGCGCCGCTTTCCAGGCTGCGCTTGAGGCTCGGGGCGCCCGAGGGTTCGCAGAACAGGAAGTTCGACGGGCCGACCATGCCCTCCATGTAGCCGGTGACGCCGGAGGCGAGGCCCCCGCCGCCGACCGGCAGCACGACGAGATCCGGCAGCCTGCCCTCCCCGAGCTGCGCGACGATCTCCGCCGCTACGGTCGCCTGCCCCTCGATGATGTCCGCATGGTCGAAGGGCGGCACCATGAGCGCGCCGGTCGCCTCCGCATGGTCGCGGGCCGCCTTGTAGCACTGGTCGAAGAAGTCGCCGACCAGCCTGATCGTGACGAACTCGCCGCCGAAGATGCGCGTCTTGTCGATCTTCTGCTGCGGCGTCGTCACCGGCATGAAGACCACGCCCGGCACGCCGAAATGGCGGCAGACGAAGGCAAAGCCCTGGGCGTGGTTGCCGGCCGAGGCGCAGACGAAGCTGCGCGCGCCGTCGGGCCTTGCCAGCACCTTGCGGAAGAAGTTGAAGGCACCCCGGATCTTGTAGGAGCGCACCGGCGAGAGGTCCTCGCGCTTCAGGTAGATCTCCGCGCCGTAGCGGGCGGACAGGTGCTCGTTGAGCTGGAGCGGTGTTTCTGGAAAGAGCCCGCGCAAAGCGTCGCAGGCTGCGTCGACGTCCGGTTTCATGCCGTTCGATGCCATCCTTGAGTTTGGACAATGCAAAGGCTATAGCATCGTGCCGGAGGGTGGGCAGCGGTTTTCGGCAAAAAACGACGCGAAAAACAAAAAGTTGCCCATCGCAGCGATGGACACCGACCGTCCCGGCCGCGCGGCCCTTCGCGACGGGACCATGAGCGCAGCCGGCACGCAGGACGACTTCCTTGAACGCCACGATCTTCCGGTCCGCCATCAACATCGCCGCCATCAGCGGCCTCTATCTCTCCGTTGCGATGCTGATCCCGGCGTTCATCGACATCTATTACGGGCATCCCGACTGGGAAATCTTCCTGCTCTCGGCCTTCATGACTGGCGGCCTTTCGCTCGCGACGGCGGCGGCGACACGCGCCGGCCCGCCGCCCTTCAACAAGCGCATGGGCTTCCTCGTCGTCAACATGCTGTGGATCTCGGGCTGCGTCATCGGCGCGATCCCGCTGTGGCTCTCCTCGATGAAGCTCACCTTCGCCCAGGCGCTCTTCGAATCGGTCTCGGCGATCAGCACGACCGGCTCCACGGTCATCGTCGGGCTCGACAACGCGCCGCCCGGCATCCTGA
This sequence comes from Shinella sp. PSBB067, assembly GCF_016839145.1. Lineage (NCBI taxonomy): Bacteria > Pseudomonadati > Pseudomonadota > Alphaproteobacteria > Hyphomicrobiales > Rhizobiaceae > Shinella > Shinella sp. PSBB067. Next base: position 1,233,082 of record NZ_CP069303.1, on the reverse strand, counting down.
TGTGGCGCTCACTGCTGCACTGGCTCGGCGGCGTCGGGATCCTCGCGCTCGGCCTCTTCATCATGCCGTATCTGCGCGTCGGCGGCATGTCGTTCTTCAAGCTCGAATCGTCCGACACGGCCGACAAGCCGTTTGCCCGCATCGCCAGCTACACGCGCGCCTTCCTCGCCATCTACGTGGCGATCACGCTCATCTGCGCCGTCACCTATGCGGCGCTCGGCATGAGCCGCTTCGACGCGCTGAACCATGCCATGTCCACCGTCGCCACCGGCGGGCTTTCCACCCACGACGCCTCCTTCGGCTACTACAAGAGCCTGCCGCTGCTGTGGGCGGGCACCTTCTTCATGACGCTGAGCAGCCTGCCCTTCTCGGTGCTGATCCTCTTCGTCGTGCGCCAGCGGCTCGATGCCTGGCGCGATCCGCAGATCCGCGTCTTCCTCGGCTATCTCGTGCTCTTTTCCGTGGCGGCCAGCATCTACCTGCGCCTGCACAAGGGCGTCGACTTCCACGAGGCGCTGGCGCATTCCTTCTTCACCGTCTCGTCGATCATCTCGACGACGGGCTTTGCCAGCGACGACTATACACGCTGGGGGCACTTCATCGTCGCGCTCGCCTTCGTCGCCACCTTTCTCGGCGGCTGCTCGGGCTCGACGGCCGGCGGCCTCAAGGCCTACCGCCTCATCATCCTCTTCAACTCCATCCGCACCGGCCTCTACCGCCTGATCTACCCCGACGGCATCCACGCGGTGCGCTACGGGCCGATGACGGTCGATGCGGACCTCCAGCGCAACGTCTTCCTGTTCTTCATCACCTATGTCGCGATCTCCGCGATCGGCGCAATCCTGCTCGGCCTGATGGGCTACGACGTGCTGACGGCGGTCTCGGCGGCGGCGACGTCGCTTTCCAATGTCGGCCCCGGCGTCACGCCGGAGATCGGCCCGGCCGGCTCCTTCGCGGTGTTCCACGACGCCGCGCTCTACGTGCTTTCCTTCCTCATGCTGCTCGGGCGCCTGGAAATCCTCACCGTGCTGGTGATCCTGACGCCGCTCTTCTGGAAGAGCTGACAAAGCTCGCGGGCATCCTTGACTGTTGTCACGCTTCTCCGCATCTTGACCGGCATCGGGCTGGAGGAAGACTGAATGTTCGCGTGGAAGTCCCTGATGCGTCTGACCTTTGCCGCCGCGCTCACACCGGCATTCGCGCTTGCCGGCCCACTCGCCGATGCCGCGAAGAAGGCGGAGGAACAGGCCGCCGCCGGCGACACGGTCGGCGCGCACAACACGATCCGCGACGCCTACGGCGCCTTCGCCGCGACACTGCCCTTCTCGATCGGCAAGGCTGTCTTCGTCTCCGCGCCGCCGGAAGGCTACGGCATGTATGCTGCCCGCCCGGATTCCAGCTTCAAGGCCGGCGAAGCGCTGATCTCCTATGTCGAGCCGGTTGGCCTCACCTGGCGTGCGGCCGATGGCGGGCCGCTCGAATCGCATTTCACGGTCGACCTCGAACTGCTCGACGCCAAGGGCGCCAAGCTTGCCGAGCAGAAGGCCTTCGGCTCCTTCGACTTCAAGGGCAGCGTGCGGAACCAGGAGGTCTTCGCCAAGCTGACGCTCAACCTGACGAGCCCGCCGGCCGGCGACTACGTGCTGCGCTACCGCTTCCGCGACAGCGCGAGCGGCGCCGTCGCCATCAGCGAGCAGCCCTTCAAGATCGTGCCCTGACCGGTGATGCCCGTTTACCGCAGTGCAAGAGAATTGTGACAAGGCCGAATCAGCGCTTTTCAGCGCGTTTGCGCTCAATTATGACAGCCGCATGACAACCCCAGCCACCTGAAGGGGCACCCATGCTTTCGCTGTTTCGCAAATTCATGCCGCGCGAGGACCGATTCTTCGATCTCTTCGAGCAGCATTCCCGCACCGTCGTCGGCGCCGCCGAGGCCCTCCGCTCGCTCCTGGCCGGCGGCCCGGACATGGAAAAGCACTGCGACCGTATCGTCGAGCTCGAGGACCAGGCCGACGACATCACCCGCGAGGTGCTGCTTGCCGTGCGCCGCAGCTTCATTACCCCCTTCGACCGCGGCGACATCAAGGACCTGATCCAGTCGATGGACGACGCCATCGACATGATGCACAAGACGGTCAAGACCATCCGCCTCTACGAGCAGACGAGCTTCCAGCCGGGCATGCAGGAAATGGGCGAGGCCGTCGTCAAGGCCGCCCATCTCGTGGCCGAGGCCATTCCGCTGCTCGACAAGGTCGGCGTGCATGCCGGCCGCCTCGGCACCATCGCCGAGGAAGTCACCCGTGTCGAAGGCCGTTCCGACGAGCTGCACGACCAGGGCCTCAAAGACCTCTTCAAGCAATACGGCAAGTCCGACCCGATGGCCTATATCATCGGCAGCGAGATCTACGGCGAACTGGAAAAGGTCGTCGACCGCTTCGAGGACGTGGCGAACGAAATCAGCGGTATCGTGATCGAGAACGTCTGATGGAGGCCACACTCGCCCTTCCGCTGCTGGTCGGCCTCGTCGGCATCGCGCTTATCTTCGACTTCCTGAACGGCCTGCACGACGCGGCCAACTCCATCGCCACCATCGTTTCCACGCGCGTGCTGCGCCCGCAATATGCGGTGATGTGGGCGGCCTTCTTCAACTTCATCGCCTTCCTGTTCTTCGGCCTGCATGTCGCCGAGACGCTCGGCAAGGGCATCATCGATCCCGCCATCGTCAGCCCGCTCGTCATCTTCGCGGCGCTGATGGGCGCGATCATCTGGAACGTCGTCACCTGGATCTTCGGCATCCCGTCGAGCTCCTCGCACGCCCTCATCGGCGGCCTCGTTGGGGCCGGCCTTGCCAAGACGGGCTTCGACGCCGTCGTCTGGAGCGGTCTGCTCAAGACCGCGAGCGCCATCTTCCTGTCGCCGGCCTTCGGCTTCTTCCTGGCGCTGGTCCTCGTGCTCATCGTCTCGTGGACCTTCGTGCGCCAGACGCCGTTCGCCGTCGACCGCACCTTCCGCATCATGCAGTTCATCTCGGCCTCGCTCTATTCGCTCGGCCACGGCGGCAACGACGCGCAGAAGACCATGGGCATCATCGCCGTCCTGCTCTATTCGCAGGGCTATCTCGGCGGCGAGTTCTACGTGCCCTTCTGGGTGGTCATCACCTGCCAGGCGGCCATGGCGCTCGGCACGCTGATGGGCGGCTGGCGCATCGTGCACACGATGGGCTCGAAGATCACGCGCCTCAACCCGATGCAGGGGTTCTGCGCCGAGACCGGCGGGGCGATCACGCTCTTCGGCGCCACCTGGCTCGGCATCCCGGTCTCGACCACCCACACGATCACCGGCGCCATCATCGGCGTCGGCGCCGCGCGCCGCGTCTCGGCCGTCCGCTGGGGCATTGCCGGCAACATCGTCTGGGCATGGATCATCACCCTGCCCTCGGCAGCGGCGATCTCGGCGCTGTTCTACCTCGTCGCGAACGCCATTTTCGGTTGACCGGCCCGTCCTCCGGCGGCGTGATCGAGGCAGATTTCGCCGCCGCCCCAGGCCACCCCTTGATCCGTCCGGCCGCCTCGGCTACGCACAGGCGGAAGCGGGCGTGGCGAAACTGGTAGACGCAAGAGACTTAAAATCCCCAGTTTACCGTCCCATTAGCGAAACTATCGCTCCCAAAACCTCCCCAACTTCCTGAATTTCCAAGAATTATTCGCCCGCGTCCGGGCCGTTTTTTCATTTGACCAGATCGTCCCATTATCGGCACGGAATTTCTGTGCCCAGTGGATTTGGGCACGGATCGTGCCCGCCTGTGACCAATCCTGTGACCAGCTAGGAGAAATTGAATGACCGACCTCATGGCCGAGCAGCTTCGCTTGGAAGAACGAATGGCTTCCCTCGGGGTGGACAAGTACCGGGATGCCTATCAGGACAACCTCCAGCACGGCGCGGCCTCCGACAGCCGCAGCGTCAAGACCGCACTGGACGCGGCCATTGAGCCGGTCGCCGCCGCCATCGAGCAGTTCCGTGAGGAGGCCCTTGCCGGGAAGGCCGGTCGCCGCCACTCGGCGGTCAAGGCAATCGACGGGCTGGACGCCGTGTCCGTCGCCTACATCACCCTCAAGCTGGTCCTCGACGGCATCGTGCGGGACCGGGAGTTGACCGTCCTAGCCAACCGCGTCGGGGCATTCATCGAAACCGAACAGCGGCTGCACTCCTACGAGAAGAAGAACCCGGTCGGGGTGAAGAACGCACAGCGGCTCCTCGAAAGCAGGACCGGTCACGCGGATCACCGCCGCCGCGCCCTCATGGCAATCTGCGCCCAAGGGCAGGACGGCTGGACCCCGTGGTCCACCAGCGACAAGGTGATCGTCGGGATCAAGCTGATCGAGATCGTCGCCGTCGCTACCGGCCTGATCGAAATCGAAACGCTCAAGATCAAGCGGCGACCCATCGCCATGGTCTCGATCACCGACAGGTTCAAGACGTGGCTCGACCAGTTGAACCTCCAGTCGGAAATCATGTTCCCCGAGTACCTGCCGTGCATCGTGCCGCCGAAGGACTGGGATGGGCTCACCGGGGGCGGATACCACTCGGACGCCTTCGCGTATCCGCTGCGCCTCGTGAAGACCCGCTCGAAGAAGCACATGCGGCTGCTCAAGAAGGCCGACCTCTCGCTCGTCTACAAGGCGGTCAATGCGATCCAGCGGACGCCGTGGTCGGTGAACCAGAAGGTTCTCGAAGTGGCCGATCACTTGATGCGTGGCGGGGCTGGCGTGGCCGGTCTTCCCGCCGACGTGCTTCCGTTGCCCACCAAGCCTACCGACATTGACACCAACGAGGAGGCTCGGAAGGCGTGGCGGCGGCTGGCGGCGATCACCTACGAAACCAACACGTCCCTCAAGAGCCGGAGGGTCCAAGCCTTCAAGACCCTCGCGGTCGCCTCGGAGTTCTCAAACTATGACGCCATCTACTTCCCATATCAGCTTGATTTCCGGGGGCGCATTTATGCTGTTGCCTCTGGCCTTAACCCGCAGGGAACGGACCTCTCGAAAGGACTGCTCCAGTTCTCCTCCGGCGATCCCATCACCCGCCCGGAACAACTCCGGTGGTTTCTCATCCACGGAGCCAACTGCTTCGGCGTTGATAAGGTTTCCTTCGATGAGCGAGTGGCTTGGACCGCAGAAAATCGGGAACGCATCCTCTCGTGCGCAAAGGCCCCACTAGACGACCTTTGGTGGACCGAAGCGGATAGCCCGTTCTGCTTCCTCGCGTGGGCCTTCGAGTATCTGGAAATGGGGTGGCCCCTCCAGCGGGAGACCCCGTTCGTTTCCCGGCTCCCGATTGCAATGGACGGCTCGTGCAACGGCCTCCAGCACTACTCGGCCATGCTCCAAGACCCGGTTGCGGGCCGCGCCGTGAACCTTGTCCCCTCGGACAAGCCGCAGGACATTTATGGCGTTGTCGCGGACTGGGTGATGGGCGAACTCAAGCGGATCACCCGCGACGGCACCGAGGAGGAGCAGAAATGGGCCTTCGCGTGGCGGCACGTCGGGATCGACCGCAAGATCACCAAGCGCCCGGTCATGGTCCTTCCGTATGGCGGCACCCTTAACTCGTGCCAGAAGTACGTTGCCGACGCCGTGATGGACAAGGGGAACCTCCCGTTCTCCGACGAGGAGAAAAGCCAAGCGATCAACTGGTTGGCCTCCATCGTCTGGAAGGGTATCGGGGAAACCGTCGTGTCCGCTCGTCTGGCTATGGGCTGGCTGCGCAAGGTGGCCGGGACAGTCGTCAAGGAAGGCGAGCCCCTTCACTGGACCACGCCGTCCGGCTTCCCGGTCTTCCAGTTCTACCCGGAAATGAAGCAGAAGCGCCTCAACACGCTCCTGTTTGGCGAACGCTTCGCGCCTCGCGTGTCGGAAGAACTGCCGGACCAGATCGACGCTCGCCGTCAGGTCAACGGGGTGGCCCCGAACTTTGTCCATTCCCTCGACGCCTCCGCGCTGGTCCTCACGGTCTGCGCAGCGGTGGACAAGGGGATCAACAAGTTCGCCATGATCCACGACAGCTACGGCACCACGGCGCACCACTCGGCCATCCTGCCATACCTCGACACCTGCAACAGCGTTTCCGACGACGGGAAGTTCCTCGTGATCGACCCTCGGGGCGAGATCAGCGCTCGGAACACGAACGGGCTCTCCGACGAACTCTATCGCTGCGACGATTGCGAGGAGCCGACCCACGAGGACGACCGGACCTATGTGGACACCGTGGACCGGCACGTCTGCTCTAGCTGCCTGAATGACGGGTACTTCTTCTGCGAGGAAATGAACGACTACTACCCGGATGACAGGCAGGTCGAGACCGATTGCGGCACGTCGCTGTCCGACCGGGGAGCCGAGCGTGGCAATTGGTTCTACTGCGAGGAAACCGAGCGCTGGTACGACGGTAGCCGTCACGAAAGCGTCGAGCTTTCCGATGGCCGCACGGTATCCGCCGATTGGGCCGAGGAGCATTGCTACTGGTGCGAATACGCCGAGGCGTGGTCCGACGACGAGGATGCCCGCAAGGAGCTTTCGGACGGGACGTTCGTGGACAGCGGCAATCTCCCCTGCATCGCCAGCTACGTTGACGCATGGCTGGAGGAGCGCGGCGTGACCATGCTCGGGCGCTTCGACAACGACAATCAAGCCGAACTGGCGCTGGCCGCGTGATGCGGCCCGCTCGGCCCCTCTACACCCCCTGACATTCCCTGAAAGGAGCCCGGAACGTGAAGAACCTTCGCAAGGCGTTCGGCTATGGAAAGTATGCCCGCAAGACCGAGGAGCCCTATGCGCCCCCGGCGACCCAGTTGAGCGATGACGAGCGCAACATCATCCGCCTGTTCAAGTACATGCGACCGAAAGGGAGCCCTACGGAACAGGCGTTCGTGGACACATACCTTCGCCCTCTCGGCTTCACCCGCGACCCGTTCGACAACCTCGTCGTGACGGTCGGAGAGGATGCGCCGTGGTTGTTCTCGGCCCATCTGGACACGGTGCATGACGTGGAGGGCATCCAGTCGCTCCACTACGGGAATGACGGCATCCTGCGCCTGTCGAAGAAAGCGAAGCGGAATGGATCGAACTGCCTTGGGGCCGACGACACGGCGGGCATCTGGCTCATCATGGAAATGGTCAAGGCCGGAGTGCCGGGAACCTACATCATCCACCACGGCGAGGAGAGCGGTTGCATCGGTTCCAGCGACCTTGCCAAGGGCGATCCCATGTGGCTGTCCCAGTTCCGCTTCGCAATGGCCTTCGACCGGGCCTACCAGACGGACGTTATCACGCACCAGATGGGGCGGCGCACATGCTCCGACGCCTTCGCGAAGTCCCTGTCGGCGGCGCTCGGCGGCAGCTACAGGCCCGACGACGGTGGAAGCTACACGGACACGAACGAATATGCGGGGATCATTCCCGAATGCACGAACGTCTCTGTCGGCTATCGCGGACAGCACGGAGATGGGGAAACGCAGGACGTGAAATTTTTGATCTGGCTTCGCGACCGTCTCCTGACGATTGACTATTCGTCGCTGGTCATTGAGCGCGATCCGACACGGGCTCCGTGGGATGATGACGACTATCTGCCGTTCTACGGCACCCGCTACGGCGAACTTTCAGGGGCCGATTATGCCGCCGATGTGGATTTCAAGGAACTGGTTCTGGAGTACCCGGACCTGATCGTGGACCTCCTCGAAGGGTGCGGCATAAACAAACATGACATTTTGGATCAAGTCTCCCTCTTCTACGGCTACGAAAAACGAGTTAGTGCCTGTAGTGGGTTGATTCGTAGGAGGCGATAAAAAAGTTTGTCCACGTATGAAGTTCTGCTCCGTATTATCCAGATCGCCTTCCTCGTCCTCGCGACGGGGGTGGGTATCTGGGGCGTGTATGACACGTTTTTTCGACCATAGGGACGGGCAATCGTCCCTCAAAGACAACAAGAGACAGGAAGTTGAACATGCAGGATCAGTCGAAGACCGTTTCGGATGGTATCGAAGCTCTCTCGGTCTCCGCAGAGTTTCTATTGTGCGCCATCCGTGCCCTTGCCAACGGGGCCGAGCCCACTGGGAAGGACGTTCAGCAACCCATTCAATGGGCGAAGGCGAAGCTGGAGCAGGGAATGAAAATCCTCTCGCCGCCAAATTGACGGGCGGAAGGGAGGCGGCTTATAAAAGACCCATTACGGGAACCAAAGGTGGGTGCCATGACCAAGAAGCAACCTAATAACGCGGGGGTGAAAGCCCTAATCAGGATCGTGGAGGAGATCAGGGAACTCTACCCGCGTATGGAGATAAGCCAACTCTCTGTCCTCCTCCACATACTAAACAAGCCCGGAACAACCGCAGCGGATTTGGTCCGGGCCACAGGTCTGTCGAAGTCTGCGCTATCGAGAGCAGTCCGCACCTTGGGGTCCACAGCATTCACCCATGATGGGGACGGTAGCCGCCGTGAGCATGGACTGAACTTGATAACGCAGGTTCCCGACGTAACCGATACACGATCCAACATCATCGCCCCGACCCGCCTCGGGCGGAACTTAGGGGACCGCATAGACGAAATCATAGGAGAAGCGAATGGCCCGACAACGGGGTAGCCTCTTTCAAGCAGACGTGCGTACACCGGAGGGGAAACGCCTCCGGCCAACCTTCAAGACCCGCGCCGAGGCCGAGGCATGGGAAACCGCCGCGAAGCTGGCGATTGAACAGGGGAAGCCTCTCCCTCCGGCCACCACGATCCCCCGCGCCAAGACAGGCCGCGACCTTACCCTCCTCGGGAACCTCTACGACCACGTTGCGCGCACCGAATGGAAGGACATGCGAGCCGCACCGTCCCTATTGCGCAACGGTTTGCAGGTGGTCGAATACTTCGGTCGGAACAAGGTAGTCAGCGAGATCACCCCGGCAGAAGCTGCCGACATGCGGGTCCACTTCGCGGACAAGGGCCTCACGCCGTCGTCCGTCAACAAGCGTACCGCCGCACTATCCAAGCTCCTCAAGGTGGCAAAGGACAACGGCATCGTGGTCAACACACCGCGCCTCCGGTGGAACAAGATCGAGCAGACCCGCTTCCGGTATCTGGACGACAAAGAGGAGCGCGCCTTGCTCGCCTACTGGGAGAGCATGGGCTACGACGACCTCCACGATCTGACGATCCTGTTGATCGACACCGGAGCCCGCTGCTTCTCCGAAATGGTCCCGGTCAGGTGGGACGCCTTCGGCCCCGATTTCAAGTCGGTGACGTTCTGGCACACCAAGACCAACAAGCCGCGCACCGTTCCGCTCACCAAGCGATGCCAAGCGATCCTCAAGGAGCGGAAGAAGGTGAAGGGATGGGGCCCGTTCGAGGGCTTCGCTCGGGGAGCCATGCGGTCCCGATGGGACACCATGCGGGAAGCCCTTCAGATGGGGGACGTAACGCCGCACACGCTCCGGCACACCTGCTGCACCCGGCTGGTTCTCGGCGGGGTAGACGTGAAGCGCGTCATGGAATGGATGGGCCACTCGGCCATCGTCACGACCATGCGCTACATGCAGATCAGACCGACCTCCCTTGAGGAGATCGTCCACGTTCTGGAAGCGGCATAGCGCCTCCGAACCAACCATCCATTGATGAAGTCCACGCAGCCCTCGGTCCCGCCGGGGGCTTTTCTTTTGCGCACCGAAAGGAAGCCAAATGCTCAAAGACCTCGAATGCTACGTCAACCCGCCGCAGGGCGTCTTCCCGACGCTAGTAATCACCGGAGCCCTCGTTGACGGCGACGGCACCGGCCTTCGCTTCAAGCTCGACGCCGCGTCCGGCGACCTCTCGCTGATCCCCGGCGACACCGCGGTCTTCCACCTCTCGGATACGCTTCTCGACCTCCTGCACAACCTCGTCCGCTCGACCCACGACCTCCAGCACGGCGGTATCCGGGCTCACTACTCGTTCGAGGACTGCAAGGAAGTGGTCGGCCTCTGGTTCGACGGGGCGCTCGGCCTCGACGTGATCGTGGCAACCGATGCGGAAGCCGAGTGGGTTCCGGGCCCGTTCCGCAGCTTCACCTACGCCGCTCTGGAGGCGACCGCATGATCGCCACCCTGATCGGTCGGGCCGTCATCGCGGCCCTCATCATCATCGGCATCTTCGCCGCCGCCAAGTTCTTCAACGACGCAACCAACACCCGATCCAAGACCTCCAAGAAAGGAACCAAGCATGTCCGTTAAATTCGCAGCCCTCGGTGTCGCCGCCCTCGCAATTGCCGCTACCTCCTTCGGCTCCTTCTTTGTGGTCGATCAGGGTGAACGCGGCGTCGTCACCCGCAACGGCGCGATCATGACCGTCGCGGAGCCCGGCCTTCACTTCAAGATGCCGTTCGTGGACGGCGTTCGCACCGTCGATATTCGCTCGAAGGCCAAGACCTACGAGAACGTCATGGCCTACTCGGCGGACCAGCAGACGGCGGCGCTCCACGTCTCGATCAACTACTCGATCCCCGGCGACAAGGCAGGTCTCGTCTATTCGGAATACGGCACGGAAGACAACCTTATGTCCCGACTGGTTGAGCGCCAGTTGATGGCGCAGGTCAAGAACGTCTTCGGCGGCTACAACGCGCAGCGGGCGATCACCGAGCGCGGAAAGCTGAACGCCGACATTCAGATGACCTTGCAGGACGCCGTTGTCGGCCCTGTCGTGATCGAGAGCGTTCAGATCGAGAATATCGACTTCTCGGACACCTACGAGGCCAAGATCGAGGAGCGCATGAGCGCCGAGATCGAGGTCCAGAAGCTCCGACAGAACGCCGAGCGTGAGAAGGTTCAGGCCGAGATCACCGTCACACAGGCCCGCGCCGCCGCCGACGCCACCCGCGCACAGGCACAGGCAGAAGCCGATGCAGTACGCCTCAAGGGCGAGGCCGAAGCCGACGCAATCCGCGCCCGAGGCGCAGCCCTCCGTGACAACCCCTCGCTGGTGGACCTCACCGCCGTCGAGAAGTGGAGCGGAGTCCTCCCGACCACGATGGTTCCCGGTGCGTCCCTCCCGTTCGTGAACGTCGGGAAGTGACATGAAGGCCGGAGTTCTGTTCCGCCTCGCCAGCTTCTGGATGGGGGCCCACTGGTCCCCGTTCAACCGCCGACTGTGCCTCAACCTCATCCCCTGCGTGACCATTTGGGTGACGCTTCCGGGCGGAAACACGCCCTAACGAAAGGACCCCAACATGAAGACCTCCACCGTTATCGCTATCGCCATTGCCGCCTCCGTCGTCCTCTCCGTCGCCGCCGCCACCCGACCGGCCAAGGCGTTCGAGGTTCCGTTCGACTGGTCCTGCAACGCAGCGGGAACCCATTGCCGCGCGCCCGGTCTCCAGCCCCGCGCCACAAAGTTCCCTGCCGAGTTCCACAAGCGGTTCAACTACCCGAAGGAAATCGTGGTCAAGAACGAAGCCGATTACCGCGCCGTCTCCTCCGGCTGGACCAAGCACGGCGATTGCATGGCCCTGATGAAGGACCGGGACTACCCGGAAGTGGCCGCAGCCAAGACCAAGTATTGCCTGTTTTGGAAGAAGGGCTACGCCGCCCCGAAGCCGAAGATCACCAAGGGTTGGTAATGGCTGAGAACCGCACAGGGGTCCATATCCTCGCCAATCGTGCGGGGTTTTCCTACGCGGACACCAAGCTCCTCCTCATGGAGATCATGATTAACACCCCGCGCGCCGCTTCGGCGGCTCGCACCCTTGCAACAGCCATTGGAGGCGAACAGCATGAACGTCCGAGGAGTCAAGCCGAGGCCCGATCCCCGGCAACTGGAGTTCAACTTCCCCCCGAGGGCGGTGTCCCTCAAGGACTACGCCGATCTTCTCACCAAGGCGATCATCTACGGTCATGCCTTTGTGGACTTTCGGGGCCGCACACCCGGCCCGAACCCGCAACAGGTGTCTCGCATTCATGGAACCCGCGCTGACACCATCATTCTGGATGAAATCTGATGGACCTCGCCAAGACCCAGTTCCTAGTGGAAAACCACGGCACTCACTCCACGATCCGTATGTTCAAGCGGAAGCGGGTTTCCTTCCTGTTCGACCGAGACGGGAAGCCTATCCGCCCCATGGAGTGGAACGAGTGGCTGGCGTTCAAGAAAACGTGGGCTAAGGAAGTCGAGCGCGACAAGCTGACCTTGCGCAATGTGTGGTCTCTCATCGCCGTTGGTGCGGGCGGCGGGACTTGAACCCGCAAGCCATCGGCGGCAGATTTTAAGTCTGCTGTGTTTACCCTTTCACCACGCCCGCAACGATTCCCTAAATTGTATATCTCTTGCATTGGGGCACGTCAAAACTCGTGACCAACCTGTGACCAGTTGTGCCCCATCCTGTGACCAAATGGTCGCAGATGCCCGTCTAACATATTGTTTTTATTATGCCGGAAAATCGTCCACAGGACTTAAAATCTCTCGGCCTTGGCTGTGCGGGTTCGATCCCCGCCGCCCGCACCAGCTTCCTTCCGTGCGGACAACAAAAAGGGTGCGGCCCCTGACGCTGGCCGCACCCTCTTTTTCAGCGACGTTTCAGGAGAACGTCAGGCCGAAAGCTTGCCCGCGATCTTCGCGACATGGGCGCCCTGGTAGCGGGCGGCATCGAGTTCCACTTCGGAGGGCTGGCGCGAGCCGTCGCCGCCGGTGATGGTGGAAGCGCCGTAGGGCGAGCCGCCCTTGACCTCCTCCACGCCCATCTGGCCCTGGAAGGCGTAGGGCAGGCCGACGACCACGAGGCCGTGGTGGAGCAGCGTCGGGATGAAGCCGAGGATGGTCGATTCCTGGCCGCCGTGCTGGGTGGCGGTGGAGGTGAAGACCGAGCCGACCTTGCCGACCAGCTTGCCCTCGGCCCACAGGCCGCCCGTCTGATCCCAGAAATTGCGCATCTGCGAGGCGACCGTGCCGTAGCGCGTGCCGGCGCCGACGATGATGGCATCGTAGTTCTGCAACTCGTCGACGGTGGCGATCTCCGCCTTCTGGTCGACCTTGTAGTAGGAGGCCTTGGCGACGTCTTCCGGCACCAGTTCGGGGACGCGCCTGACGGTCACGTCGGCACCGGCCGACTTTGCGCCTTCCGCAACGGCATAGGCCATCGTTTCGATGTGGCCGTAGGCCGAGTAGTAAAGAACCAGAACTTTCGCCATCGTCGTCTCCTGACTTGGGGTGCCTTTCCGCTTGATCGCGGTATCGCCTTGGATGTAGCACTTCAAGGCGGCGGCGACACGGAGCCGCCCGGTCGACAGACTGTTCACCCGCCATTGACAATGTCGCCGATTCCGGTCGGCATTGCTGCCGAAATCCAGAGAACGCCCATGAGCAACGCTCCCATCGCCACCGCCGCCATGCTCGCCATCGGCGACGAACTCCTGACCGGGCGCACCAAGGACAGGAATATCGGCCAGCTCGCCGACGTGCTCTTCCTCGCCGGCATCGACCTCAAGCAGGTGCGCATCGTCGGCGACGACGAGGACGCCATCGTCGAGGCGCTGAATGCGCTGCGCGCGCGCCACACCTATGTCTTCACGTCCGGCGGGATCGGCCCGACGCATGACGACATCACGGCCGACGCGGTCTCGAAGGCCTTCGGCGTGCCGTGCCTGCACGACCCGCTCGCCATGGAGCTGCTCGGCGCCATGTATGCGCGGCGCGGCGTCGAGTTCAACGAGGCCCGCCAGCGCATGGCGCGCATGCCTGAAGGGGCTGTCCATATCGAGAACGCCGTCTCCACGGCGCCGGGCTTCAACATCGGCAATGTCTATGTCATGGCCGGCGTGCCGCAGGTCTTCACCGCCATGCTGGGCACGGTCGTGCCGAAGCTCAAGGGCGGCCAGCCCATGCTCCAGCGCTCCGTCGCCTCGCCCTTCGGCGAAGGCGACATCGGCAGCGCGCTCGCCGCGATCCAGAAGAACCATCCCGAAACCAGCATCGGCTCCTATCCGCGCTTTACGGAAAACCGCTTCTCGACCGAGATCGTCATCCGCAGCCGGGAGGAATCCCCGGCGCAGGCGGCCGAACGTGATATACTTGCGATGATTGCCGAAATCGCCGCGAGCAAGGCCGCGTCTTGATCGGGATCAAGGTTTGCGCGGCACGGCAGGCGCAGGCTCGCCTTAACGAAGACAGGAGGCCGATATGAGCTACAAGACCATCGTGGCGGTGCTGAGCGCCACCGAGGACACCGGCAAGGTGACGGAGCATGCGCTGGCGCTGGCGCGCCGCACGGGCGGGCACGTCATCGGCATTCACGCGGAATCCCCGGTCGTCGTCACGCTGATCGCGCCCATGGAATATCCCGATCCGAACGCGGTTCTCGACCTCCAGGAGCGGGCGCAGCGCCAGTCGCGCGAGGTCGAGCAGGCCTTCCGGTCGCGCTGCGAACGCGACGACATCTCCTATGAATGGCGCCTCTTCACCGGCACCGCCGGCTATGCCTCGGCCGGCGTCATCGACAGCGCCCGCGGCGCCGACATCGTCATTGCCGGCCAGTTCGACCCGGACCTCGACGGCCCGGCGCGCGAGGACATCGAGGACCTGCTCTACGAGAGCGGCCGCCCCGTCTATCTCGTCTCCAACGCGCCGGCCGGCCCCGCGCCGATCGAGCGCGTGCTGCTCGGCTGGAACGGCTCGCGGGAATCGGCCCGCGCCGCCTTCGACGCCCTGCCCTTCCTCACCGGCGCGAAGGAGGTGGAAATCTTCACGGTCGACCCGCCGGAAACCGCCATGCAGTCGCGCGACCTCTGCGGGGCGGAGCTCGCCGCGACCCTTGCGCGGCACGGCATCAAGACCACCGTCGCCTCCGGCACGTCCGGCAGCCATTCGGTGGCCGAGACGCTGAACCGCCGCGCGACGGAAATCGATGCCGGCCTCATCGTCATGGGCGCCTACAGCCATTCGCGGCTGCGCCAGCGCCTCTTCGGCGGCGTCACCAGCGCCATGATGCGCGATGCCCGCGTGCCGGTGCTGATGTCGCGCTGAGGCGGACTTGCCTGTGGATCGCCCGGCCCCTGCGGCCGGGCGACGATTTCCTTGGCCGGCGAACTGCATTAGAGAGAAGGAATCTGCTTTTTCCGCCTATCAGGAGCCCGTCATGTCGCTGCCCGACAAAGCCTTCCCCGTATCCTGGGACCAGTTCCACCGCGATGCGCGCGCGCTCGCCTGGCGGCTGGCGGACGGCGACCGCGAATGGAAGGCGATCGTCTGCATCACCCGCGGCGGCCTCGTTCCGGCGGCCGTCATCTCGCGCGAGCTCAACATCCGCCTGATCGAGACGGTCTGCGTCGCCTCGTATCACGACTATGTCTCGCAGGGCGAGATGCATGTCCTCAAGGGCATATCGCCGGAGCTCACCCAGCAGGGCGGCGAAGGCATCCTCATCGTCGACGACCTCACCGATACCGGCAAGACGGCCGCGCAGGTCCGCGCCATGCTGCCCAAGGCGCATTTCGCCGCCGTCTATGCCAAGCCGAAGGGCCGGCCGCTGGTCGATACCTTCGTTACCGAGGTCAGTCAGGACACCTGGATCTATTTCCCCTGGGACATGGGCTTCACCTACCAGGAGCCGATCGCCAAGGGCGCGCGCGGCTGACAGGCCGCCCCGGCTGGAAACCACGCGAGGTTTCGCGTTACATCCCATTGATATGGCTTTTTTTTCCAGATCGGCGGAGGTTTCTTCGCCTGTCCGGCCGTGTTGCTATTCCTGCAGTTTTCCCCGGTTGACACGACCGCAGGCGCCTTCCGGTCCGGGATCCCCTGACCGGCGCGGTCGATCCTGACGTAACGGGAGAGAATCACTTTATCCACGGATCACAACCCGGCGAGGCTGGCTATTCCCTGATGTCGGGGCATCGAAAATCCCCGTCTTTTCACCTGTAATTTTTTCCGCTTTTCCACAGACAAGCTTGTCGCCGGTTCATATTTTGCCCTGAACCCGCTGATTTTTCAGGACTTGCGCGATGTCCCCATTTTCCACAGCATGAACCCACTAGATATGGGGTTCAAACTTCATTCACAAACCAGCCCTTGACGGGAATCGGCCTGATGAGGTTAATGAAGCCCAAGTTGCGGCGGCGACGGACCGTATTGTTACGAGGTCGGTTCCCATCACGAAATCGCGTTTCCTGCATATGTGGCGGGCGGATGATCCGCTTGCCGCAAGGATGTTTCTGCGTCTGATTTTTGATGCGCCCGAGCGACCATTGGGTCTGGAATAAAGAAACTGTTAATACTATATTTAGTGTTTGCAGCCAAACTCGACACAAGATACAGGACATCCGAGATCGATCGGGTTTCCCACAAGCACAGGAAGATCGGGGCTGGCTGCAAGGGCATTGCGGCCGGACGGGGATAATTGCGCCCTGTTTTCATGGCAGGATGCGGCAGAAGAGGACAAGGCAAGATGCGCATAGAACGTCGTTTCACCAAACCCGGCCAGTCGGCCTATGCGGAGATCGAGTTCCGCAAGGCCACCAGCGAGATCAAGAACCCGGACGGCTCCATCGTCTTCCGGCTCGCGGATATCGACGTGCCGGCCCAGTTCTCCCAGGTCGCCGCCGACATCCTCGCGCAGAAATATTTCCGCAAGGCCGGCGTGCCGGCGCGCCTGAAAAAGGTCGAGGAGAACGACGTTCCCTCCTTCCTGTGGCGCTCCGTGCCGGATACCGAAGCCTTGAAGGCGCTCCCCGAGGGTGAGCGCTTCGGCTCGGAAACCGACGCCCGCCAGGTCTTCGACCGCCTCGCCGGCACCTGGACCTACTGGGGCTGGAAGGGCAAGTATTTCGCTTCCGAGGAAGATGCTGCCGCCTTCAAGGACGAACTCGCCTACATGCTCGCCACGCAGCGCGTCGCGCCGAACTCGCCGCAGTGGTTCAACACGGGCCTGCACTGGGCCTATGGCATCGACGGTCCCGGCCAGGGCCATTTCTATGTCGACCCCTTCACCGGCAAGCTGACCAAATCCAAGTCGGCCTACGAGCATCCCCAGCCGCATGCCTGCTTCATCCAGTCCGTCGAGGACGACCTCGTCAACGAGAACGGCATCATGGACCTGTGGGTGCGTGAAGCGCGCCTCTTCAAATACGGCTCCGGCACCGGCTCCAACTTCTCGCACCTGCGCGGCGAAGGCGAAAAGCTTTCGGGCGGCGGCCGCTCCTCCGGCCTGATGAGCTTCCTGAAGATCGGCGACCGGGCGGCGGGCGCCATCAAGTCGGGCGGCACGACGCGCCGCGCGGCCAAGATGGTCGTGGTCGACATCGACCATCCCGATATCGAGGACTACATCAACTGGAAGGTCAAGGAAGAGCAGAAGGTGGCGGCGCTCGTCACCGGCTCGAAGATCGTCGCCGGCCACCTCAAGGCCATCATGAAGGCCTGCATCAATTGCTCGGCCGAGGGCGAGCGCTGCTACGACCCCGCCGAGAACCCGGCCCTCAAGCGCGAAATCCGCGCCGCCAAGAAGAGCCAGGTTCCGGAAAACTACATCAAGCGCGTCATCCAGTTCGCCAGGCAGGGCTACAAGGACATCGAGTTCAAGACCTATGACACGGACTGGGATTCGGAAGCCTATCTCACCGTCTCCGGCCAGAACTCCAACAATTCCGTCTCGCTGAAGGACGACTTCCTGCGGGCCGTCGAGAATGACGGCACCTGGAACCTCACCGCCCGCAAGGACGGCAAGGTCATGAAGACGCTGAAGGCGCGCGACCTCTGGGAGCAGATCTCCCACGCCGCCTGGGCGTCGGCCGATCCGGGCCTGCACTTCAACACGACGATGAACGACTGGCACACCTGCCCGGCGGCCGGACCCATCCGCGCGTCGAACCCGTGCTCGGAATACATGTTCCTCGACGACACGGCCTGCAACCTCGCCTCGCTGAACCTTCTCCAGTTCAAGGACGCGGCGACGAAGAAGATCAACATCGCCGACTACGAACATGCCGTGCGCCTGTGGACCATCGTGCTCGAGGTCTCGGTCATGATGGCGCAGTTCCCCTCGCGCCAGATCGCCGAACTCTCCTACGAGTACCGCACGCTCGGCCTCGGCTACGCCAATATCGGCGGCCTGCTGATGTCCTCCGGCATCCCGTACGACTCGGCCGAAGGCCGCGCCATCGCCGGTGCGCTGACCGCCATCATGACGGGCATCGCCTATGCGACCTCGGCCGAGATGGCCGGCGAGCTCGGTCCGTTCCCCAACTTCGCGCCGAATCGCGACAACATGCTGCGCGTCATGCGCAACCACCGCCGCGCCGCCTATGGCGAAGCGGCCGGCTATGAGGCGCTGTCCGTCAACCCGGTTCCGCTCGTCCATGCCGATTGCACGGACGAGGCGCTCGTGGCCCATGCCGTCGCGGCCTGGGACAAGGCCGTCGAGCTTGGCGAGAAGCACGGCTACCGCAACGCCCAGACGACCGTCATCGCGCCGACCGGCACGATCGGCCTCGTCATGGACTGCGACACGACCGGCATCGAGCCCGACTTCGCGCTGGTGAAGTTCAAGAAGCTCGCCGGCGGCGGCTACTTCAAGATCATCAACCGCGCCGTGCCGGAAGCGCTGCGCACGCTCGGCTATTCGGAAGCCCAGATCGCCGAGATCGAGGCCTATGCGGTCGGCCACGGCAACATGAACCAGGCACCGGGCGTCAATCCCGGCTCGCTGAAGGCCAAGGGCTTCACCGACGAGAAGATCGAGGCCGTCAATTCCGGCCTCAAGTCGGCCTTCGACATCAAGTTCGCCTTCAACCAGTGGACGCTCGGCGCCGACTTCCTGAAGGATGTGCTGAAGGTCTCGGACGAGCAGCTTTCCGACATATCCTTCAACCTTCTGGAGCATGTCGGCTTCACGAAGAAGGAGATCGAGGCCGCCAACATCCATGTCTGCGGCGCGATGACGCTGGAAGGCGCGCCCTTCCTCAAGGCCGAGCACCTGCCGGTCTTCGACTGCGCCAATCCCTGCGGCAAGATCGGCAAGCGCTACCTTTCGGTCGAAAGCCACATCCGCATGATGGCGGCCGCCCAGCCGTTCATCTCCGGCGCCATCTCCAAGACGATCAACATGCCGAACGAGGCGACCGTCGAGGACTGCAAGAACGCCTACATGCTCTCCTGGAAGCTCGCGCTGAAGGCCAATGCCCTCTACCGCGACGGCTCCAAGCTCTCGCAGCCGCTCAATTCCTCGCTGATCGAGGACGAGGAGGACGAGGACGATGCCGTCGAGGCGCTGGTCGCCGCGCCTGCCGCCGCCCAGGCCGTGCAGGTCACGGAGAAGATCGTCGAGCGGATCGTCGAGCGCCTGGTGCGCGACCGCGAGAAGCTGCCGAACCGTCGCCAGGGCTACACCCAGAAAGCCGTCATCGGCGGGCACAAGGTGTACCTGCGCACAGGCGAATTCGGCGACGGCCGCCTCGGCGAGATCTTCATCGACATGCACAAGGAAGGCGCCGCCTTCCGCGCGATGATGAACAACTTCGCCATCGCCATCTCGCTCGGCCTGCAATACGGCGTGCCGCTTGAGGAATATGTGGAGGCCTTCACCTTCACCAAGTTCGAGCCGGCCGGCATGGTCATCGGCAACGACGCGATCAAGAACGCCACGTCGATCCTCGACTATGTGTTCCGCGAGCTTGCCGTCTCCTATCTCGGCCGCCACGACCTTGCCCATGTCGATACCTCCGACTTCGGCAACACGGCGCTCGGCAAGGGCATCCAGGAAGGCAAGACCAACCTGATCTCGACCGGCTGGACGCGCGGCCACAAGCCGACCCTCGTCCAGGGCGGCCAGAGCGAGCGCCCGCTTTCCGAGCCGAAGGGCGCCGCCACCGCCGCGCCCGCCAAGGCAGCCTCGTCCGGCAACGTCACTTCCTTCGCCGGCAACGCCGCCCGCAAGCTGGAACCGGCAATCGCCGCCGCCACGTCCGAAATCGTCGCCTTCAAGCGGGACTATGAGGAACGCGCCGCCGAGCTTGCCGAGGAGATCGCGGACGAAACCGTCGAGGAGGCTGCTCCCGAAGGCGTGACCGCCCTCTTCTCCGACAAGGCCGCCGCCGAAGCCGCCAGCGCCAAGGCCGACGCCAAGAAGCTGGAAGCCGAACGCCGCATGCGCTCCATCGCGCAGGGCTACACGGGCAACATGTGCTCCGAGTGCCAGAACTTCACAATGGTGCGCAACGGCACCTGCGAGAAGTGCGACACCTGCGGCGCAACGAGCGGCTGCAGCTGAGCCTGCACCGATTGACCCGACAAACGAAAACCCGGGGAGCGATCCCCGGGTTTTCCGTTTCAACGTCAGTCATCATACGGCATGGGCATGCCTTCGAATGCCGTCAGGCAGGCGTGCGCGGCTGGGGACCCTCGGCTCAAGGCCGAGGGTGACGGAGGAGTGGTAAACGGTTTCCCGTCAAATGAGCGGTGCGACATGTGGAACGATCACGGCGCCCGCCCCCCTCTTTCAAACGGCGCGGCATGGGCGGTGCTGCCTTTCTCCCTCACCTTCCCTTTTTTCGTCATCCTCGGGCTCGACCCGAGGATCCAGGCCCCATGGCGCCCCCTCAATTCCAGGAAAAACAACCCCCGCCTTTTCGCCGCCCTGCGAACCCGTGCCTACAATCCCCCATCCCGCCGCGGATACACTGCAAGGCGTTGCAGCGAGGCGGGGTCGGCGCTTGTGGTGGGGGAAGGACGTGCGCCTTCACCATGGGGCCCGCGGAAAATGGTCTCCCTCCGGCGACACGGGGGAAGCGGGGGGCGTCGGACCGGCCTTTCGCTTCACAAGCCCCCGGACGGCGCGCCGGGCGTGCCTGTGCGGCACATAAGGGGCAGGAAATGGCGGATGCGTCGGCATCGTCCGCCGGGATGGATACCGTCCGGAAGGAGACCCCTTCCATCCGTTTCGCCATGGAGCGCGAGGCGGATGCGAAAACGGAAAGGCCCATGCCGGAAACCGGAGAGCAACGTCCCCTTTTCTGTCTTCGCAGAGGCACCCAAGTCGCGGGCACAAACCGCCGAAAGGGACGCTGAAAGGTACCACATCAAACAATCAGTCGAGGCAGCTTGCAGCGCCCCGTCCGATAGGAGCGACAAACCCCGGCGTGCGGCATGCGGGGCGCATTCGTACGGCCGGAAGCGACGAACCGGCGGCCCTCTTTCCCGGCAAGCCCGCAATGCATTGCAGCATCGGCATGAGCGCGGTACATGCAAACCTCCCGTTACGGGAATCGACCTGACCCGAATCCCGCGATGCAGAAGGAACAGTCGATGCCGACAGAACGCCGCCGGGGACCGGTCGCCCTCGCCTACCGCGTCCTCGTCCTGCCGGGCGTCATTGCCTACCTTTTCGCCGTGAGCGTGGTCGTGCTTGCCGCCGACCGGTTCTGGCTCGTCGATCTCCTCACCTTCGCCTGGCCCTATGTGGTGACCGCCGGTGCCTTCTTCCTCGTCGGCGCCCTCGTGACGCGTCGTCTGAAGGCGATCGCGATCGCGCTTCTCGGCGTCGCCGTCGCGCTCATTCCCGCCTTCGACGTGCCGACCGCCCGCTCCTTCGGCCCCGGCAGCGGGCTGAAGGTGCTCACCGCCAATCTCTACGTCGATAACGAGAAGGACCCCGCCGTCTTCATCGACATCCTGCGCCGGGAAAAGCCCGACATCGTCGTGCTGCAGGAAACGACGGCGACGTGGGAACAGGCGCTGTCCGCCTCCGGGCTCTATCCCCACGAAAGCAGCGCCGAAAGCCGCGCGCGCGACGACCTCAAGGTCTTCTCCCGGCTGCCGATCCGCGCGGAAACCGAGCTGAAGCGCGCCTTCACCGAGGAATATGCCTACAAGCAGCCCCTGCGGCTGGAACTGGAGCTGAACGGCAAGCCGCTCTTCCTCTATGCCTTCCATCCCGAAACGCCGCGCCGGCCGTGGAAGTGGCGCGATCGCAACGCCTATCTTTCCGCCGCCGCAGACGCGGTGAAGGGCGATCTCGAAACGGCGCCGGTCATCGTCGCGGGGGACTGGAACACGCCCACCTGGTCACCCTTCTTCCGCAACTTTCTCCGGCAGGCGGGCCTTGCTTCCACGGCCGGCGGCTGGCTGCAGCCGGTGACCCGCTTCAGCATGAAGCTCGACAGGCTCGCCTATATCGGCGCCTCGATCG